>NZ_CP035291.1:1888213-2202915 GCF_006094395.1 Staphylococcus haemolyticus | reverse complement strand
TTAAAGATTCAATACGAGTTACATCAGAACGATGAAAAGATGGGCTCATATCAATATGAAATTAATTATAAGGAGATAAGCGAATGAATATTATTGAAAAAGTAAAATCAACTTTAATAGAAGAAATTAAAGCAAGTATTGAAAAAGCTAATCTGGCTGAAGATATTCCTGAAATTAAAGTAGAAATACCAAAAGATACTAAAAATGGAGATTATTCAACTAATATTGCAATGGTTTTAACAAAGATTGCGAAACGTAATCCACGTGAAATTGCTCAAGCAATCGTTGATAACTTAGACACAAGTAAAGCGAACGTGAAGCAAGTAGATATCGCGGGCCCTGGTTTCATTAATTTCTACTTAGATAATCAGTATTTAACGACAGTTATCCCAGAAGCTATCAATAAAGGTGACAAATTCGGTTATGCTGAAGAATCTAAAAATACGAATATTTTATTAGAATATGTATCTGCTAACCCAACTGGTGATCTGCACATTGGTCATGCTAGAAATGCTGCTGTAGGTGATTCATTAGCTAATATTTTAATTGCTGCAGGTTATAATGTAACACGTGAATATTATATTAATGACGCGGGTAATCAAATTACTAACTTAGCACGTTCTATTGAAACACGTTTCTTCGAGGCACTTGGTGATACAAGCCATGAAATGCCAGCAGATGGTTATAACGGTAAAGATATTATCGAAATTGGTAAAGATTTAGCTGATAAACACCCTGAAATGAAAGACTACTCTGATGAAGAACGTCTTAAAACATTCAGAAAACTTGGTGTTGATTATGAAATGGATAAATTGAAAAAAGATTTAGCTGATTTCAATGTCCACTTTGATAATTGGTTTAGTGAAACATCATTATATGAAAATGGTGCCATTGATAACACATTAGCTAAAATGAATGAACTCGGCTATACGTATGAAGCGGATGGCGCGACATGGTTACGTACATCTGATTTTAAAGACGACAAGGACCGTGTATTAATTAAAAAAGATGGTAATTACACTTATTTCACACCAGACACTGCATACCACTACAATAAAATTAATCGTGGTAATGATATCCTAATCGATTTAATGGGTGCCGACCATCATGGTTATATTAATCGTTTGAAAGCTAGTCTTGAAACATTTGGTGTGGATAGTGATCGTCTTGAAATTCAAATCATGCAAATGGTGCGTTTAATGCAAGATGGCGTTGAAGTGAAAATGAGTAAACGTACAGGTAATGCGATTACTTTACGTGAAATCATGGATGAAGTAGGTATTGACGCTGCACGTTATTTCTTAACAATGCGTAGTCCTGACTCTCACTTTGACTTTGATTTAGAACTTGCGAAAGAAAAGTCACAAGACAATCCAATTTACTATGCACAATATGCGCATGCACGTATTTGCTCAATCTTGAAACAAGCAAAAGAACAAGGTGTTGAAGTTACTGCTGATGCTGACTTTTCAACAATTACGAATGAAAAAGCAATCGATTTATTGAAGAAGGTTGCTGAATTTGAACCAACTATTGAAAGTGCAGCGGAAAGTCGCGCACCACATCGTTTAACGAACTACATTCAAGATTTAGCATCTGCATTCCATAAATTCTATAATGCTGAAAAAGTATTAACAGACGATGCAGAAAAAACGAAAGCACATGTAGCTTTAGTAGATGCAGTTAGAATTACACTACACAATGCTTTATCATTAGTAGGTGTATCAGCACCTGAAACAATGTAAATAATTATGAAATAACATAGATATCAATTATCATATTACCCTCATAAATTACGATTTGTGAGGGTATTGTTATGTGAAGAATGGAGTGAGAGCATGCCAACGCTTACGACAGAAGCACTTTATAAAATATTATTAGACAATATGGGGCCTCAACATTGGTGGCCTGCTAAAAGCCCTGAAGAAATGATGCTCGGGGCGATATTAGTACAAAATACAAATTGGAAGAACGCAGATATGGCTTTAATGCGTTTAAGAGAGGAAACACAATTTGATCCACAAAAAATTTTATCGTTACCATTAGCTGAACTACAGGAAATCATCCGTTCAAGTGGTTTTTATAAGAATAAGGGAAAGGCGATTCATGCATTATTTCAGTGGTTAAATCAATTTAATTTTGATTATGAAAATATTGCTCAACATTATGGAGATAATTTAAGAAGAGAATTACTAAAAATTCGAGGCATCGGTAGCGAAACAGCTGATGTTTTACTCGTCTATATCTTTGAAGGTATCGAGTTTATTCCTGATAGTTATACGAGACGTTTGTATAGTAAGTTAGGTTACGCCCATACAGAAAGTTACGATAAATTTAAAAAGCAAATTTCATTGCCTCCTCATTTTACGAATCAAGATGCTAACGAGTTTCATGCCTTATTAGATAATTTTGGGAAAAACTATTTTAATGGAAAAGGGACTCAAAAATACACATTTTTAGAAGATTATTTTAATAAGAATGATTGACTTTAACGTTACGTCATAGTCCATACTCCTAAATAGATGAATGAGGTATTAATGATATTAAAAATAAAGTAAAGTGGAGAATAAAATAATGTTAAATCATGGATATTTTACACCTAATGAAGTGAGCAAAGTGACGTCGGTTAGTACAAGAACTCTACGTTATTATCATGAGATTGGTTTACTTGTGCCTAGTTATATTGATACTAACGGGTATCGCTATTACCATTCTCAAGATATAACAAAATTACAAACAATTTTATTTCTTAGACAACTCAATTTATCGCTTGAGAACATTCAAGACTATTTTCAGCAAAGTATTACTGATAAAAATGCAATATTAGAAGAAAATTATGCTCAAATTATTCATCAACGAAATCACCTGAATCAAATCATTGATTACCTCAATCATCATCTAATTAATCATAGAAATGAGGAGATTAATATGGACAAATTTAATCAATTTGATGTGAATGAACAATATGATAAAGAAGCGGCGCTAAAATATGGTGATACAGATTACTATCAGTCATATAAAGATAATAGAACTCAATTCAATGATTCAGAGAAGCAGGATAATGATGACCATACTAATGAACAATTTAATCAATTTTTTAATGAGATGAATCAATTATTGGAAGATGGTTATTCAGCGGATGACGCATATACGTATCAAAATATTGAAACGTTAAAAAAGATATTACAACGACAAGTACCTAATGCAGATAACCAATTTTTAAATTACATGGCACTGACTTATGAAAATGATGAACGTTTTGCGAAAAATATTAATAAAGGACGCAATGATAACCTAAATAAATTTATTGCAGATGCAATTCAAGCTTATATTAAATAAAGTATTTTCTTCAATCTTTTATTGTGTAATGATTATAGTGAATCATATTTAAAGGAGACGCTATAATGATTGAGTCGTATCAGCTATTCTGGAAAAATTATTTCAATGTACAAGGTCGAACACGTAGACGACATTATTGGTATGCAACACTAGCTAACATCATCGTACTTGTATTATTAAGTTTACTTGCCGATTTACTTGAATGGGTGTTTGGTGGTGGAGATACGTTTTTTAACATTGTTTATGAAACGATTGATGTCATCATTGTAATAGGGACATTTACTATGTCAGTACGTCGATTTCATGATGTTGGGCGCACAATGTTAATTCCGTTAATTATGTTAATATCGATGCTGTTACGAGGATTAATTGTATTATTAGAAACAATATCTAATGTGTATTTGAGTGATTTTTATTCTGACGTATCGTTAATGATTGCAACGGTAGTTGTTTTAGTTATTTCGATCGTATTATTAATTGTATCAATTTTCGCATTGATTTATTGTGTTACAGATAGTGAAAAAGGTACAAATGAATATGGACCTAATCCCAAAGCACAGTAATGTTAAGAAAAGCATTGTGTATTTCTAAATTTAGAGATATTCAATGCTTTTTAATATCTAAAATTTTCCATGAAACAAATAATAATATAAAATTACACAATTAAATATAAAAAACTTAAATTAATATTTAATATTATTTGTTATGATATATGCATACATATACATAATCTAGAAAGGAATGTGTGAACGTGTTAAATAAAAAGTTATGGATCCTACTTAGTTTAGTCATGTTGATTCTTGTCGCTTGTGGACAAAATGACCAACATAAACAAGAAGATAAACAAAGTAATCAATCTGATTCCAATTCGAAAGAGCATTCATACAAACGTATCGTGTCGCTTATGCCAAGTAATACGGAAATTCTTTATGAATTAGGTCTCGGAAAAGATATTGTGGGTGTTTCTACAGTGGACGATTACCCTAAAGATGTTAAAAAAGGGAAAAAACAATTTGATACAATGAATTTAAATAAAGAAGCATTATTAAAAGTCAAACCCGATTTAATTTTAGCGCATGAATCTCAAAAAGGAACGTCAAAGAAAGTATTAGATAGTCTTGAAAAAAATGGCGTAAAAGTAGTTTATGTGAAAGATGCACAATCATTGGATCAAACGTATGAAACTTTTAAACAAATAGGTAAAGTAACAGGACGAGAACATGAAGCTAACGAACTTGTTGATGAGACGAAGCACAATGTTGAAAAAGTAATAAAGTCGGTGCCAAGACATCATAGATCACAATCTGTTTTTATGGAAGTATCTTCTAAACCTGAAATATATACAGCAGGCAAACATACATTTTTTGATGACATGTTAGCCCAATTAGATGCTAAAAATAGCTTTTCAAATATAGAAGGTTGGAAACCAGTGGATAAAGAAAGTATCATTAAAAAGAATCCAGATATCCTCATTTCTACAGAAGGACTATCTAAATCAGATTACTATAAAGTGATTAAAAAACGTGATGGTTTCCGTCAAATTAAAGCTGTGAAAAATGGACGTATTGAAACAGTGAACGGTGACGAAATTTCACGTCCAGGCCCTCGTATTGATGAAGGTTTAAAACAATTAAGAGACGCTATTTATAAAAGATAAATTCATATGAATTAAATAGTTATTGTAAAAGTGAGATTAGTACAATTTTATAGTGAAAGGTTACATTTCAAATCCCCTGTAGCTAACTGAACTGAGAAAGGCTTTAAATCAAGTTTTTCTCAGTTCTAATTATTTTTGTGACTATGCAACGGGAAATAGCAAAACGAATTATATTTAGAAGTGTTATAACTAAGGCAAGCTGAATCTACGAATTTAAAAGAATGCTGGCCCCAGTCCCATTCTTTTATATCATCAGTTATAATAGAAGAAATAATAGAAAGATTATTGATGAGTTGATAAAATGACAAGAAATATATATTTAACATTTCTAAGTTGGTGCATATGTTTAATCGGTGCTATAGGACTTTATTTACTATGGGACATGGGGAGTTTAACAGATTCATTTAATCAAATGATATTGCTCAAAGTTCGGTTGCCAAGAATTATTGAGGCCTTATTAACAGGAGCAATATTAACACTAGCAGGTCAGATGTTTCAGACTGTTTTAAATAATCCTCTAGCCGATAGTTTTACATTAGGACTGGCAAGTGGTGCTACATTCGGTTCTGGATTGGCGATATTTCTAGGATTATCTTTTATTTGGGTGCCCATCTTTTCAATTAGCGCTAGTTTAATCGCATTATTGATCGTCTTGATGATTGCTGCCAAAATCTCACGTGGTTATCCACTTAAAATTCTTATTATTACTGGTTTGATGATAGGTGCACTCTTTAATGCATTATTGTATATTCTAGTTTTAATTAAACCTAATAAGATGAACCAAATAGCTAACTACTTTTTCGGAGGATTTGCAGCGGCTGAAACGCGAGAGGTCATATACATCGGTCTAATAGCTATACCTATTATATTGATTCTATTTAGTATGGTACCAGCGATTAAGTTATTACAATTAGGTGAATTGAAGAGCCAGTCATTAGGTTTAAACGTCCAACAAGTCATGTTTTTGATACTCACACTAGCATCTATAATAACAGCAGTCGCGATAGCATATACAGGTATTATTGGTTTCATCGGCATGATAGTGCCTCAACTGATAAGACGCTATTATTGGAGATTTACTTTAGGCATTCAAATGATATTAAATATTTTAATCGGTGCTACAATGATGTTGATTGCAGATTGGATTGGAAGTGTATTGATTCATCCAGTGCAAATACCAGCTAGTATTATTTTGGCTTTAATAGGTACTCCAACATTGTTTTACATTTTGCTTAAGCAATCTAAAGATGTTTAAACATACATTTAACTGTATCGCATGGATGTTACGTTATTATTTTTATGGAAGACTTTTTGATAAAATGAGAATAATTAGAGAGTTAAGAGGGAATTGACAATGGACTTAAGTCATATAAAAGCAATCGTGTTTGATTTAGAAGGTACATTATTAGATAGAACAAAATCTCGAGATAAATTCATTGAGGAACAATATGAACGATTTCATGATTACTTCGTACATGTTCAATTAGCAGATTTTAAACAAAAATTTATAGAATTAGATGACGATGAAGATAATGATAAACCTGATTTATATAAAGCAATTATTAAGCAGTTCCATATTGATCGTCTAACATGGAAAGATTTATTTAATGATTTTGAAATGCATTTCTATCGTTACGTATTCCCTTATTATGACACGCTATATACTTTGGAGAAATTATCGCAAAATAATTATGTTTTAGGTGTTATCGCAAATGGTAAATCTAAAATTAAACAATTTCGTTTACATTCATTAGGATTAGGGCATGTAATCAACTATTTATCAACTTCTGAAACAGTAGGATTCCGTAAGCCTCATCCTAAAATATTTGAAGATATGATTAATCAATTAAATGTTCAACCAGAAGAGATAATGTATGTGGGCGATGACGCTTTAAATGATGTAGCACCAGCTCGCGCAATGGGCATGGTTAGTGTGTGGTTTAAACATGATGACGCTGAATTAGAACCTTTAGAAGAAGAGGTTGACTTTATTATTACTACAAGTGAAGAGTTATTATCAATATTACCGATTCATATTAAACAAGGAGGAGATTCATAAGATGGATTTATTTACTAGAAAAGGTGGTTTATCCTTACATTACAATACGATGGGTGAGGGATATCCTGTTGTCTTAGTACATACGGCATATGAAAATGCTTCTATATTTCAAAATTTAGCAAAAGAATTGGCAAAATCTTTTCAAGTAGTTTTACTAGATTTGAGAGGACATGGCTATTCAGATAAACCAAGACAAATTGATTTCAAAGAATTTGCCGATGATATCATACAATTACTAGATTATTTGTATATTGATGAATCAGCATTAATAGGTCATGAAATGGGTGCAGCCATAATTGCGGATTTGGCAGAACGATATCCTAATTATGTGTCATCCCTCATAATGGTAACACCAACATCTATTGAGGGTGAATTACCTGAAGAACGTTTATTCAGAAAATATTCACATAAAATTAGAAACTGGGATGACGAAAAACAAAATAAGTTTTTAGAAAAGCATCGTTATTATAAGCCGAGAAAAGTTGATAAGTTTTTAAAACATGTTGAGGATACGAACGTAATTTCTACAAAGGAGGAGACACAAGCGATTGAAGATGTGTTCAAAGAAACTGCGATTTCAAGCATATTTAAACATGTAACGAAACCGACGTTAATTATTGCGGGAGAACATGGTGAGCGTATTACAACACTTGAATCTAAAGAAGTAGCTGATTTAGTTAAAGAGTCACAATTTGATGTGTATGCTCAATCAAGTTTATATCCTTTTGAGGAAGAGAAAGATAAGTTTATTAAAGATGTAACACCATTTATTAAGAAATATATGCCTGAGCACTAATTGTTGTTAGGATAACTTCAGTCGTCATCCTAATTTGTTACATAAAATAACTTAATTTGTAACATTTTTGTAATAATAGTGTTATTTTAGTAATAAATGGGGTATACTATGAATAAGCACAAGACGAGAAATGAGATAAAGGAGAGAGTGCTTATGAAAAAATTAGTAGCGGCATTTATAGTCTCAGGACTAGTAATGACAGGAGTAGGCGTTAATCATGCTGAAGCAGCTAGCGGTAATACAATTCAAACAGTTCAACAATTAACTCAAGGTGAAAAATCATTAGAAAATATTACACTTGGCGAATCAATCAAAAATGTTTCAAACAAATATGGTACACCGATTTATTCTAAAAATCCAAGCAACAATGAAGGTTATTATGAGTATCGCACAAATAAAGGTTTATTAGTTGTAACTGCAGTAGGTAAAAAGAACCAAGGTTATGTTACAAGAGTTTCTATGACTTATAATGAAGCTAATGGCCCAACTTATAATCAAGTTAAGAAAAGTTTAGGCCAAAATGCAGTGGCACGAGTTCAATATAATAAAGTAAGTGGCAATTTTGGATATATTCAAAAAGGTAAAACAAGCTATCAATTTGGCTCAAATTCACCTCAAGATAAAAACTTAAAATTATATCGTATTGATCTTGCTAAATAATAAAAATAACAAATTTTATAATTCCATCACTAGGAGCATGACGTTAAATTCTAACTTTTGAATAACGTCATGCTCTTATTTTTCGTCATTAAACAGAAAATAATGTCAATGTATGATAAAATTTTAAATTGAACAATTAACAAATCGTATAGATGTTATTAAACCATAGCAAAGGAGTAACTCATGAGAACCAACGATAAAGTGTTACTTGAAAATATTAACGATTACTTTAGCCACAAAGGGATGGCACCTAATTTAATCGATGATATAAAAGAAAATTTGCGCAATGATTTAAAAAAGTCTGAATCAAAAGATGAAGATTATTTAGATTATCGTGGCAAATCTTCAGCACAAATCATTTTGATTATTCAACGAAATTTATTCGGTTTACAAACGAATCCTGTTATTTTCTTTATTATGAATTTTATCTTAATATCATATCTTTATGATAAGCAATATGTGCCATTTCAAGCGGCTACAGCAATTTCTATATTCTATTGTATAATCATTTTTCCATTAACGATTTTTATTAATATTCGTATTGATAAGAAGAAATTTCTATATAGCAATCGTTTTGAAATGATACTAGGGTATATCGTTGCGATAATTGCACTAATTTTAATCATTATGCGTGCTTTTAATCTAAATTGGGGAATCATTCCCATCACTATTTATAGTCATCAAGTCGTCTTTTTTATAGGTATTATACTAAGCTTAATTGGTGTCTTTTTTAAAAAAATAGAGTACACCGCAATTGGTTTATTATTCTGTCAAAAGACGATAGATGCAGTAGTGACAAAACCTGAAATTGCACAAATCATTTCTCTTATTATATGGATCATGATAGTGGCATTGATCGTTTTTTATACAATTAAATTATCATCAAGAACGAGGGTGTAACGCTTAATTAACATAAGCTTGAAATAAATATTATTTGAGTTTACATCCCCAGTTCAAAATAGATAAGTAAATTAACTTATGAATAGAGCCTGGGACATCAGCAATGTCTCAGGCGTTATTATATTGGCAGTCATTGACTGAGTTAAAAAGCACTTGTTACAAGTGCTTTTTTAATTAAAAAAATATTTATATAATAATATTTTTAATAAAGTTAAGAACATTCATAGCGTAACTTTTAATGAAGTGGGTATAGTAACAATTAAGGGAGGTGCCAATATGAAAAAAATCGAAACGTTAAACCAAACAAAATTAGCTTATCAAGATGAAGGACATGGCAGCCCCGTTATCTTAATTCATGGCTTAGATGGTAATTCGGCAGCGTTTGATTTATTAAACAAACAACTTCAACAAAACTATAGAGTGATTGCGTATGATGTTCGAGGACATGGTAAATCGTCACGTCCTGATTCATATAACTTAGAAGATCATGTGAAAGATTTATATGTACTTATCGATAAATTAAACTTAAAGAAAGTGCATCTATTAGGTCATGATATGGGAGGGATAATTGCTAGAGAATTTACCGAAAAACATGAAAATCATGTATTATCTTTAACAATTATCTCTTCAAAAGCTGAGGATATCGTTCATGGTTTTACGAAATTAATGATTGAGCACCAAGACGAAATTGCAGGGTTTAATAAATCTGAAGCATTACTTTTACTATTCCCGTATATCTATAAAGAACAAGAATCAGCAATGAAATGGATTCAACGGCAACGCTTATACAGTAAACAAAATTCCGAGGATAGTGCTATAGCAAGCAGAGCACTTTTAGATACGGCTTATGCGAATAAAGGGTACACGCATTATGTTAAAGTTCCTACATTAATTATAAACGGACGCTATGATCCAATTATAAATGATAAGAATCATTATAAAATAGAAGAGCGATATCAAAATGTTGAGAAGGTTTTATTTGAAGAATCTGGACATGCACCCTATGTTGAAGAAGAAGATAAGTTTCTAGTCTTATATTTAAGTTTTTTAGAAAATGTTGAACAGATAACAGAAGTGAATCATTAAATGATATCAGTAATTTTTATAAGTGGATGTCTGTTTGATGAATCATGAAATAAAGCTTTTACATTAATATATTAGATAAAAACATTTTAATTTAAAATACATTTGTAATACGTCATATGATATACAAAAAAGCCAGTAAGTGAAATTTACGAATTTCATTTACTGGCTTTGTTATTTAAAATTAATATCTCAGGGTTATAAATTCATATCGAAAACGAATAGAATTAGAAAAGCCACAAAGAAATTATAATTCAGTTTCTTTGTTAGCTTCTTCGATACGAGTATTTACTTTATTTAATAATGAATCGATTTTTTTACGTTGTGTACTATTTACGAGAATTAATACAGTTCTTTCATCGTGTTCATTACGTTTTTTATCAAAATAATCTTCTTGAGATAAATTTTTCACTGCTTTAACTACTTGTGGTTGTTTATAGTTTAAGTGATTAATAATATCTTTTAAATAATATTCATCTTCTTTACTTTGACTAATATATGTTAAAACTGCGAATTCTTCAAAGCTAATTGAAAATTCTTTTTTAATGATGTTTTTTAATTTATCTGCGTATGTGA
Organism: Staphylococcus haemolyticus; assembly: GCF_006094395.1. Classification (NCBI taxonomy): domain Bacteria; kingdom Bacillati; phylum Bacillota; class Bacilli; order Caryophanales; family Staphylococcaceae; genus Staphylococcus; species Staphylococcus haemolyticus. The sequence continues at coordinate 2,191,845 of NZ_CP035291.1, read as the reverse complement.
TCATTGCTAATAATTCGAAACAATCATTGATTTTTGAAATTGCCATTTTGAAACCTCCCCAACTAATTGTGCGCTTTTTCTATTTTGCCCGTTAAATTATATATAACGTCTTATAATAGTTAAAATTACTTAAATAATTTAGATTAAAAGAATTTTATTAAATTAATTTAATGCTATATTATTTATTTAATTATAACTAAATGAAATTAAGAAGTAAACAAAAAAGTACTTAATAAAACAATGTTTTGATTATTAAATTCTTTGTTTGAATTTCAAAGCAATTTATAAAAATCAATTAATTAAGAACAATTATTATTTCGCTCTATATAATAAATTTTAATATGAATATACAATTGCAAAACATCACTGCTATTTTTGAAGTAGTGATGATGAAGGATTAACAATCACTTTATCTCCAATATTTAATCCATTGGATACCATAATATACCCATTTTTTTGACTTTTAGTATATTCTATTCTTCTTTTAATAATTTTGTTATTTTGTGTAATTAAAACATAATAATTATCATAAATTGAACTTATAGGTAGTTCTATTTTAGAAGTTCCAACATCGATATCAAAGTGGCGTCCAAGAGGGTATTGATCTTGAGTCGAAATATCTACTTGATAAATTGATTCACCTTTTTCTACTTTATAAGGGATTTGAATGATAGAAAGAATTTTACCAGTAAATAATTTGGAGTGATTTCTTGTAACGTTTACATCTTGATTCGCTTTAATATGTTCCAATTGAGATTCAGTTATATTAGCACGAATAATATGTTTTTCGCTATTAATTTGCATTATTTTTGTATTTAATTTAGAAGGATGTGCTTCTAGGATAGTTACTTTTCCAGAAATAGGGGAATTAATGCGTGTTTGAAGTCGACTTTGGAGTTCTAATATTTGGCTGTTTAGCGTTAACTGTTGACTAATTGATTGTTTCGGCGAATGGTTGATAAGTGAGGATAGGGCCTTCTTTTTAGCTACAATAAGCTTTTCAAGGGGCGGATTGTAATACTCTAATAAAGGTGTATCAGAATGGATGATTTCATCATTTTTGACAAGTAAGGAAGAAACATTTCCTAAAGATGGATTGAAATATAAAGTGAAACTTTCTTGAGGTTGTTGTTCTCCAATGAATGAGAGAGAGTATTGAGGTTTTGCAGTAATGGTTTCTATTTTAGATGTGTCAGGTTCTGTTGGTATTTTTGCATAAATATAACATACAAAGGATATGACGAGGAGGATAAGCGTGGCAATTAAAATTCTTAACGGGGTAAAAAATGTCTTCAATAAGATCACCTCTATAAAATTTTTATACAACTATTATACAATGGCGATATAACGAATATGTGTAATATCGTATAAATAAAAAAATGTCTTCTCAATTACTAAGAAAAGAAGACATTTTAAATAAAGATAACAATATATTGTTGTAAAAATTAGAAGAGGCGTAACAAAATAATTCCTATAGCTATGGCAATTAGCCCACTAAACTTGCGAAGTGTTATTGGATTCTTGCGAACGCCTAAACCGAAATGATCAATGATAACACCCATTAACATTTGACCTAACATTGCGACAATAGTTGTCAGTGCTGCACCTAAAAACGGCATCAGAATTATATTTGATGTGACAAATACAACGCCTAGAACACCACCAATAAAATGTATTGGCTTGATTTTACCGATATCAGGGTGTGTGATTTTAATTTTAAGACTTCTGTTAAATATTAACGTTAAAATAAATAATGCTAATGTACCAACAGTGAAAGATACGAGTGCGGCAAATAGCGAATTATGCATTTGCTGAGCTAGACCACTGTTAATTGTTGTTTGTAATGGTGGCGCAAACCCAAATATAAAGCCGATGATAAGCCAAACATAAAACATATGATTTGTTTTTTCTTGGAGTTTATTTTTAGGTATATAGTTCATTAATAAGATACCGAAGAATAGGATTATGATACCTACTGCTTTTAGGAAAGTAAACGAATGATTGCTTGCGCCAAGTAGTCCGAAAGTATCTATGAAGACCCCCATGATGATTTGACCAGCTACTGTCATGACAACAGTTAACGCTGCGCCTAAACGAGGCAGTAATAATAAGTTTCCTGTTAAGAAACAAACACCTAGTAGACCACCAACCCACCAATGATAGTCAATTGTATGTCCACTATAAAATGAACCATCAAATAATTTAGGATTAAAAATCATATTTAAAATAAATAAAAATAGTGTACCTACGAAAAATGAAATGGTAGATGCATAAAAAGATGATTCAGTATATCGTCCAAGGCGAGAATTGATTGAGGTTTGGATTGGGACCATCATACCAGCCACAATACCGAGTATAAATAAAAATGCCACGATAGACCCCCTATATTTTCTTTCATAACTAAAGCAACATTATTATACGCATTTTAGTTTCCGATTTCAAAATACGAATATCAACGCGTTTTACTAATGGTGGGCTCAGAATATAAATTATTGAAGTATTAATTATAAAAAAAGAAGCTAGGACAGAATTCTTCATCCTAGCTTCGCAAGGTTGACTAGAAGTGAGAAAAGCTTGATTTAAGCGTCTTGTCAGTTTAGTCATCTATTACGAATATACGCAGTAGTCATGAAACATTTTTTTGTCTCACACTCATTGAAACATCAGAATGTGTTATTTAGTTTCAAATAGAGTAGTACTCGTAACGTCTATTAATTTAGCAGAAGTGGCTTTAATAGGTGTGCCAGCTGTAGGTTGTAGAATATTAAGTTTAATAATATTATCCATAGCAACTTTAGCATCAGCCTCAGATACAACAACGTTAACTTGTGGGAATTGCAATTTAGCAGTTTTATTTAAATTTGTTTTAAAAGCAAGTTCTAAAGTCTTTGACATGTAGAATACCTCCTTTCTTAATTTTTAAGTTAAATTAGGCTAAAACTTGTGTTTTAACCACCTCAACTTTATCGAATGTTTCATTAATCAGATGTGCAATGATATTGACGAATGATCTGATTTCTGAATCTGTGGCTTTAGTGTTTAAGTTAGTAAAACGACGTTTTGTTTCTTTCGCTTTACCACTTGCGTCGTGAGTGATATGCGTACAAACAACAGATAATTGTGAAATTTCATTCATATGTTTGTCACCTCCTTTCACTCTATATATCGAAATCCATTCAAAAAAGGGACACATTTATTTAAAGAAATTTGAGCAAAAACATTTAATGTTACTAAAATATGGTTTATCATTAAATAAGAAACTTTTATGAGGTGGATAGATGAATCAAGTTGAACCGATCAGAAATAAAGATGATATAAAAAAGATGTATGATGTATTAAAAAAGAAATCTGATAGAGATTATCTTTTATTTAAATTAGCTATACATACGGGCATACGTTTAACAGATTTATTAAATCTAAAAGTGAAAGACGTCAAAATGATTGATCAAGATGAAATAAAATCATCTTGGATTGAGTCATGTGCGCCTGCAATCAAAATCTTATTACCAAACGATTTACGTGAAGAGGTTAGAAGATTTATTGAATATAATAAGCTTATGGATGATCATTTATTATTCCAATCGATAAGAACACATAAAGAGTTATCTAGACAACAAGCTTACCGAATCATTCATCATGCCGCTGAAGAGTTAGGTTTGTGTCATATTGGATTGACCACTTTACGAAAAACATTTGCTTATCATGCTTATCAATCGGGTATTTCTATTGCAATCATACAAAAATATTTAGGTCATCAGACAACGCAAGAAACGGTGAAATTTATCGGGTTGTCTGCCGATGATGAACTACATACAATTATCGCTTTAAATTTATAATTGATTTTTACTGAAAAGGAGGCTTTTGATGAGCTTAGTATATTTACTAGGTGGACTAATAGTTATTATGTTAGTCGTCTTAATGACGCTGTTTATTAAGTCATTGAGACGGTTCGCTGGATATATTGCTTTGTTAGCACCTATTTTAGCTTCGGGATATTTCTTAGCCCAAATTCCTAATGTTCTACATGGAAAATTTGTAGAATTTAAAATTCCATGGATGCCCGCTATTGATGTTAATCTGGATTTTCGATTAGATGGTCTAGGATTAATGTTTGGATTAATTATCTCCATTATAGGGGTGGCAGTATTCTTCTATGCTACTCAATATTTATCTGTTAATAGAGATAACTTACCGCGTTTCTTCTTATATTTATTGTTATTCATGTTTAGTATGTTGGGTATTGTAGTCTCAAATAACACTATCTTAATGTATGTTTTCTGGGAATTAACAAGTGTATCGTCATTCCTATTAATTTCATACTGGTATAGCAATGCCGAAAGTCAATTAGGCGCCATTCAGTCATTTATTATCACTGTTTTAGGTGGTTTAGCCTTATTAACAGGATTCATTATGTTGTATATCATTACTGGTACAAATACGATTTCAGAATTACTTACTCAAAGTCATAGCATTAGTGAACATGCTCTATTTATACCAATGATGATAATGTTGTTAATAGGTGCATTTACGAAATCAGCTCAATTTCCATTCCATATTTGGCTACCTAAAGCCATGGCTGCACCAACCCCTGTAAGTGCCTATTTACACTCAGCTACTATGGTTAAAGCTGGTATCTTTTTACTATTTAAATTCACGCCTATCTTAGGTTTAAGTGATAGTTATATTTATATTGTTACTTTTGTAGGTTTGATTACAATGATATTTGGCTCTGTAACGGCCTTAAGACAATATGACTTAAAAGGTATCTTAGCGTATTCAACAATTAGCCAATTAGGAATGATAATGTCGATGGTTGGTCTAGGTGGAGGTATTGCGCAACATTCATCAGGTCCAATGGCAGAGACGTATACATTAATTTTATTCGCCGGTTTATTCCATTTAATGAATCACGCCATATTTAAATGTGCTTTATTTATGGGTGTCGGAATCATTGATCATGAAGCTGGTACGAGAGAAATTCGCCGATTAAGTGGAATGCGTAAATTCTTCCCTAAAATGAATTTAGTTATGACACTTGCTGCGTTATCAATGGCAGGTGTGCCGTTGTTAAATGGTTTCTTAAGTAAAGAGATGTTCTTCGATTCTCTAGTTAGCGCAATCGAACTTCAACAATTTGGTTTAACGTTAACGATTATTGTTGTAGCTATTGGTGTTATAGCAAGTATCTTTACTTTTGTGTATGCAGTTTACATGCTTAAAGAAACTTATTGGGGAGAATTTGACGAAAAGAAAGTGCCGAAGAAACATATTCATGAACCTTGGTTGTTCAGTTTACCTGCAATAATTTTAATGGTTATGATACCAATCATTTTCTTTATTCCCAACTTTTTCACTGAGCATTTAGTATTGCCGGCACTACGAAATGTTACCAATTTGGGTAGTAGCGTAGATGCAATAGCACCGCATGTTTCTCAATGGCATGGTGTTAATTTGCCACTCATTTTCAGTGTGATTGTTATTATAGTTGGTCTCATTTTAGCGTTAAAAGTAAACTGGAAAGCTATTACGCATCAAGTCATTAAATACGCTTCTATTACAAATTCTTATCGCAATGTGTATCGAGGATTTGAACGTTATTCAGGTCAAATGATTCGAGGTTTAATGAATAACAGATTAAACCATTACAATATTATAACGGTTCTTATTTTCTCTATATTAATTGCATATGGCATATTCCAAGTAGGTTTGCCAAAGTTACATCAAATAGAAGTTTCAGAATTTGGTCCATTGGAAGTTATTTTAGGCATTATGATTAGTGTTGTCGGTATAGCGTTAGTGTTTATTCGACAACGTTTAACAATGGTCATTTTAAATGGCATTATTGGTTACAGTGTTGCATTATTCTTCTTATTAATGAGAGCACCAGATTTAGCGTTAACTCAATTAGTAGTAGAAACAATTACGACCATTCTCTTTATTGTAAGTTTCTCTAGATTGCCAAATATCGCTCGTACAACAGTGAACATGAAAAAAGAAACAATCAAAATTATCGTATCATTTATTATGGCTGGAGCCGTAGTAACGCTCATATTTATTGCGCAACAAGGTGATGGTCTAGAGTCAATTTCTAAATATTATACGAATGCCTATGAATTGACTGGTGGTAAAAATATTGTAAATGCTATTTTAGGAGATTTCAGAGCCTTAGATACAATGTTTGAAGGTATCGTCTTAATTATTGCCGGTTTAGGTATTTATACATTATTACATTACAAAGATAGGAGGGGCCAAGATGAAAGAAAATGATGTTGTGTTAAGAACCGTTACTAAAATCGTCGTATTTATTTTATTAACATTCGGCTTTTATGTTTTCTTTGCGGGACATAATAATCCTGGTGGCGGTTTTATAGGTGGTCTTATCTTTAGTTCGGCCTTTATCCTAATGTTCCTAGCTTTTGATGTACATGAAGTATTAGAAAGTTTACCTATTGATTTTAAAAAGTTAATGATTGTTGGTGCCATAATCTCAGCACTTACTGCAATCGTTCCGGTTTTCTTTGGTAAATCGTTCCTATACCAAAGTGAAGCATACATCCATTTTCCATTATTAGGTGAATTACATGTAACGACAATTACATTGTTTGAATTAGGGATACTGTTAACGGTTGTCGGCGTCATCGTAACAATTATGTTGGCCTTGAGTGGTGGTAAATCATGAATTTAATATTATTACTTGTGATAGGATTTTTAGTATTTATAGGGACGTACATGATACTATCACTCAACTTAATTCGAATTGTTATAGGTATTTCGATTTATACGCATGCGGGAAATCTAATTATTATGAGTATGGGTCATTATAGTAATAAGATGACTGAACCTTTAATTCACGGCTCTAATACTAATTATGTGGATCCATTATTGCAGGCTATTGTTTTAACTGCGATCGTTATCGGATTTGCAATGACTGCCTTCTTACTAGTATTAGTTTATCGAACATACCGTGTTACTAAAGAAGCAAATATTGATGTATTAAGAGGAGAGGAGGATGAAAATGAACAGTAATTTATTAGTCCTTCCAATCCTATTACCATTGTTATGTGCATTAGTCCTTGTTTTTACTAAAGAGAAGAACAGGCTTTCAAAAATTTTGTACATTGGAACAATGTCTGTTAATACAGTTATTTCATTATGTTTATTGATATACGTCTTGCAACATAAACCCATCACGCTTGATTTTGGTGGTTGGGCAGCACCTTATGGTATCCAATTCTTAGGTGATTCACTGAGTTTGGTTATGGTTACAGTAGCGTCATTTGTTGTGACACTCATTATGTCATACGGATTTGGTCGTGGGGAAGATCGTGTTAATCGATACTACTTGCCTACTTTCATCTTATTCTTAACAACAGGCGTTATTGGCTCTTTCTTAACATCTGATTTATTTAACCTGTATGTAATGTTTGAAATCATGTTACTAGCTTCATTTGTATTAGTAACGTTAGGACAATCTGTCGAACAATTAAGAGCAGCCATTATTTATGTTGTATTGAATATCGTAGGATCATGGTTATTCTTGCTAGGTATTGGTTTATTATACAAGACGGTTGGAACATTAAACTTCTCACAAGTTGCTTTACGCTTAGATCAAATCCATGATAATAAAACTATTATTATTATTTCAATTGTATTTATAGTGGCCTTTGGTTCGAAAGCAGCCTTAGTACTATTTATGTGGTTGCCTAAAGCTTATGCAGTGCTCAACACTGAACTTGCCGCTTTATTTGCAGCGTTAATGACGAAGGTAGGTGCATATGCACTCATTCGCTTCTTTACACTTCTATTTGATCAACATACGGGTGTGACACATCCATTGTTAGTATTTATGTCATGTATCACAATGCTGATAGGCGCTTTCGGTGTTATTGCATATCGTGATATTAAGAAAGTGGCTTCATATCAAGTTATATTATCGATAGGTTTTGTCATTTTAGGTCTAGGTTCCAATACCTTTGCAGGTGTACATGGTGCTATCTTCTATCTAGCGAATGACATTATTGTGAAGACAATGTTGTTCTTTATTATAGGTAGTTTAGTTTATATGTCTGGTTACCGCGAATATAAATATTTATGTGGATTAGCTAAGAAAGAACCATTTTTTGGTGTTGCATTTGTTGTTATGATATTTGCGATTGGAGGCGTACCGCCATTTAGTGGTTTCCCAGGAAAAGTACTCATCTTCCAAGGTGCGATTGAAAATGGTAACTTCATTGGCTTAGCATTAATGATTATCACAAGTCTATTAGCAATGTATAGTCTGTTTAGAATTTTATTTATTATGTACTTTGGAGACAATGATGGTGAACAGGTTGATTTCAATCCGCTACCTAAGCACCGTAAAACGATTCTGGGTATATTAGTTGCAGTCGTACTTGCAATGGGTATTGCAGCGCCAGTTGTGATGAATGCTACTGAAAATGCAACAAAATTGAATATGGATGATAATTATTTCCATAGCATTGTCAATTCACATTTGAAGGAGGGGAATAAATGAGACAAGTTGTATTGAACATATTAATCGCATTTTTATGGGTACTGTTTCAAGATGAAGACTCATTTCAATTCTCTACCTTCGTATCTGGCTTCATCATTGGTTTAATAGTAATTTATATATTACATCGTTTCTTTGGGCAAGCTTTTTATCCTAAGAAGATATGGATTGCTATTAAGTTCTTAGGCGTGTATTTATATCAATTAATTACTTCTAGTATTAGTATTATTAATTACATTTTATTTAAAACGAGACATATGAATCCAGGGTTATTAACATATGAAACGAATTTAAAAAATGATTGGGCAATTACGTTTTTAACTATTCTAATCATTATTACGCCTGGTTCAACAGTTATTCGTATTTCGAAGACTACCAATAAATTCTTTATACACAGTATAGATGTTTCAGAAAAAGAAAAAGAAAGTCTGCTTAAAAGCATAAAACAATATGAAAACTTGATTACGGAGGTGTCACAATGATTGAAACGCTCACGAATTTTTTTATTACAAGTGCATTAGTATTATTTGGCATAGCGTTCATAATTGGATTATTCCGTTTAATCAAAGGACCTACTACAGCTGATAGGGTTGTGGCATTCGATGCTTCCAGTGCTGTCATCATGTGCATTATAGGTATAGTTAGTGTTATTTATAATACTGTTTCATTCCTTGATTCCATAATGCTTGTTGCAATTATTTCATTTGTAAGTTCTGTATCTATTTCTAGATTTATAGGGGGAGGTCGAGTATTCAATGGCACAAATAAACGAAATCATTGAGTTGATTGCCGCGCTCCTTATATTTCTTGGTAGTATCATTGCTGTCATTAGTGCAATTGGAATTGTAAAATTTCAAGATGTCTTTTTACGAAGCCATGCATCTACTAAGAGTTCTACGCTATCTGTCTTACTAACATTAGTGGGTGTGTTAATTTACTTTACGAATGAACAAAGCTTCTTTAGTGTTAGGTTATTACTATCAATTGTTTTTATTAATTTAACATCGCCAGTTGGTATGCATTTAGTTGCCAGAGCAGCCTATCGTACAGGTGCATACATGTATCGTAAGGATGATGCACCAAGTCGATCTTCCATTTTATTAAGTTCTAAAGAATACAATTCTACAGAAGAACTTAAAAATCGAGCTCGAATTCGAGAAGAGCGTCGTGAAAAAATTTATTACGATGTTCAAAAGCAGCGACAGAAAGAAAAAGAAAAACAGCAAGAAGAAAATATCGAAAGTTTATCGGAAGCTAGAAGAGAAACTAAAGATTGATTAAATCAATGAGATTGAACATGAATGAGTAATAGTTAAAACTACTACTTTGAAATGCTCAATCTCATTTTTTTAAATTTATATAAGAGACCAGTGTCATTAACATGGTCAATATACTTAAATAAATGTAAAGAAGTAGGAAAGGTATAGGTGATGTAGCGATTATAAAATGAACAACCAATAATAAGATTGGCGTTACTAAACTAAGTAATAAAAATAGCAAGTCCATATAAGACCAGTGTTTCGTTGTAAAAAGATAAAAGATTTCTAAAAGCCATATAATCGGAAATAAAACTGGGTACGCAATTATAGACGGGACAAACACAACCATTTGTGCCAATGCATTCTCGCCTTCAAGTTCAGACAATGGTGGCAGAAATAATGTCCAAAAGAACAAAGTTGCAATCATTAGTAAAAAAGAGCATATAAGAAGAACTAATTTAAATTTATTCATAATAAATGACCTCTATATAATATGACATGGATTTTATTCTAATTCGTATCTATTTCTTTTGCTAATCTTTGATGCATAAAGTACTTAATTTATTTGAAATCCTTCATTTCATAATATTTAGGAACATACATTCTTTACACCCCTTATTTAAGATAATAAGTATATTAAAAGTAGACAGTTGTATTTTTATATTATTTGTTGAATCATACCCTATTTCTAATGATATAAGTAAATTCATAAGAAAAAATTAGTGAAACAATTTAAAATATAAAAAGGAAAATGTAAAAAGAAGAGGGCTCAGAACAAGGTTGATTAAATAAAAAGAGGAGGGAGTTGGACAGAATGTTTAGATTCATTGTCCTACTCCCTCAAATCTACTTAATTTGCGTTAACTTAATAAACAATCTAAATTGTTACTTGTTTGCGTTTTGAATAAATGAGATTAATAATTAGCCATACGATTTGTATCAAGAATGGAATTAGATATGCTAATCCCAATACAGCAATATTAATCCATTTGACTTCGGTAGTTTGTATGACACCTGCTGCATCTACAGATCGTTGCCAAAGTAAAAATGCAAATCCAAAAAAACTTAAAACTTCAAACACACTTATTATCCACCAAAAAATCCATGAAATTTTCATGATATCCTCCTATGAATGTAAGACTCAACTAAAGGATAACATACACGTTTAAACATAAAGTTTTCTCAGTATAAATATTAGTTTAAGATGACCGCTAGTTACTTATATTCATTTAAATAAGTTATAAGCAATTCCTTATAGTAATCGATAAAACGAAGATATTTCTCTTTTTCGACATATTCATTTATTTGATGAGGTGCTGTTCCTGGTCCAAACATTAGGAAAGAAAAGTGTTCATCTTTATCGCGCAATAAATTGGAAGCATCTGTTACACCAACGGTTGGTGATGCGACAATATCCTCTCCAAATATTTGTTTAGCTACGCGTTGCCCAATCTTAATTAATGGATTATCTCCAGTTGTTAATACTGGATCTAAATCTAAGTATAAATCTTCTTCTAACTGTCCGCCTTGCTTATTAACTTCTTCCAAATACGTTTTGAATAGTGATTTAACTTTTTCGTTATCAAATTCTGGAATCGTTCTAATATTAAATTCAGCAGTTGCAGTATCAGGAACTGAATTGACTTGGTTCCCACCATGTAAAATGGTATTACTAATGACAAGTCCAGAAATCACACGTTCAACTTCTTCTTCATCTAGATTGTTTTCTTGTTGTAACTGTGATTGAATGCGTTTGATAAGATGTGAGAAATCTAGCTTTTCGCTATTTAATTCTTTCGAAATACGGTCATATTCTGTATCGATATCTTGTATGAATTGAATTAATGGTTTAATTGCATTAAATCCTACGACAGGTACAGAGCTGTGTGCGGCTTTTCCTTTAGAAGTGATTTTATAATCCATTGATCCTTTATGAGCATAAACAATATTCGTTTCAGATGGTTCGGCAATTATCAAAGCATCAACATTATTCATATAACCTTTCTTATACAATTGTGCGGAACCAAGTTGTTCCTTTTCTTCGCCGGCAGTTGCCATGAATTTTATCGTGCCATGAGGTAGTGCATCGTTTTCTTTCAGCTCAATCATCGCAATAGCTAAAGCCATAAGTCCAGATTTCATGTCTGAGGTACCACGACCGTATAATCGATTATCTTTTTCAGTCATTTGAAATGGTGGATAGTCCCAATCGTTTTGATCACCTTCCGATACAACATCCATGTGACCTGAAATTGCTACAACTGGACTACCACTGCCGATAGTAGCAATTAAGTTAGCACGTTTACCTTCAATAACATCAATTTCTGCGTTAATATGATGCGCTTCAAATAAGTCCTTCAAATAAGTTGCAACTTCAATTTCATTATCATTCACCGAATTAATTTCTACGATATCTGACAATAATTTGAGTTTTTCCTTTTCTGAAAATGTATTCATGATTTAACTCCTTAAAATAGAAATTTTTATACGGTTAAAATTTTAGTAAAGATTAAAAATACGTCAACTAAATTAATCTTCCGTTTATAAAAGAAGAGGAAGGACCGCTATTTCAAACCATTACTGAATTTTATTGTAATAGGGAATGAAATGTATGTATGGTTTGGAAATAGGTTACAACGGCTTCAATTTAATTAAAATGGTTTAGAAATGAATGCAAGTTAGTTAATTCATTGTAACTTTAATGGTAAAATTATAATTAACCGATTGTGAGTTTAAGATGTATTTTATCAGGATATAAATAGACATCAAACTTATTTTTATATTAGGCAAGTCTTATTTCTCCAATTAAATATGAAGTATAAAATGGGGTGGAAGTTTGGAAATATTTGAAACGATTCTCATATTTCTAGCCGTAGTTATTGTAAGCTCCTTTGTTCATACTTTTTTACCCAAAGTGCCTCTGGCATTCATTCAAATTGCTTTAGGAATGCTCCTCTTTTTAACGCCAGTACCTGTAGAATTTAACTTCGATTCGGAACTCTTTATGGTAGCAACGATTGCACCGTTACTTTTTGTGGAAGGTGTTAACGTTTCGAGAGCTCATTTACGTCGTTATATTAAACCAGTGATGTTAATGGCCTTAGGACTTGTTATTACAACTGTTATTGGTGTAGGTCTATTTATTCATTGGATTTGGCCGACACTTCCTATTGGTGCAGCTTTTGCCGTAGCCGCAATATTATGTCCAACTGATGCTGTGGCAGTGCAAGCTATTACAAAAGGTAAGGTTTTACCTAAAGGTGCTATGACTATTCTTGAAGGTGAATCGTTACTTAATGATGCAGCAGGTATCATCTCATTCAAAATAGCGGTAGGTGTTTTAATTACTGGTTCATTCTCACTATTTGAAGCGGTGCAACAATTTCTAATCGCGTCAATCGGTGGTGCGATTATTGGTTTACTTATTGGTATCGCGCTTGTTAGATTCCGTTTAACACTTACAAGACGTGGCATAGAAAATATTAATATGTTTACTTTTTTACAACTATTAACGCCATTTGTTACGTATCTTGTTGCTGAAATGTTTCATGCGTCAGGTATTATTGCTGCCGTTGTAGCAGGTTTAGTTCATGGTTTTGAACGTGATCGTATCGCTCAAACACGTACTCGACTTCAAATGAGTTACAATCACACTTGGAACATTCTAGGATATGCATTGAATGGTTTTGTTTTTTCAATATTAGGATTTTTAGTTCCAGAAGTAATTGGAAATATTGTAAAAACTGAACCACACAATTTATTGTTCTTAGTTGTGATAACAGCACTCGTTGCGTTAGCGGTATACTTATTTAGATTTATATGGGTGTATGTGCTCTATCCTCTATTCTATTTATCTGTCAGTCCTTTCCAAAAATTAATGAATGAAGAAGGGGAGGACAAGAAGAAAGAGAAACCACCTAAACGAAGCATGTATGCGCTTATCATGACACTATGTGGCGTGCACGGAACTATTTCGTTAGCAATCGCATTAACATTACCATACTTTTTAGCAGATCATCATGCGTTTACATATCGTAATGATTTACTATTTATTTCATCAGGTATGGTTATTATAAGTCTTGTGATTGCACAAGTTGTATTGCCGTTTGTAACATCTAGTGCACCTAAGGCTAAGATTGGAAGTATGAATTTTAAAGAAGCTAGAATATATATTCTTGAACATGTCATAGATTACTTGAATCATCATTCATCATTTGAAACAAGTTATCGTTATGGTAATGTCATTAAAGAATATCACGATAAATTAACGTTCTTGAAATCTGTTGAAAAGGATGATGAGAACTCAAAAGAACTCGAAAGATTACAGAGTTTAGCATTTAAGGTTGAAACGAAAACACTAGAACGACTTGCCGATGATGGTGAAATAACTGCGAGTGTATTAGAAAACTACATGCGTTATGCAGAACGTACACAAGTGTATCGTCAAGCGTCATTGATACGTCGTATGATTGTTGGTGCGAGAGCTGTACTATTAAAACGTCGTATACGTACACGTACCAATGCGGCATCATCATTAAGTGTTACTGATAACTTAATGGAACTTTCTAAAATCAATAAGATTGTTCATTATAATGTTGTGAGTCGTCTTGTAGATGAAGCGAATGAAGATAACAAATTAGAAGTTGGTATGATTTGTGACGGTTATCTTATGAGAATAGATAACTTATCGCCATCTAATTTCTTTAATACGCGAGCCGAAGATTCAATTACGAAGATAAAATTAAATGCTTTAAGAGAACAACGCCGTGTTTTATCTAGTTTAACTGACGATGGTGAGATTACTGAAAGTACGGCATTGAAATTAAGAGAAGCGATAAACTATGATGAAATGGTTATCGTTGATAGCTTAACTGATTAACATAATAAATATGAATGAAGATATAATAGAGTGAGGTATGGATAATGAATTCAAATGGAATTCTATCCTATCCTCTCTTTTTTTATTAAGGTACGGTTTGTTTAAATAAGGTGAATAACATTCGTTATCAATTCATGATACAATAAAGTGAATGTATGGGTGAGGTGAAATGATGTTAACTGAAGAAAAAGAGGATTATCTAAAAGCAATATTAGCCAATGAAGGAGATACATCCTTTGTCTCAAATAAAAAGTTATCTCAGTACTTAAATATAAAACCTCCTTCAGTTAGTGAAATGGTTGGACGCTTGGAAAAGGTTGGTTATGTTGAAACGAAACACTATAAAGGTGTGAAACTCTCAGATGAGGGCTTGAAACATACGTTGGATATCATTAAGCGTCACCGCCTGTTGGAGTTATTTTTAATAGAAGTTTTACAATATAATTGGGAAGAAGTCCATCAAGAAGCGGAAATTTTGGAACATCGCATTTCAGATTTATTTGTAGAACGCTTGGATAAGATACTTGATTATCCTGAAACATGTCCACACGGTGGTATTATCCCTAGAAATCAGCATTTTGAAGAGAAATTCACGGTATCTTTATTAGAATTTGAACCTGGTGATAAAGTGACGATTAAGCGAGTACGTGATAAGACCGAACTTCTGGTATACCTTTCTAGCAAAAATATTTCAATTGGAAATGATGTTGAGATCGTAACTAAAGATGAAACAAATAAAGTAATGATTTTGAAACGAAATGATATTGTAACGATACTAAGTTATGATAATGCAATGAATATTTTTGCAGAGCATGTTTAAATCAGATAATAAAATCTCCAATAAAGAGTTCAATAATACCTTTTTATTGGAGATTTTTTGAATGAATTTATTAAATTGTAAAGATAAGCATTAAGTATATCGTAAATATGTTAATCGCTATCCATAATGTACTGAATAAGAAAGTTGGTATGCGTGTAAGTTCTGTCAATGTGCGTCCATCCCAACTTGGAATTGGTCGCTGAAAAGTCAGTTTGAATATCGTCCAACTTGATTGTAAAACCTCACCTAATAAGACACCTAGTATAAGGTGATAAATAAATGTGACTAGATAATAAAATAATAATTGATTATCATGTTGTACTAAGAAGTATAGAAGTGCAATAAATAAAATTAGTACAATGATAGGTGATAGTTTGCGTGATGTAAGTATTAAAAAATAAATGAAAATGATGATATAAGCGCTTAAGAACAAACTAGGGTGACCATAATACGCAGCACTTAGACCAATTAAAAGAATTAATGGAGGCATAATATAGCCACCTAGAGTTGTAATGAATTGTCCAATGAGCCCCTTGGATTGGGTAATAGCATAGCCTTGTTGCATCGTTTGAAGTCGTTCCGAAGGCCGTGTGACGATGACTAAATCTTTTGCGCGTCCACCACTGATTTTATTGAATAATACATGACCGAATTCATGTGTAAGTACAGGAATATAGTTTAAATAAACATCTAAATATTGATTGAATTGACGATGTCTATTTTGATGAATCATAATATAGATAATTGCTATAATACAGATTAAATATATATTTAAATTAATAGTTGTAGTAAAAAAGTTTTCTAAATAGACCATAGTTGACCTCGTCGAGTGTAAGATTATAGTATTTATTATAAAGTAAATTTGATGATTTAGCGTTTAGACTTTAGATGTATCTTTTAATGAGAGAACTTTAAAAAAAGAAGATAAATCATTTGAAAATATATTTAGACAACTACATAGTTATTTATTATGATTCTATTTTCATATAATATATGCATATGAAAATTGTTTAGACAGTAAGGAGATTACTTAAATGCATGATCAAAAAGAGACAACAGCGACTAAAGTGGATATTTTAGGTGTTCAATTTAATAATGTAACCATGTTAGATATGATTGAACATGTCAAAACATTTTTCACACAAGAGACTGAGGATAATTTGTTTATCGTGACAGCTAATCCAGAAATCGTTGATTATGCGTCAGAGCATAGTACTTATAAACAGTTAATTAATAGTGCGGATTTTGTTGTCCCGGATGGCACAGGTGTTATTAAAGCATCAAATCGTTTGGGAACACCGTTAAAACGACGTGTGCCTGGCATTGAATTAATGGAACATTGTTTAAAGATTGCCCATACAAATTATCAAAAAGTATATTTACTTGGTGCCAAAAATGAAGTAGTCACACTAGCACATAAAAATTTACAACACAAATACCCTCAGGCGCAATTCGATTACCATCATGGTTATATAGATTTAAATGATGAGACGGTAATCAAGCGCATAAAACGTTTTGATCCTGATTATATATTTGTAGGGATGGGTTTCCCTAAACAAGAAGAGTGGATTCAAAAACATCGACACACCTTTAAAAGAACTGTAATGATGGGTGTGGGCGGCTCATTTGAAATATATAGTGGCACAAAAAAACGCGCACCTAAACTATTTATTAAATTAAATATTGAATGGGTATATCGTTTATTAATCGATTGGAAACGTATTGGACGTATGCGTAGCATTCCTAAGTTTATGTTTAAAGTTTTTAAAGTACAACGAAAAATGAAAAAGAAAAAATAAGTATCTATTCTGATACTAATTATTTTAAATATGGAGAAGGCGGATTCAAGTCGAGAGGACTGAATCCGCCTTTAAATTTTTATCTTGATTATCGCTATTTAACAATAAAGCGTTTTTCATCTAAACCTTTGCGAAATGCTTTTTGATCAGCTTTTGATTTTTTCTTGAAGTCCTTTAAGAATTGCTCATATTTAGGAAGAACCTCTTCTAAATCTCCGTATTCTTTGAGCTTTCCGCCTTCAATCCAGGCAATTTTAGTACAAAATTCACGAACTTGACGAATATTATGACTTACGAAGAAAATCGTTTTATTCGCTTCTTTGAATTCATAAATTTTGTCTAAGCATTTTTGAGTGAAAGTTTGGTCACCAACTGATAATGCTTCGTCAATGACTAAGATATCAGGATTAATTGTAACGTTAATCGAGAATCCTAATTTAGCACGCATACCACTTGAATAATTTTTAACAGGTTGATGGATAAATTCGCCGAGTTCACTAAATTCTATAACTTGAGACATAAGTTGTTTGATTTCTTTTCTTTTGAATCCCATGCATAACATTTTAAATTCGATATTTTCTACACCAGTTAAACGACCATTCAGACCTGCATTGATTGCTATGACACTGACTTCACCATTACGTTCAATATTTCCAGAAGTTGGGGAAATAGAACCACCAATCATATTACTCAATGTAGATTTACCTGAGCCGTTAATGCCGACTAAACCTATGACATCACCTTCGTGAGCTGTTATAGAGACATCATCTAAAGCGAAAAATGTATTATTTTTATTTTTAGGGATTAAGGCATCTTTAATGCGTTCTTTATTATTACGATAAATGCGATATTCTTTTGTCACATTATTTATATTTACAGATACGCTCATGATATTTCCTTCCTTATAAATACTTATATAGATTATAATACATCATACAATAGTTGTTAAATTTATTAACCTAGTGTAAAGTGTATAAGAGATTTTGAATAACTTTTTGTAAACAATAAGTAGATTTTACTTTTTTTGGAAAATGAAGTCCATAGTTATGGTTCTTATTTTCTAGTAATCTTCTCTACAATATAAAATAATACTATATGTACGTAATAATTATATTAAACTTTTGAGAAAATGTTATATATAATGTAGTTATCCTAATTTTAAATAAAAAATGTAAACACATTGTGGATATTTAATTGAAAGCGTGGTTAATTTCAATGTCGGCAGTAGGATCTGTTTTTAAAGAACATATTAAGAATTTTTACTTAGTGCAAAGACTTGCACAATTCCAAATTAAAATAACGAATACGAATAACTATCTTGGTGTAGCATGGGAATTACTGAATCCAGCATTACAAATCATGGTTTACTGGTTTGTATTTGGTATGGGGATTAGAAGTAACCAACCTATTCATGGCATACCTTTTATTTATTGGCTACTTGTAGGGATTAGTATGTGGTTCTTCGTAAACCAAGGTATCCTTGAAGGTACTAAATCAGTATCTATGAAGTTTAATCAAGTGGCGAAGATGAATTTCCCACTCTCTATCATACCAACTTACACTGTAACCAGTCGTTTTTATGGTCATATAGGTTTATTGTTAATTATTATAGGAATTTGTATCGTTAATGGTATTTTCCCCTCAATTCATATTGTACAATTATTAATTTATGTACCAATGACATTTTTCTTTACAGCATCTGTTGCATTATTTACGTCGACACTCGGCATTATTGTACGGGATACACAAATGATCATGCAGGCTTTATTAAGAATTTTATTCTATATGTCTCCAATTCTATGGGTACCTAAAGATTCAGGTATTGGTGGAACAATTGGTGAAATTATTAAATTTAATCCAGTTTATTTCTTGGCTGAATCATATCGTGCAGCGATTTTATTCCACGAATGGTACTTTATAGAACATTGGAAATTATTATTATATAATGTGATAGTTATTTTAATTTTCTTTGTGCTAGGTTCAATTTTACATCGAAGATATCGCGATCATTTCGCAGATTTCTTATAATTTAAAGTCCTTGATAAATGTTGATGCGTTTATCAAGGATTTTGTGTATACAGCATAATGACAATTTTTGATTTATAATTTTTATAATGAAAATATGAGGGGTAAATGTATGCGACTAATTATTAAAAAAGTATATATGTTGATGATTACGTTATTGAATTTTATTTACAAAAGGAGACAAGTTGATAAAAAGCAAATTACGGTACTCATGACATTTCCTGAGGATGTCATGCCGATTATTAATGAATTAGACAATAAAGGTTACAAAATAACTGTAATTGCAAAATTTGAAGAACAATATAGGTTGGAACATCTTAACAACATAAATTTTATACCAGCAGGAAACAAATATATCGTCAAACATATAAAAGCATTAAGTAGTTCGAAAGTCATTTTAATCGATACGTATTATTTAATGCTAGGTGGTTATACTAAGAAGAAAGCACAAACGATTATTCAAACGTGGCATGCATCTGGCGCACTGAAAAATTTTGGGCTGACTGATCATCAAGTTGATTTGAATAATGTAACCATGGTTAGACAATATCAACGCGTGTATCAAGCGACTGATTTTTATATTATTGGTGGTAAAGAGATGGGGACATGTTTTAAAGAGTCATTTGAAGCTACTGAAGATCAATTATTGCCACTCGGTTTACCACGTCTATCACAATATTTAAAATTCAATCTTAAGGCCGAGCAAGAACGTTTGAAAAAGCATTATAATATTCATAAAAAATTGGTGGTCTATGTTCCCACTTATCGTGAAGGTTCTGAAAATAATAGACAAATAGATGTTGCTCGCTTTGAAGAAGCGCTACCCGAGTACACATTGATTAATCAATTACATCCATCTATTTCAAAAAGTCAATCTATAGCCACTACACAAGAATTGATGATTATGGCGGATGTGATTATTAGTGACTATAGTTCATTACCTATTGAGGCGAGTTTATTAGACAAACCAACATTATTTTATGTGTACGACGAGCATAAATATGATAAAATTCGTGGCTTAAACCAATTTTATAAAGCAATTCCACAACAATATAAAGTAACAACAGAAGAAGAATTAATTTTAAAAATAAGAAATGATATTGCCTTGTTCAAACCTTTATTTAAAAATTGGCATAAGTATAATCGTGAAGATAGTGTTCGACGCGTTACAGAATTTATTGAAAAGATGGTGAAAAGATGAAAATAGCTATCATAATACCTGTATATAATGCAGAAAAGACAATACGTAGAGCAATCAAATCTATCGATACAACACATGAGGTTGAAATCATTTGCGTAAATGATGGTTCTACAGACCATTCAAGACATGAGCTCACTCAATTACAAAAAGAAGTTAAAAATATCATGATTTACAATCAAGATAATCAAGGTGCAGCAGCAAGTAGAAATTTTGGATTAGCTGCAATGTCTGATGATGTTGAAGCATTTATGTTTTTAGATGCAGATGATCAATTTTTACCGGGTAGACTAGATAAGATGATAGATTACTATGAACGTAATCAAGAGGTTGATATCGTCATTGGTCAAATTGGTAGAGGTGTCCAAGGAGATTGGAAAATTATACCGACCCATGAGGAAATAAATCGTGAATCACTAGTATCTTTAGCTGAAGCGCCTGAAATTTTACAATCTATTGGGCCTGGTGGAAAATTATTTAATTCTAAATTTAGTGCATTACGTTTTGATGAAGACGTTGTGTTTTGTGAAGAGCATACCTTTGTCACACGAGCTTATTTAACAGCACGCGATATCCAATTACTACCACTCATTATATATGGCTATAATGAGCAAGAAGGTTCAATCACAGATAAACGAGCTGATACATTTATATCTTATATTGAAGATGCTCGACGAGTACGTCAGCGCGTCATGGAAATGCTACTTTTAACAAATGAGAAAGCATACTATAGTTATCGAATGGATGATTTAATTGTTAGTTATCTTATTCAATCTTATTTATTAAAATGTAGTAAAGTTACACCTGAATTTATTGATAAGGTCACGCATTACATTAAAGATATGCAACATACGAACTACTCAGGCGATGCGTTGTTTAGAATCATTCAAGCAGTTGAGCAAGGTGCAAAAAATTGGACACGTGACACTTACGAGAAGTGGCGTCAAACGCTTATCGATGTTGGTATTGGAAGACCAGGATACTTTCGTTTTCAAGCACAAGTTATGCCCAAAAAATTTGCATTTAGCAGTAAACAGTTAGTTAAGCGTACTTTAAAGAGATAGTGTAGTATAACTTATAAAATTAATGGTATGTAAATTTTATTTATGCTAAATTAAGATTATGAAAAAATGTTAAAAACTATGTTAAGGAGATAGCGTTTATGAGAAGAGTTATTACTTATGGTACTTATGACTTATTACACTATGGTCATATTGAATTACTAAGAAGAGCGCGTGAAATGGGCGATTATTTAATTGTTGCTTTATCTTCAGATGAATTCAATCAAATTAAGAATAAAAAGTCATATTATGATTATGAACAACGTAAAATGATGTTAGAATCAATTCGTTATGTTGATTTAGTTATTCCTGAGAATGATTGGGGTCAAAAAGAAATCGACGTGGATCGCTTTGAGGTAGATGTCTTTGTAATGGGACATGACTGGGAAGGTGAATTCGACTTCTTAAAAGATAAATGTGAAGTCGTATACTTAAAACGTACTGAAGGTATTTCAACAACTAAGATTAAACAAGAATTATATGGCAAAGACTCTAAATAATTAAAAATATAAGGTCTTAATCCTATCAAAAGAGCCAGCAAATGAATTTTATGAATTCATTTGCTGGCTTCTTTGTTTAACTTAAGTTGTTTCGCGTTCCTGAGGTGACGTCTCTATAGCAGTTCTTTAAAGAAATTCTTAATTGTTTTACATTTTAGAATTTCTTACCTAAGTGACATAGCACTTAGGTTCCTTATATTAATACTGAAAGTAAAAGATATTGTTGCTATATAGCTAAAGAGTTATCAATCACTTTATTTACGTTTAAATAATAAATGAATAAATGAACGTACAATAAGTATAAATGCAATTGCTAATAAGGCTAATGCGACAAAGGTAACCACTGGATGCTCTTTCCACGTCGTTTGAGCAATGGTATTTGCTTTGTGCAATAGAGGTTTCGTTACTTCAACTTTTGGAGGTCCATCATCTTTTGTAAGAAATTGGCGATTGTAGTCAAGATGAATTGAACCATCTTTAACGATAAATTTATAATCTTTTTTATTCATACCTTCAGGTACTACATCATATAAGTTATCTTTGACATAGTATTTTTTGCCATTGATTTTATGTGTGCCTTTTGAAAGTACCTTTTTATAACTGTATTGATCGAAAGAACGATTCATCATGGCATTTCCCATCATATTACGTTGCTTTTCTCCACCTAAATTCACGTAATCTCCTGCTCCCATAATAACTTGGTTAATGCGGAAGTTGTTACGTTTAGTTGTAATCGTGTGATTATAATCTGCAACATCACTTGAGCCAGTCTTTAAACCATCTGTACCTAGCAAACTCATTTTGGCTCCTTCTAATGAATGATTGAATGTATAATATGTGACACCGTGTTGTGTAGGAGCAAGTTGTTTAGTGAAATGTAATATCTTAGGAGTCTCTTTGATGACATGGTGATCTAGAATTGCAAAGTCTTTCGCAGTGGAAGTAGTATTGTCTTGGTTTTTATATTTTGATGGCGCAAATTCTTTTAATTGCTTGTTTTCAGCACCTGTTGGGTTTACGAAATGGGTGTTTGACATGCCTAATGCTTTAGCTTTCTTATTCATTAAATCAGTAAAATCATTCACATTTCCCGAAACCTCATCAGCTAAAATTAAAGCTGCAGCGTTACTTGAGTTAGAAACTGTAATTTGGAGTAGCTCGCTAATTGTATATGTTTCACCAGCATATAATTTCGTATTACTTAATTCTGGTAAAGTTGACATGCGATAATGCTTGTCCGTAATATGTACTTTGTCATTTAAAGAAAGCTCACCTTTATTCACGGCTTCAAGTGTAAGATACATTGTCATTAGCTTCGTCATTGAAGCGGGGTACCATTTTTGGTTAGATTGATAGTCGTACAAAATTTGCCCGGTTTGACTTACATTTATGCTACCTTCAGGTTGATAGGCATCTGTTACATTCGGGTAACCATATTGTCTAGCAATTTCAGTAGGTGTTGGTTCATATTCGGAAGCGTAGGAGTTAGGTGCTATAATAACAATGGTTAAAAGTAGAGCAAAGGTAATTATTAAGCTTCGTTTCATTCTTATCTTTCCTTTTTCAAAATTTCAACTAAAATATTTTATCATATAAATTTGATAATATGAATTTATTTGTTAAAGCTTTATACTTGGAAAATAAGATAATTAAAATTTTAAAATGAATATAAAAAGAGGGCTAATTTATGAAAGGACAAAATCCGTTATTTTTCTTATTTAAACGATTGTCGTGGCCATATGGACTGATTATTGCGGCAATCATTATTTCTTCGCTAGGGAGTATTAGTGGTCTGTTAATTCCGCTATTTACCGGACGATTAGTTGATAAATTCTCAACAAGTACTATCAACTGGAATATCGTTCTTTTATTTGCAGGAATATTTATAGCTAATGCACTACTAAGTGGTATTGGTATTTATCTACTAAGTAAAATTGGTGAAAAAATGATTTACGATATTCGATCAATACTTTGGGAACATATCATTAAATTAAAAATGCCTTTTTTCGATAAGAATGAAAGTGGGCAGTTAATGAGTCGTTTGACAGACGATACTAAAGTTATAAATGAATTTATTTCACAGAAATTGCCACAATTACTTCCCGCAGTAATTACACTCATTGGATCCATAGTTATGTTGTTCATTATGGACTGGCAAATGACATTATTAACATTTATTGCAATTCCGATATTTATGGCAATAATGATTCCATTAGGTCGCAAAATGCAAAAAATATCAATGAATACGCAAACTGAAATCGCTAACTTTAGTGGATTGCTAGGTCGTGTGTTAACTGAGATGCGATTAGTAAAAGTATCGAATACAGAAAGACAAGAATTAAACAACGCTCATAGTAATTTACGTGAAATTTATAATTTAGGTCTGCGACAAGCAAAAATTACAGCTGTCATTCAACCCATTTCAAGTGTGATTATGTTATTAATGATTGCGGTTATATTAGGTTTTGGTGCTATTAGAATAGCTACAGGTGCGATAACAGCTGGTGCGTTAATTGCGATGATTTTTTATGTGATGCAATTATCGATGCCTTTAATGAATCTTTCAACATTAGTCACGGATTATAAAAAGGCAGTTGGGGCGAGTAGTAGAATCTTTGAAATTATGCAAGAACCTATTGAACCAATGGAAGATTTACAACCTATAGAAGATATCTCAATTTACGATGGCGAATTGTCATTTGAAAATGTTGATTTTAAATATGATATTAAAACTATTCTTAGTAACGTATCTTTCCGTATACCTCAAGGAGAGGTGAGCGCGTTTGTTGGTCCGTCGGGTTCAGGAAAAAGTACAATTTTTAATTTGATTGAACGTATGTATGACATTGAATCTGGAGATATTAAATATGGAACGCAAAGTATTTATGATGTTCCAATTACGAATTGGCGAAACAAGATTGGTTATGTAATGCAATCGAATTCTATGATGAGTGGTACGATACGTGACAATATTTTATATGGTATAAACCGTGAAGTGTCGGATGAGGAATTGGTTAAGTATGCTAAGTTAGCGAATTGTCACGACTTTATTATGCAGTTTGATGATGGCTATGACACGTTAGTAGGTGAACGTGGTCTGAAGTTATCTGGAGGTCAAAGACAACGTATCGATATTGCACGCAGTTTTGTGAAAAATCCTGATATTTTATTATTAGATGAAGCTACCGCAAATTTAGATAGTGAGAGCGAACAAAAAATCCAAGAGGCATTAGAAATTCTTATGGAAGGAAGAACAACTATTGTTATTGCACATCGTCTCTCAACTATAAAAAAAGCAGGTAAAATCATTTTCCTAGATCAAGGTAAGGTAACGGGTGAAGGTACACATGCTGAATTAATGCAAAATCACGAAAAATACCATCAGTTTGTTACTACTCAAAATTTAACCGAGTAATGAATATTAGGTAGTTGGAACTTAAGTTTGTTCCAACTACTTTTTTAAAAAGAAAAATGAAATATATGTTTTGTCTTATGTAGTTAATTGTGAAATAATCATCAATAATTAAATGACGTATGTGAGTATACAGACTCACACTTTAAAACTTAAGATTGGAGCATAATTATGTTATATACAATAACTTCCACTTTACCTCCTACACATGGTGGAAGGACAAAATCTTTGTTACATAGAGTAAAGTTTTTAGAAACTCAATTGGGAGAAATTTCTACAATTCTAACGACTAACTATAACGCTAATTATAAAAATGTATATCGAATTTTTAGAAATAAAGAATTAATAACTGAGAATACAAAATTAGACAACTTATACGATTGGCTTGCGAATTATAATCTACTAGAGTAACCTGTTGAACCCAAATTATTTAGAAAGTTACCAATTCAAACTAAAGTTAAGATACGTGGATTAGAGGCCATTCAAGAAGGGGATAACGTTAAATATTATAAAGATAATGTTCATGTATTATTTCGCAAATACTATGCGAACAAACAGATTATGAAGTTTGAAGATACAATCAATCCTAATTCACAAAAGGTATCTAAACGTAAGGCATTCACGTTAAATGGCAGATTACATAAGATTGATTATTTTGATGATGTAACGGCAATCAAAACAAAGGAAGAATATTATGATAAAAAGGGTGACGTGTATTTAAAGAAACATTTTACGAATGATGAAGAGAACAAATTGATTGATATTGAACATTTAACAAAGCGTGGTGAGACGCGCACCTTTAATAATGAAAAAGCTCTATTTACTTATTATTATAATCATGTTTTACCTAATGGAAGTGTTGTATTTAATGATGCACGCTTACTCGACAGACCATTGATTGATTGCGAAAATGACATTAAGCGCATATTAATGTTTCATAGCAATCATATACAAGGTAATAAAGTTCGTCATTCATATAAATTAGCATTTGATAAACAAGAAATAATCGATAAATATATAGTTTTAATAGAATACCAAAAACATGATATTCAATCACAGTTTGGCATAGATGATAATAAAATAGAAGTCATACCTCATTTTGTCAGCATAGCGCAATCGAATCGTCGAGATGAGGTTGAAGATCAATTTTGCTTTATTGGTAGATTGGCTCAAGAAAAACAAATTGATCATATTATTAAAGCGTTTGATATTTATTTGAAAAAAGGTTATTCATCTAAGTTGCTTGTATATGGAAAAGATAAAGAGGGTAATTTAAACACATTGAAGCAATTGGTTAAAACACTTCAACTTGAAGATAAAGTAATATTCAAAGGACACACTAATCATCCTAAAGAAGTCTTTTCAAAAGTGATAGCTTCATTATTGACAAGTCGGTATGAAGGCTTTGGGTTATCGATTATGGAAAGTATTAACTATGGTTGCCCTGTTATCTCATATAACGTTCGTTATGGACCGAGTGAGTTAATTACTAATCATGAAAATGGTATACTTGTGAAAAAAGATGACATCGAAGGGTTTGCGGATACAATGGAAATGGCTAGAAATATTCATTTCAAAGATGTAAAATTAAGTGAAAAATTTAGTGTAGAACAAGCATCAAACAATTATCAATCACTCATCGATGACGTTACACATGCGGAGAATAAATAGAAAAATTGGAGAGAAATATATTGAATAAATTATCGATTATTATTACGTATTTTAATAATGAAGATTATATTAGTGAGTGTATTCACAGTTTAAAAAGCCAGAGAAATCAAGATTTTGACATTATTGTTGTCGATGATGGTTCAACTGATCGCTCAACAGAAATCTTACAAGAAGCATTAAAATCATATGATAAAGACGTTCACTTCATTCAATTGCAAGAGAATACTGGACACGCACATGCACGAAATGTAGCTTTGGAACAAGCACATGGTCAATACGTACTATTCCTAGATGCCGATGATCAATTGGCCTCATATGCTGTTGATTACTATCTTCAACATGTGAATGGTTTAGATACACTGATTGCACCAATTCATAAATTTAGAAGTCAACGACCACAGTATGTAGATAAAGATAAAGTACGTTTGCAATATGCTTCTCATCAAAAAAGTCCAAATGCAATTTTGAGAAAAGAATCAGCATGTAATATTCTATTTAAAAATGCCATTATTAAAGCGCATCAGATTCAATTTAATGAATCATTAGATATTTATGCAGATACGTCATTTGTGCTTGAGTATTTAAAATATGCGGAGCGTTTTGTTAGAATTACCAACTTCCCATTCTATTATCGTGGTGAGGTATACGATCCATTTTATGGTAATACATTAAGTGATCAAGATTTTACAAATAAATTTGAAGATCATGTTAATAGTTTCTTTGATGCTATGCAAAGAACGAATGATAAGCGAATTAAAAATTTTCTCATTCAACGAATGAAAAATGAAATTAAAAGTGGATTTGATCCTGCACTTAGAGATATAAAATCTCGATATGTGTCACTTGAAGATGCGCTTATTAAAATTGTTAAAGCTTTAAAATGGAACATCCTAAAAGATGGGAAAGTATTATATAATTTAGAAATATTATTCTTATCAATGGATGATGTTGAAAATGCCAAATATGTTAATGACTTACGTAATAAAACACGTTTAGTTAAAAATATTGTGTTAAATAGCAAGATGAAAGAACGCTCAAAATATCAACTGAGTGATAATGAAGACTTAGTTGACCCGAACACAATTGTATTTGAAGCGTTTGGTGGTAAAAATTATAGCGATAGTCCTAAATATATTTATGAATACATGCAAAAACATTATCCTCATTTAAATTATATTTGGGTCTTTTCAAAACCAGAAAATAACAATATTCCAGGTAATGCTACTAAAGTTAAAAAGGGATCTCAAGCTTATTATGATGCCTATGCTAAAGCGAAATATTGGGTTACAAATGCTAGATTACCTTTATATTTAAATAAAAAAGAGAATCAAATGTATATCCAAACTTGGCATGGAACACCATTAAAACGTTTAGCTAATGATATGAAAGTGGTTAGAATGCCTGGCACGACAACTGCAAACTATAAGAAGAACTTCTATGCTGAAGCATCACGTTGGGATCGCTTAGTATCACCAAATAGATACTCTTCTGATATTTTTAAATCTGCATTTTGGATGGATGAAGACCGTATTTGGGAGATTGGTTATCCGAGAAATGATGTATTAGTTAACCGTCAAAATGACACTGAATATATTGAACAAATTAAGCGTGACTTGAATTTACCTGCAGATAAGAAAGTTATCATGTATGCTCCAACTTGGAGAGACGATGAGTTTGTGAAAAAGGGACAATACTTATTTGATTTGAAAATTAATTTAGCTAATCTTCAAAAAGAAATAGGAGATGAGTATGTCATCTTATTAAGAATGCATTATCTAATTGCTAATGCTTTAGATTTACATGGATATGATGACTTTGCAATTGATGTATCAAATTATAACGACATTTCGGAGTTATACTTAATTTCTGATGCATTAATTACTGATTATTCTTCTGTTATGTTTGACTTTGGTATCTTGAAGCGTCCACAATTTTTCTTTGCATACGATATAGAAAAATATGATAAAGGACTTCGTGGTTTCTACATGGATTACATGAACGACCTACCAGGTGAAATCATTACAGACGAGTTTAAATTAGCTGAAGAGTTAAAACAAATTGATCAACATAAAGTGAAATATCAAGATAAGATAGAAGCATTTTATAATGATTTTTGTTCTATAGAAAATGGAAAAGCATCTCAATATATTGGTGATTATATTTATAATGATATTGAGAAAAATTCATAATTGAAATGAAAGTAGAAAGCACTAGAGCAGTAAATTTAACTCTAGTGCTTTCTATTGTACTATTTAAAAAATCTTTATTTTCTCGAACATTACCTCATGGTATAATTAAAAATATATTATTAACGGAACTTTTGGGGTAAATTAGTGAATAAAGTACGGTTCTGTTGTATAGACATGCTATGACATTAATGTCATAAAAAATTAATCAGGTAGGTGCCTTATGTTTTTATTGGTTAACATCATTGGGTTACTTGCGTTTTTGGGAATTGCAGTTTTATTTTCAAGAGATCGCAAAAACATCCAATGGAAATCTATTTTAATTCTTGTTGTATTAAACTTGTTTTTAGCATGGTTCTTCGTCTATTTCCAAATTGGGAGAACTATTGTAGAAGGATTAGCTTCAGCAATCGCATGGGTAATTCAATCAGCACATACTGGAACAGGATTTGCATTCAGCAGTTTCACTAGTGGTAAACAGATGGATATGGCGATTAGCGCACTCTTCCCAATTCTACTTGTAGTACCATTATTTGACGTATTAATGTATTTCAATATTCTACCTAAAATTATAGGTGGTATTGGTTGGGTGCTAGCGAAAATTACGCGTCAACCTAAATTTGAATCATTCTTTGGCATCGAAATGATGTTCTTAGGTAATACTGAAGCATTAGCTGTATCAAACGAACAATTGAAACGTATGAATGAAATGCGTGTATTAACAGTGGCTATGATGTCAATGAGTTCAATCTCTGGAGCTATTGTTGGTGCATACGTTCAAATGATACCGGGTGATCTCGTATTAACTGCGATACCACTAAATATTATCAACGCGATAATTGTTTCTTCAATTTTGAATCCGGTTAGTGTTGAAGAACAAGAAGACATCATTTATAGCATCAAAAATAATGAAACGGTAAAACGTCAACCTTTCTTCTCATTTTTAGGTGATTCTGTACTTAATGCAGGTAAATTAGTATTAATCATTATTGCATTTGTAATTAGTTTTGTTGCTTTAGCAGACTTAATTGATCGCTTTATAAACTTAATTACAGGTCTAGTTGGTGGATGGATAGGCGTAAAAGGTAGTTTCGGTTTAAATCAAATTTTAGGTTTATTCATGTATCCATTTGCACTTTTACTTGGTTTGCCATGGGGAGAAGCATGGATTGTTGCTCAACAAATGGCTAAGAAGATTGTTACTAATGAATTTGTAGTTATGGGTGAAATTAGTAAAGTCGTTGATTCATATAGCCCTCACAGAAGAGCTGTTATTTCAACATTCTTAGTTTCATTTGCTAACTTCTCTACAATCGGAATGATTGTCGGAACATTAAAAGGGATTGTCGATCAAAAAACATCAGATTTTGTATCTAAATACGTACCTATGATGTTATTAGCAGGTATATTAGTATCATTACTTACTGCAGCGTTTGTCGGATTATTTGCTTGGTAAGAAGATACATAACATGTTTATCAATTAAAAAGAATCGTGGAGCAGTATTCAATTTGAATTTCGTTCCACGATTTTTTTAATAATTTCAGTAGATTTTAATTAACATGATAAAAACCAAGTATATAGGGTGAGGAGACACCCTATATACTTGGTTTTTATGGGAAATGAATATTAATGTACTTGTAACGGTAAGGACTAGGTACTGTCACAGTACTTCGAGCAAAATTTGTTTTGTTACTATAAACAACACAAAGGAGATAACTTCTCTTATTAAGAAGTTATACACATTATAGCAAATGTAATTGGCGAAGTAAACAAAAAATTCAGAAAATTTATATTTGTTTTTAAATTAGTTCACTTATTCATGGTGAAATAGAAATATACCTTGAAAATGATATAGACTATTTATGAAATGCATATTGTAGCTTCACTAGTGATTGTGATAACCTTTTTAATGATATTACATTAAAAGGGGTTGGTGTATGTGAATAAAAATATTAAAGATTTACTTTTAGTTATACTAGGCTCTTTCATATTTTCAGCTGGGGTTAATGCATTCATTATCTCAGGTAATTTAGGAGAAGGTGGCGTAACAGGTATAGCCATCGTATTATATTATGCGTTTCACATTTCTCCAGCCATCACGAACTTTGTAGCAAATGCGCTACTGATCATTGTAGGGTATAAATTTTTAAGTAAGAAAAGTATGTTATTAACTATTGTGGCAACTGTACTTATCTCAGTGTTTTTAAGTTTAACTGAGTCTTGGCACGTCGAAACTGGAAATGTCATCATTAACGCTATATTTGGTGGCTCTTGTGTTGGGTTAGGCATTGGTATTATTGTTTTAGCTGGTGGTACAACTGCAGGGACAACGATACTAGCACAAATTGCTAATAAATATTTAGATGTAAGTACTGCATATGCGTTATTGTTTTTTGATTTGATTGTAGTACTCATATCATTAACAGTATTACCATTGCAAATGGCCTTAGTAACAGTTATCTCATTGTATATAGGTACGAAGGTTATGGAATATGTTATAGAAGGTTTAAATACTAAAAAAGCAATGACGATTATTTCAAGTAAGCCTGACCAAGTAGCTAAAGCAATAGATGAACAAGTTGGTCGAGGCCTTACTATATTAGATGGTCGAGGCTATTATAGTCGTGAAGAAAAAGACGTATTATATGTTGTTGTTGCAAAAACACAAGTGTCTCGAGCTAAGAAAATTATACGTAAGATTGATAATCAAGCCTTTTTAGTTGTGCATGATGTGAGAGATGTATATGGCAATGGCTTTTTAGTGGATGAATAATGAGAATGAATAAGGTTAGGTGTTTCAATATATTGGTGAAAGTGTTATGACGACATCAATTAATGAAATACCTAACCTTTGCTTTGTCGATTACAAATAGTCAGTTATTTACAAAGATGTTATAATACATCTATTGACTATGATAATTATTATCAATTGACAAACTCAATCGTATATAAAGTTATTTATTATGAAAGTAGGGAAAGCATGAATCGTTTAAAAGCGCAACAAGTGGAAATTGGATATGGGGATCATTCGATTATTAACAATTTAGATGTAGAAATACCTGATGGCAAGGTTACGTCTATCATTGGGCCTAATGGTTGTGGGAAATCTACATTATTAAAAGCATTGTCACGCTTATTAACAATCAAAAATGGTGAAATTCAATTAGATGGTCAAAATATTCATACGCAATCAACTAAAGAAATTGCTAAAAAAATTGCTATATTACCACAAACACCAGAAGTAGCAGATGGTCTTACAGTAGGAGAATTAGTATCTTATGGTCGTTTTCCACATCAAAAAGGGTTCGGCCGTCTATCTGCTGAAGATAAAAAAGAGATTGATTGGGCTTTAAATGTTACTGGCACATCTGAATTTAGACATCGTTCTATTAATGATTTAAGTGGTGGTCAGCGTCAACGAGTTTGGATTGCAATGGCATTGGCTCAAAAAACAGACATTATTTTCCTAGATGAACCCACAACATATTTAGATATCTCACATCAATTAGAAATTTTAGAATTAGTTCAACAATTAAATAAAGAACAAGGTTGTACCATTATTATGGTCTTACACGACATTAACCAGGCTATTCGTTTTTCTGATCATCTTATCGCAATGAAGAAAGGTGAAATCATTGCTTGTGGCGCTACTGAAGACGTGTTGACTAAAGATATTCTAGAAAAAGTGTTTAATATCGATGTCGTACTTAGTACGGACCCTCGTACAGGTAAACCACTGTTAGTGACATATGACTTATTCGAACGTAATTATTCATAATATATAGATAAACTAAGAAAAAGGAATTTTTATCATGATGGAGAAAGATAAAAAAGTAAACATAGGTTTTATTGGCTATATTATTTTAGTCTTTGTGTTGTTAATAAGCGCATTGCTTGTATCTATCTTGATAGGTGAAGCGAAAATTAGTTTTTCAACTATTATGGATGCTATTTTTCATTATAATCCTAAAAATCAACAACATAATATTATTAGTGAGATACGTATACCGCGTGATTTAGGTGCGGTATTAGTTGGAATGGCATTATCAGTTGCTGGTGCTGTTATTCAAGGCGTAACTAAAAACGGACTTGCAGATCCAAGTTTAATTGGTTTAAACTCTGGGGCTTCATTTGCATTGGCGTTAACATTTGCTTTTTATCCGGCAGCACCATTCTTAATGCTCATGTGTGCAGGGTTTTTAGGTGCGATGTTGGGTGGCTTTATTGTCTTAACGATAGGTCGCTCTAGACGTGATGGCTTCAATCCTATGAGAATCATTTTAGCAGGTGCTGCTGTAAGTGCACTTTTAACAGCTTTGAGTCAAGGTATTGCTTTAACATTTAAGTTGAATCAAACACTTACTTTCTGGACTGCTGGCGGTGTTTCAGGTACGACTTGGAAACAACTTATGTGGAGCGGACCTGTTATTATCATTGCTATTATTATCATCATAGCAATGAGTAAACAATTAACGATTTTAAATTTAGGAGAGACACTTGCTAAAGGCTTGGGTCAAAATATCACGTTGATTCGTGGAGTAAGTTTATTCTTAACTATGATATTAGCGGGGGTAGCCGTTTCAATGGTAGGACAAATTGCCTTTGTTGGCTTGATGGTACCTCACATTGTCAGATTCTTAGTAGGTACAGACTATTCAAAGGTATTACCATTAACAGCTTTAACAGGCGGTTTACTTATGATTTTAGCTGATACTGTAGCACGAATGTTAGGTGAAGCGCCAGTGGGAGCGATTATTTCATTTATCGGCGTGCCTTACTTCTTATACTTAGTTAAAAGAGGAGGACGCACAATATGATTCATCCTAAATTAAGACGAAAACAAATCGTTACTTTAGTAATTTTTTCAATATTATTATTAGCCGCATGTACATGGAGTGTGTCTTCAGGAGAATATAAAATTCCGGTTGATCATTTTTTTAAGACGCTCATAGGTCAAGGTGAATATTATGATCAATTAATCTTAATGGAATTTCGTTTCCCAAGAATGTTAATTACTATTTTAGCAGGTGCTGCGTTAAGTTTAAGTGGCGCTATTATTCAAAGTGTCACTAAGAATCCAATTGCGGAGCCAGGTATTTTAGGTATTAATGCTGGCGGTGGTTTCGCAATAGCATTATTTATTTCAATAGGACAAATTAACCCTGATAATTTTGTGTATGTGTTACCAGTGATTAGTGTCATTGGTGGTGTAGCTACTGCAATTGTTATCTTTTTATTTAGTGTGAATAAGAAAGATGGCATTACACCTTCAAGTATGGTGCTAATTGGTGTAGGCATGCAGACAGCCTTATATGGTGGTTCTATTACGCTTATGTCTAAATTTAATGAAGATCAGTCAGAATTTATAGCTACTTGGTTTGCTGGTAATATTTGGGGCGATGACTGGACATTTGTCATTGCAACTATTCCATGGCTAATCATTATAATTCCATTTCTATTATATAAATCTAATGTATTGAATTTAATTAATACACATGAACACATTGCTAAAGGTCTCGGTGTTAAGATTGAAAAAGAACGTGTAGTTCTATTCTTTATTGCTGTTGTTTTATCATCAATTGCCGTGGCTGTTGCAGGTGCTATTGCATTTATTGGTTTAATGGGGCCACATATTGCAAAATCAATTATTGGGCCACGTCATCAACTCTTTTTACCAATTTCAATTATCGTAGGTGCTTTCTTACTCGTTTTATCAGATACTATTGGTAAAGTCATCCTTGAACCGACAGGGGTACCTGCTGGTATTGTAGTTGCTATTATAGGCGCACCTTATTTCATTTATTTAATGTATAAATCTAAGAGTATTTAAAAATTGATGAATTAAATAGTAATACTGAAGTATAAAATATATGCAAGACATAATTTCTAATTAGTTAAATATTAAACTTTTTACGATTATAGTAATCTTCGTGGGAGTGGACAGACCTTAGTAGTGAATTTTACGCTGAAATTCTCTGTGTTTGAATAAGGATAAATTCTGTTCCATTTCCACTTTTTTATTAAAGTCGATTTATATGTAAATGATAGCGCATACATTGTGCTTGATTTATAATTAAATTGATAGGCCAAAGGAGGAAGTTGCATATGAAAAAGCTAATAAAACAAAAGGAAAACTTTTTAAAAGATATGTTAGACGGCTTAAAAATAGCAAATAATTATATCGAAATCATTGCAGAAACTGTTGTCGTGCGACGTAAAAAGAAATCTAAAGGCGTAGCGATTGTTTCAGGTGGCGGTAGTGGACATGAACCGGCTCATGCAGGTTATGTTGCGCAAGGGATGCTTGATGCGGCAGTTTGCGGAGAAGTATTTACTTCACCAACTCCTGATAAAGTGTTAGAAGCAATTAAGGCTGTCGATACTGGTGATGGTGTGTTGTTAATTGTTAAAAATTATGCTGGCGATGTAATGAACTTTGAAATGGCGCAAGAAATGGCAGAAATGGAAGATATTCAAGTAGAGATGGTTGTCGTTAAAGATGACATATCAGTGTCTGAAGAAACGCAAAGACGTGGTGTTGCAGGCACAGTATGCGTTCATAAATATGTAGGCTACCTAGCTGAACAAGGTTTAGCTCTACAGGAAATTAAAGAAAAAGCTGAAGCATTAGTTTCACAAATTAAAAGTATTGGTATGGCACTGACACCACCAATGGTTCCGACAACAGGCCAATATGGATTTGATATTAATGATGAGGATATAGAAATTGGGATAGGTATTCATGGCGAAAAAGGAATTGAACGAATACACTATGAAGAAATCGATAGTATCGTTGAACGGTTATTAAGTCGATTACTTAAAGAAAATCAAGAGCAATCTTTAATCGTTATAGTTAATGGAATGGGTGGTACACCACTATCAGAATTAAATATTGTGACTAAATATTGCTCACTTTATTTAGAAAAGCAAAATAGAGATGTGGCGCAATGGTTTGTTGGTGATTATATGACTTCATTAGATATGCAAGGTTTTTCAATCACACTACTTCCTAATAATGAAGAACTACTCAAAGCTTTACAAGCACCTACTACGTCTCGCTACTTTTAAAAAGAAAACTACATTCAACTGAGGTGATTAAAAATGGATGTTAAAGATATGAAACAACGATTATTAAATTTAGAGGCAGTGTTTTCAGAGAAAGAAACATTATTAACGGATTTAGATAGAGCAATCGGTGATGGCGATCATGGTGTCAATATGTTGCGTGGATTTAAAAGTTTGAAAGACAAGATAGATGATAGTAGTATGTCATCGCTATTTAAATCTACTGGTATGGCATTAATGTCAAATATTGGTGGTGCATCTGGTCCATTATATGGATTTAGCTTTGTTAAAATGGCTAATGTTGTTAATGATGAAATGGACAAAGAAAATTTAAAAGCTGTTGTTACTGAATTTGCTAATGCGATTGCGCAGAGAGGTAAAGTACAACGAGATGAGAAGACGATGTTTGATGTTGTAGATCGAGCGCGTGAAGCTTTAGAAAATGATGAAACAATTACGTCAGAGATACTACAACAATTTGCTACTGATACGAAAGAGATAGAAGCTACAAAAGGACGTGCAGCATACTTTAAAAAGGATTCAATAGGTTATATCGACCCTGGTGCCCAAAGTATGGTTTACGTATTAAGTGCACTGATTGGAGATGACATTGAATGACAACAATTATAATTATTAGCCATAGTGAAGACATTGCGAATGGTACTAAAGCTTTGCTCAATCAGATGGCGCAAGATGTTAACGTTGTAGCTCACGGCGGTGTCGATGGAGGCATAGGTACATCATTTGATGATATTCAAAATATTATCAATAACTTAGATGATGACGCATTGTGTTTTTATGATCTAGGTTCTTCTGAAATGAATTTAGATTTAGCAATTGAGATGTATGAAGGATCACATCATATTAAGAAGATAGATGCACCAATAGTTGAAGGTAGTTTTACTGCTGCAGTGAAACTCTCAGTTGGCGGAACAACTGATGAAGCGATAAAAGAAGTCGCTCAAACTTCTTTTAAAGAAAATACATTTGATTAATGTTTAAATAATGTGCGTAAATATAATAATCAAATAAATGCGCAAAATAAATTTTATAAATAAGTAATTTATAAAATGAAAATGACAAATGATTGTGATAAAATAGATTATTATAGTAAAGTGAAAGAGTAGGTGGGCAAGGTCATGCAAAACAGCATCAAGGAATACGTTTTAAGTGGAGAATTTGAACAAGTTAGACAACTAATGGCCAAAGCAGACTTTCTAGATTTTGAAGAAGCCTACATTTCATGTGCACATGAAAATGAAAGCATGATGTTTTATACTTGTATTTTAGATATGATTAAATTTGAAGAAACGTCTGAATTGCATGATTTAGCATTTCTATTACTTGTCTATCCTCTAAGTGAGATAGAAGGGGCATTAGATTCTGCTTATTACCATGCGCAAGCGTCCATTCAATTGACGAATGGTAAAGAAATTAAGAGTCTATTACAAATGTTGTTATTACATGCCATTCCCGAACCTGTTATTACAGATTCGGAAGCTTTCAAAGTTGCTAAACAAATTTTGAAATTAGATCCGAGTAATCATGTTGCAAGAAATGCACTTAAAGAAACAGCTAAGCGCATGGATAATGTTGTCGTTGATATTAACGAACTACAACAATATGGAAATTCTAATTAATAAGCATGTAAATGATTGTCTCATTGATTAACTAATTACTTTCTAGCGTTTAGATATATTACCAGTAAATGTGTTTAATAGATACATTTACTGGTTTTTTTGTTTTATATCATTCAAAAAGTTCCGATTAAATTTTACTATAATGTTTATTACTATTATTTGTTTAAAAATTTAGATGTGATATATGTCATATATAGAATTAAATATGATTTACTAGTTACTTATTTATGAAAAATAAGATAATTATAATAATTTTTAAAGAATTTTAAATCCTTAACAAGCGTATATAGCATAGTGTTTATAGCCGATAAACGCCGGTTCGTAACCTTTATGCACTGTTGCATATTATTTGAAGTGCGTTATAATGCACAATGTGTCAAATTTAAGGAGGTTATATTTTCGCATGGGATTAAATAAAGAAGCTGTAAAAATTGGTTTCGCCTATGTCGGCATTGTAGTAGGTGCCGGATTCTCAACTGGACAAGAAGTTATGCAATTCTTTACACCATATGGTTTATGGTCTTATATTGGTGTACTTATTTCAGGTTTGATTCTTGGTTTTATAGGTAGACAAGTTGCTAAAATAGGTACAGCATTTGAAGCTACGAATCATGAGTCTACATTAAAATATTTATTCGGAGAAAAGTTTAGTAAAATCTTCGATTATATATTAGTATTCTTCTTATTTGGTATAGCAGTCACTATGATTGCAGGGTCTGGTTCAACATTCCAAGAGAGTTTTGGCATACCTACGTGGTTAGGTGCCTTAATTATGACTATTGTCATTTATTTAACATTATTATTAGACTTTAACAAAATCGTGAGCGCACTTGGTATCGTCACACCATTCTTAATAATTATGGTAATACTTATTGCCGTTTACTACTTATTCGCAGGTAGCGTTCCTTTAAATGAAGTTAACAGTACTGTTGATAAAACAAGTGTATTTTGGGGTATAGTTAGAGGATTAATGTACGGTGGTCTAGCTTTTGCAGTGGGCTTTAGTACAGTCGTTGCAATTGGAGGCGACGCTTCTAAACGTAAAATTTCAGGTGGAGGTGCAACGTTTGGCGGTGTGATTTACACTATCTTACTGGCTTTAATTAACTTTGCACTACAATCTGAATATCCTAAAATTAAAGATGTTGAAATTCCAACATTAACATTAGCTAATGCTATTCATCCATGGATTGGTCTTGTTCTAACTGTCATCATGTTAACAGTTATGTACAATACAATCTTAGGACTATGCTATTCATTCGCAGCACGTTTTATAGAACCATATAGTAAAAAATATCACATCTTTATCATTATTATGATGATTGCTGCATTTATTTTAAGCTTTGTAGGTTTTGCAGACTTAATTAATTTCTTATATAACATTATGGGTGTTGTTGGTCTGTTTATCGTAGTTGCAGTATTAATTAAATACTATGTACGTAAGAGTGATAACAAAGATCATATAGCATAGATTTAAAATAGCAATACTTTACAATTGAAAGTGAATGTTTTAATCTTAAAAGCAATTCGTATGATTATACGGGTTGCTTTTTCTATTAAATGAATAAGCAAACTTTCTATAATCAATTGAAAGGAACGTAGGGAATGAATACTCAGAAAAAATGGACGATTATCACAGGTGTCATTATTGTGATTGTGAGTGTTGTAGTTGCTTGGGGGCTATACCACCATCAACAAGAGAGTGAGAAGAAAAAACAACAACGTGAAAAAGTTCAAATTAATAATCCTAACGTCAAATTATTTCAAAATATTACCTATAATAATCATCTTCCTGGAAGCCAACTTGATATTATGATGCCTGACGATGTAGACAAGGATACTAAATTGCCAGTTATCTTCTGGATGCATGGAGGGGGTTATGTTGCAGGTGATAAACAATATAAAAATCCATTGCTATCGCAAATTGTGGAACAAGGCTATGTAGTAGTCAATGTTAACTATGCTTTAGCACCTAATTATAAATATCCTACACCACTCATTCAATTTGATGATGCAATTCAGTTTATTAAGCATAATAAAGACCGCTTCCCAATTGATTTAGATCAAGTTGTTATAGGCGGTGACTCTGCCGGTGCACAACTTACAAGTCAATATGTTGCTATGCAAACAAATAGTTCACTACGAAGTGAAATGGGATTTGAACAGCGTTTTACACCATCACAAATAAAAGGCGCTATCTTTTTCGGTGGTTTTTATGATATGAAGACAGTTAGAGAAACGGAATTCCCAAGAATTCAAATGTTTATGCATAGTTATACTGGTGCAACAAAATGGGAATCAGAATTTAAAAATATTTCTCAAATGTCAACAATTAATCAAGTGACTAAAGATTATCCTTCAACGTATCTATCAGTAGGTGATGCTGATCCTTTCTACAGTCAAAATATTGAATTTTACCGTAAGTTGAAGGAAGAGGACATTCCTGTTAGTACATTATTCTATGATGGTTCACATCATTTACATCATCAATATCAATTTCATTTAGAGAAGCCAGAATCTAAAGAGAATATGAAACGTGTACTCGCATTCTTAAGTAGAAATACATCATCATCTGGTGTAGAACAAAATCAGCAATCTCCATTTGATGGTTCTACGAGTTCGGATAAAAGTTTCTCATTATCACCTTACTAACCACGATGAAATGATACAATTATCAAACTTTATTAGTTACAACACTATAGCTAAGAATAAAAGGCTTATTTCCTATATGTTAAATCATTAAGGAAGTAAGCCTTTTTTAATTTCCAATATTTTATGATAGTGCTATTTAAATACAACAGGTGTATTATTATTTAATCTAACATTTTAGTAATGTTGTTTAATATTATTGAGACTAGAGTATAATATAATGATAGTAAATTTGAATATTAAATAAGCAGTTTGGCCATGACATATTTATTGAAGTATTGACCATTAATGTAAAGCTTATCCTTTAATTCGCCCTCAATATTAAATCCAGCAGCTTTAAAGAGTTCAACTGCGCGCGCGTTTTCAGGGACAACGGAAGCTTCGATACGTCTAATGTCATGGTTGATTGACCAAGCTTCAGTCGCATTTACTAATGCCATACCTATGCCATGTTTCTGATATAGTTGTCTAACACCAATTGTGATAACTGCTTCGTGACGTTTACGCTCAAAATCTTCAGTCGTAATGAATGCATAACCAACCAGTTGATCATCTTGCTCTGCAACATAAACAGTATTTCTTGGAGAAGTGATAATGCGTTCTAAACGATCGCTAACACTTGAGATGCTGGGCGTATATTCACCCGGGTTATATAATGTATATTCAGATTCATCATAAATTTTGCTTAATAATTTAATAAAGTCTTCAACGTCTTTTATACTAATTTCACGAATAATATGAGCCATAAGGCTTCCTCCCAAATT
Source organism: Staphylococcus haemolyticus (assembly GCF_006094395.1). Lineage (NCBI taxonomy): Bacteria > Bacillati > Bacillota > Bacilli > Caryophanales > Staphylococcaceae > Staphylococcus > Staphylococcus haemolyticus. The sequence goes on along the minus strand of NZ_CP035291.1, from coordinate 2,150,404 downwards.
AATAAACTATTGTGTCTTACATGGTATTATAGCAATAAATCATAGATATACATAAAATAAAAAACTTTTAAACTAAAGGGGTAATCTTAAATATGAAACCGAATGTACTATTAGCAGGTGGTAGTGGTTATATTGGTAAGTATATAAGTAGTGTTATTGAAAAAGATGCAAACATATATGCCCTATCAAAGTATCCAAATACTAAAAAAGAAGATAATGATCGAATTATTTGGTTGAAAAGAGATATTTATAATTATACTGATGTTGTAAAAGCTATGGAAGGTATGGATATTGCTGTTTTTTATTTAGATCCTAATAAGAATTCAGCAAAATTAACCCAAGCAACGGCACGAGATTTAAATTTGATTGCCGCAGATAACTTTGCCAGAGCAGCAGCTCAACAAGGTGTGTCTAAAATAGTATATATAAGTGGTAGTCGATTTGATATTGAGACAGTACAAAGGCTAGAGAATTACGGCGTTCCTGTGGAAAAGACAAACACACAAATTAAACGACCACATATAAATGCTGAATTACAGATGTCTAAATATGATGATATAAGAACAGCGATGCGAATGATATTACCTAGGAAATGGACATTATCCTATCTAGTAGACTACTTTATGAAATGGCTTAATGATACACGTGGTACATTCATGCACACATATCAAGATAATGATAGATACATTGTTTATGCACGAAAAAAGTCTAAACCATTATTAATTATGGAAAAAGTTGAAGACGACTCGGGACTTATAACATTACACTTGATTTCAGGTTCAATGATAAAATCTAATCAAAAGAAACAAGGTAAATTAGAATTTAGGCAAATTAAAGGTACAAGATTAGTCATTGTTCATTTATATGATTATATTCCGAAATTACTATGGCCAATTTACTACTTCGTTCAAGCACCATTACAAGGTTTGATTATGCGAGGGTTTGAAATTGATTGCCGAATTAAACATTTTAACGGACGGGTTCAATCAGGGGAAAAAATGAAATATACAAAATAATAGGTGATAAAGTGATGCAAGTATTATTAGTAGAAGATGATCAAACACTCTTCCAAGAACTGAAAAAAGAATTAGAACATTGGGATTTCTTTGTGACAGGTATAGATGATTTTAGTGCAGTAATGGATATTTATGAAGAAACAAATCCTGAAATTGTTATTATGGATGTTCAATTACCTAAATACGATGGATTTTATTGGTGTAGAAAGATTAGGCAAGTATCTAATGTTCCCATCTTATTCTTATCATCACGTGATAATCCAATGGACCAAGTCATGAGCATGGAATTGGGAGCCGATGATTATATGCAAAAACCATTCCATACAAACGTCTTAATAGCTAAATTGCAAGCTATTTATCGACGTGTTTATGAATTTGGAGCAGAAGAAAAGAGAACATTGAATTGGCAAGATGCACTTGTGGATTTATCAAAAGATAGTATTCAAAAAGGTGATTCAGTTATCTATTTATCGAAGACTGAAATGATTATTTTAGAAATGTTAATTCAAAAGCAAAATCAAATTGTTACTAGAGATACCTTAATTACTGCGCTATGGGATGATGAAGCGTTTGTAAGTGATAATACGTTAACTGTTAACGTTAACCGTTTGCGTAAAAAATTGTCTGATATCGGTATGGATACACAGATCGAAACTAAAGTAGGTAAAGGTTACATGGCACATGAGTAACTTGAAATGGTTTTGGTTATTCCTCAAAACGCGAAGTAACTGGATTTTTTGGATTGTGTTTCTACATCTGATTTTATTAGGTATGGCTTACATTGATTATGATATTTCCATCGAGAGTATAGGATTTATAGTAACGTTAAATCTCGGTCTTACAGCGATGTTTTTAATTTTTACTTTTTTAAAAGAAGTAAAGCTATATCAACATTTATATAATAATAAAGAAATTGAAGAAATTAAGCATAAAGATTTAGCAGAAGATCCGTTTCAAAAGGAAGTTGTTAATTATCTTTATCGCAAATTAACGAGTCAAAAGGAACGTGTTGTTGAACAACAATTACACATACAATCGACAGAACAATCTCTAACAGAATTTGTTCATGATATTAAAACACCTGTGACAGCGATGAAGTTGTTAATCGATCAAGAAGAAGAGGGGAAACGTAAAAAGTCATTATTGTATGAATGGGCACGTATTAATGAGTTGTTAGATAAGCAACTTTATTTAACGCGTTTAGAGTCTAAAAATAGAGACATGTATTTTGAAGAGACATCACTGAAGCGTCTTGTGATTGATGAGGTCCAATTAACACGTCACATTAGCCAAGCCAAAGGTATAGGCTATGATTTGGATTTAGAAACAAACTTAGATGTATACACGGATGTGAAATGGTGTCGCATGATGATTCGCCAAATTTTATCTAACTCATTAAAATATTCTCAAGGACAAGATATTATTATTCGTTCTTATACAAATGATGGTCATGTAACATTGGAAATTAAAGATTTTGGTAGAGGTATCAGTCACAAAGATTTACCACGTATATTTGAGCGTGGTTTCACTTCGACTGCGAATCGTAATGAAACAACTTCTTCAGGAATAGGGCTATATCTGGTTAACAGTGTAAAAGATCAATTAGGTATTAATGTTCGAGTAGAATCTACAGTAGGACAAGGGACTACTTTTGTATTAACTTTTCCAAAACAGAATGAATTGATGGCCCGTATGACCCAAGTGACAACAATGTAACCTTAAAACTTAGATTTGTTACTCCATCTTCATTTCATCAAAAGCGATAACTTTTATAATTAAACTGATTAAAGTAGTGCGATATTTCTATAGTAAACGCACATGTAGATAAAATGAATGGCGAGGTGAACAAAACCGTGGCAATATTACAGGCAAAGCAAATTGCCAAAACTTATGGAAATAAACAAACTGAACAAGAAGTTTTAAAAGATATAGATCTGTCAATTGAAGCGGGAGAGTTTGTAGCTATCATGGGGCCATCGGGATCAGGCAAGACAACGTTATTAAACGTGTTAAGTTCAATTGACTATTTAACACATGGTTCTATTATTTTAGATGGTCAACAATTAGAGAAATTATCTAATAAAGCGTTGTCTGAAATTAGAAAAAAAGATATTGGTTTTATTTTTCAAGAATATAATTTATTACATACGTTAACAGTTAAAGAAAACATCATGTTACCTTTATCAGTTCAAAAGTTAGATAAAAAAGAAATGAATGAACGCTATCAACGTATTACGCAGGCTTTAAATATTTTTGAAATTAGTGATAAATATCCATCAGACATTTCTGGTGGACAGCGACAAAGAACATCCGCAGCGCGTGCATTTATTACGTATCCTAAGATTATTTTCGCGGATGAGCCAACAGGGGCACTTGATTCTAAAAATACTCGCGATTTATTACAACGTTTTCAAAAAATCAATGAACTTTATAACGCAACGATAGTAATGGTAACGCATGATCCTTTGGCAGCAAGCTTCTCAGAGCGTGTGATTATGTTAAAAGACGGGCAGGTATTTACTGAAATTTATCAAGGTGAAGATGATAAAAATGTCTTTCACAAAGAGATCCTACGTGCGCAAAGTATATTAGGTGGCATGATGTATGAGTTTTAGTCAAATTATATGGAAGAACTTTCAACAGAATATAATTCATTACGCGATTTACATCTTTTCACTTGTATTAAGTATCGTGTTGTTTTTTAGTTTTATAACAATTAAGTATGTGCATCATTTAAATGTGCATCAATCGTTGTCAATGATACAACAAGGAACACAAGTGGGAAGTTATTTTTTATTTATCATTATTGTTGTATTTATTATGTATACGAATATGTTGTTTATTAAACGACGTAGCTATGAATTCGGATTATTGCAAACGATTGGTTTAGGTAAAAAGAGTATTATTTATATGCTAATGCTTGAACAATTATTTATTTTTATTATAACCGCGTTATTAGGTATGATTATCGGTATTTTAGGATCAAAAATACTATTAATGATTGTTTTAAAATTATTAGGTATACATACTTCTGTATCAATCACTTTTAGTTTTCAAGCGATTGCGCAAACATTATTTATACTTGTCATTGCTTATATACTTATCATTATTCAAGCGTCTATTTATTTAAGCAAATCTTCAATTAAAAGTTTAATGGCCTCTCAAGACAGTAAAGAAGATAGTCATATTACACTAACATTAGGTGAAGTTATATTAGGTGTTTTAGGTATTGTATTGATATTAACAGGTTATTATTTATCGACGCGTTTTGTCGAGATTGTAGATGATGTGATACTACCGTTTGTTATTCTAATTCTTACTGTTTTAGGAACTTACTTTTTCTTTCGAAGTACGATTTCTCTCATTTTAAAGACGATTAGATACCTTAAAGGTGGTAATGTTTCTGTAAATGATGTTATTTTTACATCATCACTCATGTTTCGAATTAGAAAAAATGCATTTTCATTAACTGTAATGGCAATCATTTCAGCAATAACTGTATCTGTACTGTGTTTCGCTGCGATTAGTAGAGGTTCTTTAACAAATGAAATTCTATTAGAATCTCCTCATGAGGTTACACTTAAAGAAGAGAAAGTAGCTAATGAATTAGGTTTTGAATTAAATCGACATCATATTCCTTACCATTACGATTTTAAACAAGTTGTTTATTCTCAACTATACAAAGATCATTTATTTGATAAAAATCAGGTGCAACCATACGCGATTACTGTAACGAGTGAAAAATATTTCCCTAATGTTTCTATAGAGAAGGGTGAGGCTCATTTAATTATGCCTGAAGGGTTAATTCATGATTTATCGAAACATACACCGCATGGTACAGCTTCTATAGGAACTAAAAAGCATCATGTAAATATTAAATTGAATAAAGTGATGGATAAAATTTATTTTAAACAGAGTATTGACTTAGGAGGTCCTACTTTAGTTTTAAATGATACAGATTATAACTATTTGAAAGCACATGCGAAAAATAAATACATCGTTTCACAATATGCTTTTGATTTAAAACATAACAGAGATATACCAAAACTTGAGAGTATAACAAAGGATCTTGATGGTAATGTTCAAACGCGTAGTGAAGTGGTGAGTGAAGTATCAAGTTTGACTGGAATATTATTATTTGTAACATCATTTTTAGGAATTGCATTTTTAATCGCTACAGGGTGTATTATTTACATTAAACAAATTGATGAAACAGAAGATGAGTTAGAAAGTTATTCTGTATTACGTAAATTAGGTTTTATTCAAAAAGACATGGCTAAAGGGTTAAAACTTAAAGTGGCATTTAATTTTAGTATACCACTATTTATTGCCTTACTACATTCTTACTTTGCGGCAGTGGTCTTTATGAAGGTTATAGGCTTTGATAATAAAGTTCCTATTTTCGTTGTAATGGGTATTTATACAATCATTTATAGTATTTTTGCAGTTATCGCCTATAATCACTCTAAAAGAACTATCAATCACTCAATTTAAGCCAATGTTTATCTAATATTTCGTATTTGTAAAGAATTTGTAAATGTAATTGTGGTTATGTAAATTTTGTGATATTTTCAAATAGGGACAAATTCAGTAATGGAGTATTACGTGAATAACAGTAAAACATTATATTTACATAAAATTTACAAATAGTCAGAAAATAGACTTTTGAAATGTTCTTATTGTAAATGTATTCTTTATCTAAAGTTGTCTTACAATAATAAAAATTTACAAATGTGATTGGAAACGATCGCTATAATGGAGGCTTTATAATGTTTACTAAGAAAAAGGATAAGTTCATGGTTCAATTAGAGGAAATGGTATTTAATTTGGACCGTGCTGCAGTTGAATTCGGGAAAATGGATTTCAATACGCACTTAGATTTAAAAGCTTATTCTGACAATATCAAGACTTATGAGTCACATGGTGACGAATTAATGCATCAAGTGATTACGGATTTAAATCAAACATTTATCACACCGATTGAACGTGAAGACATTTTATCTTTATGCAATGCAATCGATGACGTGCTTGACGCAATGGAAGAAACATCAGCAATGTTTGAAATGTATTCAATTGAATATACAGATGAATACATGGCAGAATTCGTAGAAAATATTCAAAAAGCAGTAGCGGAAATGAAATTAGCTGTTGGTTTATTAGTTGAGAAGAAGTTATCTCACATGCGCATTCATTCTATTAATATTAAAGAGTTTGAAACAAATTGTGATGGCATTTTACGTCAATCTATTAAACACATTTTCAACAGTGAAACAGATCCAATCACACTAATTAAAATAAAAGATATTTATGAAAGCATGGAAGAAATCGCAGATAAATGTCAAGTTGTAGCAAATAATTTCGAAACGATTATTATGAAAAATAGCTAAGGGAGTTTTAATTTATGGAATATGTATTAATTATCACTATAGCTATCGTTATATTTTCTTTAATCTTTGACTTTATCAATGGATTCCATGATACAGCCAACGCGATTGCTACAGCAGTATCGACACGTGCCTTGACGCCTAGAACTGCAATATTTTTAGCGGCAATTATGAACTTTATCGGTGCTTTAACATTTACTGGTGTTGCCGGTACAATCACAAAAGACATTGTTGATCCATTTAAGTTACATAATGGGTTAGTAGTTGTATTAGCCGCTATTTTAGCAGCAATCATTTGGAATTTATTAACATGGTTTTATGGTATTCCAAGTTCATCATCTCACGCATTAATAGGTTCAATCGCTGGTGCAGCGATTGCAGCACAAGGATTTGGTGTACTTCACTATCAAGGTTTTACTAAGATTATTATTGTTTTAATCATTTCACCAATTATTGCATTTTGTGTCGGATTCATTATGTACACAATTGTTAAAATTGTCTTTAAAAATGCTAACCTTACTCGAGCGAATCGTAATTTCCGATTCTTCCAAGTATTTACAGCAGCATTACAATCATTCTCACATGGTACGAACGATGCACAAAAATCAATGGGTATCATTACATTAGCTTTAATCGTTGCTAATATTCAAGATCCTACAAACGTTGAGCCGGCATTATGGGTAAAAGTTGCCTGTGCAACTGCAATGGGTCTAGGTACTGCAATTGGTGGATGGAAAATTATTAAAACAGTAGGCGGAAACATTATGAAAATTCGCCCAGCAAATGGTGCTGCTGCTGACTTATCATCAGCATTAACAATATTTGTAGCTTCATCATTACACTTCCCATTATCTACGACACACGTTGTATCATCATCAATTCTTGGTGTAGGTGCTTCTAACAGAGCTAAAGGTGTTAAATGGAACACTGCACAACGTATGATTATTACATGGGTTATTACATTACCAATTTCTGCGCTTTTAGCAGCATTGATATTCTGGGTTATGAACATTTTCTTATAATAAAATATTAAGGAACAATCTGGGACATAAATAATATAATAATGCTATTTAGCAAATTCGCAGTAGCTGACTGAACTGAGAAGGCGCTTAAATCAAGCTTTTCTCAGTTCTAGTCATCCTTGCGGGGGTGGGACGACGAATTTTAAAAGAATTCTGTCCCACTCCCTTCTTTGTTAGATATGAAATGAGACATAATAGTTTAAACCTTCTTTGAATTTAAGTTAAAACAGTGGGATGATTTATTAAATAGTATTATTTTTAATGCAGAAAAAAGAGCAATCCAATTTAACTTAATTAGCTGCTCTTATACTCTATATTTAATTTCTTAGTGAATGAAGTTGTAGCTTGAAACTACAGATGCAGGAATTGTTCTAGTATTAGTGTTATATGGTCCGTTAGCATAATTCATTTCTGAAATTAAGATACTACCATCAGCATTAACACGTTCAACATAAGCTACGTGTCCATAGTAGCCAGTAGTTGTTTGCATAATCGAACCTACAGTTGCGTTATGATCTACTGTATAACCATCTGCTGCTGCATTACCTGCCCAATATTTTGCATCTGACCAATAAGTACTAATTGGTTTACCAGCTTGAGAACGTCGGTCGAATACGTACCATGTACATTGACCAGCAGTATATAGGTTTTGGTGACTAAATGTTGGACTAGAATAACCGCCACTTCCGCCTACATTATTGTTTGTACTAGGATTTGTTTTACTAGGTGTTGTAGTTGAACCATTAGGTATTTTTAATTTTTGATTTGGTGTAATTAAGTAACCTGATAAATTATTGGCTTCCATTAATGCATTGACAGTTACACCATTTTTACTAGCAATTGCATATAAAGAATCGCCAGCTTTTACAGTATATGTTGATGAAGAAGTTGTTGCATTTGAACTGGCATTGTTAGAGTTATTACTGCTGCCCCCAATAGAAATAACTTGACCAGGGAAAATCATATTGTTTGAAAGGTTGTTGCTCTTCTTAATACTATCTACAGATGTATTATATTTACTAGCGATGCTCCAAAGCGACTCGCCGGATTTTACAGTATGTTGAGTTGATGCTTCAGCATTGTGATTAGATAATACTGCAACTGCTCCGGTTGCGACAGAAGCTGCGACTGCTAACTTTTTCAACTAAATGTCCTCCTTGAGAAAATTGATTTTATTTATAATTAATAAATTCCTAAACTATTAATTTATCTTATATATTCATTTACATATATCACGTATTCATACTATCAAAAAAGAGACACAATTTGGGCGTTGTTATTATCTTGTAATATTGTTAATATTTGTCACTGATTATGTAAAAACGCCTAATCTATTGATATGATAGTCTTCATCAAATATTTGAATGTTTATTTTAATAAAAAAATTAAGTGATTTGTAATATTTCTATTAAAATAAAGATGATATGAGTGGAAAGGTTTAAGCTCAAAATGGCTCAACAATAGGCTTTAAGGTTGTGTTAAATTTAATTGTAGTGCATATTTTGCGGTCTAGTATTAATAACTAATGAAAATGTAATTGTAGAAAACATATCATTTGTTAATGATTTATTTTTTGAAAAGTAGTTAGAATGCGATACAATCATGTTGAAAAAGTGATATCTGATAAGGAGAGATTCATTGTATGTTTCAGTCGTATAACAACACACATCACATGAAGACAAAACATCGAGATAAAGATAGAACGCGTGATTACGCCAAGGTATGGCTATTTTTTATGTATTATTGGATTATATTTGGAATTGGATGTTACTTCGGACAATACTTACCTATGGAATGGAGACGTCCTTTATCTATAGCATTATTAGTACTTATTTTGGCAACATTATTTATTCAACGTGCGCGTAAGTATGGTTTGGTTATTTCGCATATTTACGCCATAATTGTAGGTCTTTTATCATATGCTACTTTTACCACTTATATGCAGAATTTAGGACCAGAGGTTTTTTATAAAAATGTCTTATTAGCAATTGGTGCATTTATAGTATTCGGTATTTTAGGCTATTTTATTATTAATGATGCCTCTAGTATTGGTAAATATTTATTTGTAACATTAATTGCGTTAATTATTGCTGGATTAATTGGCATGTTCATTGATAATCCTATATATCACACTGTTATTACAGTTGTAGGTTTAATACTTTTCCTATTATATACATTGTATGATTTTAATCGTATGAAGCGGGGGAATTTTTCACCACGGGAAATGGGTTTTAATCTATTTATTAATTTATTGAATATTATAAAAGATGTATTAAGACTTGCAAATCGCTTTAAAAATTAAATAAGAACGAATATAATGAGAAACTATACATTTGAGATGTCTACGTGTTGCATTCAATGATTTTATTTTGTTTAGTAATTGTATGATTGATCGTATTACTATATACATGATTGAATTTTGAGGCAATAACGGGACATTTTTTTAACAAATTCATAACTTAAATTAATAATAATAAGAAATTAATTTATAAAAAATTGTATTTTTGATTTGTTTATCATGTTGTGGTAAATTTACATTTAATCACTATGATAGTGCTAAGAGACAAAAGGAAATTAGTACAACATTTAGAAAGACTATCATGAATTAGAAAGAGGTTAATCAATGTCTAATACCAATATTCATATATTGACTAAGAATGAATACAAAATGACACGTTGCCAAGACGGTATTATTCTGTTGTTTCCGATAGAAGGTCAGCTTATACTTCAGCACTTTACTAAAACTGTTAACGTCGAAAATGACATTTACGTTATTAATAATACAGATATTTTTTCAATTCTAAAAAATAAAAAAACCATCATGCTTTATATCGCTAGTGATTGGTTTAGAGATCGCCATTTTGATTTCTTCAATTATAAATACTCAACTAATCTAGTTAAGTCCATTAACTCCATTAAACGCGCATTATTGCAACTTGCCCTAAACCATTTAAACGCAGACTCAGTTTCTGAAGATACTACATATATTACTTCTGTTGTTGATATTATCGGAAAAGAAGGGGCCATTGAGAAATCAATCGCAAATCATCAATATAACTTCTCTTTTTACGGTGAATTAAGCGAAATATTAGAATATATTAATCAAAATATAACTAAGAAATTAACGCTAACGGGTATAGCATCGAAATTATTTACTTCTAAATCTAATCTTTCGGCACAGTTTAATCAATTGCTAAATATGGGTTTCAAGACATATGTAGATACTTTAAAAATTGCAAATTCATTTGAATGGCTATTAACAACGGAATACACGATAAGTTTAATAAGCGAAAAAGTAGGATTTAGCAGTGCTTCAAGTTATTCTAAAACGTTTAAAAATTATGTTGACATGACTCCCAACGAGTACCGATACTGTGATAGATATGAAAAATCTATTGATATGGATTATGAAAATATAATCGAAGGAAATATTGACTACATTAATCAATTAATCAAGATTAAACAAAAATATTATAACCAACACGATGAACATATAATCTACGCAGATTCAACAATTGGTTCTACTGTGAATCCGTATTATTTAGTGATTCAAATTAATACTATAGAAGAAATAAGATTATTATTTTTTCAAGATTTTGCACGACCTTTGTATTACGAACACTCAACATTGAAGTTTTATCTAAATGTAGATATGCGTGATATTAAAGATCAAATGACAAAGTATGAAAGACAACGATTGTTTGAATACATCATTATTAATGAATTAAATGTAGTATTTAGACTGGAAGATTTAACGTTAACGGATTTTTTAGAGTCTAATTTTGAGGATGTAGCAAACTACTTCAGAGAACATCAACTTCCTACGAGTGGTAATCATAAATTAGGTCTTGTATTTGATTTAGATGAAGTAAATTTGAAATCCATTTATCGAATCATTTTAAAAATACAGCATAAAACGCAACAATTTTCATTTGGGTTAGAAATAAGTAAGCTGCTAAACGACCCTGTATTGTTTAAAACATTAGAATCACAAATCAAACGCATTAATTTTGAATTTTTATATATTGATAATGCACAACTAAAAATGCCTTACTTAATTGAACAGAATGAACATTTACTGGTGAAAAATATATTACGATATCAAAATATTAGACAAATATTAAAGCAATTTGATCTAGAAGATCAGAAAATAATATTTTTAAATTTTGAAAACCACAAATTTTTAAATAGTAAATATAATGATTTGAATAATAGTGCACCTTTATTAATTGAGACATTTGTGAGAACAGCGTCATATTTTAACGGAATTGGCTTTAACTTCAAGCATAGTGGTAATTTGTTTAATGCACTTCACATATTCGATGAAAACGGTTTTAAGTCGATATTAGGAGCGATTTTAGAGCAACTCATTGAAATTAGTATGAAACCCAAATTATTTAATGAAAATTACATCTTAATTGACGATGAAGACCAATATACTGTTCTAATTTACGATTGGCGTGTTTTAGAAAGTGAATCATTGCAAGTCAATTATGATCAGACAGATATATTTATTGATTTTGCAGATGATGTATTAAAAGATACCTATTTAGTTCAAATTCAACTCATCGATGACTATAACGGTAATATTAATCATCTTATTTCTCAGAGTATTAGAAAAAAACATAAATGGTCAAAACGATTTTTAAGAAAACTAGATTATTTAATCCATCCAACATTTCAAATGATAGAACATAACTTTAATAATGCACCCCCTTCAAATTAAACTTAATTACAATGCGTTGTATATCGTTAAAGTTTTAAAAAAATAAAATCTACTCAATTGTGTTTTGCACAACTATTTTTAACATTGTTAGTAAATTCGACAAAAATTTCTAAACAAAGTTATAGGACATACCTAAAAATATAAAGGATAATAGTAATTAAGTTGTCTGCTTATATTTGGAGGTGCAAAAATCATTGAATAATGACAAATTAAATAAATTACTAGAATTCTATAAACAATATAAAGCATTGTCAGAGTACATAGATAAACAATATAAGTTGACATTAAATGATTTGGCTTTGCTCAAACTTGCTCATGAACATATTGCTAAAGATCAAATGTTAATGCAAAAATTTCTAAAAATAGCAATTAGTGAGTTAGAGCTAAGTAGAACTAAATTATTAGTCTCAATTCGACGACTTATAGAAAAAGAAAGACTAAGTAAGGTTCGATCAACTGAAGATGAGAGAAAAATTTTTATCTATATGGATGAGAAGAATGTTAAAAAATTCGATGCTTTATTCAATGATGTTGAAGAATTCTTAGATATTTAATTTAATATGTTGAACGAGAATACTGACAAAGACATTCTGTCAGTATTTTTTTTATGCTTATTTTTACTTCGTACAATGCGTTTATTTCCTTTTTAGACAATGATTTATTAATGCTATATAATAAGGATTATTGAGTATGAAAGTGAGATGACATTATGGGACGTAAATGGAATAATATTAAAGAGAAAAAGGCCCAAAAAGATAAAAATACAAGTAGAATATATGCGAAATTTGGTAAAGAAATATATGTAGCAGCCAAATCTGGTGAACCAGATCCTGAATCTAACCAAGCATTAAGATTAGTACTTGAAAGAGCGAAGACGTATTCAGTACCTAATCATATTATTGATAGAGCAATTGACAAAGCTAAAGGTGCTGGTGATGAAAATTATGACCACCTACGTTACGAAGGCTTTGGACCAAGTGGTTCAATGCTTATCGTAGATGCATTAACTAATAATGTAAACCGTACGGCTTCAGATGTGAGAGCTGCTTTCGGTAAAAATGGCGGAAATATGGGTGTATCAGGTTCTGTAGCTTACATGTTTGATCACACGGCTACTTTCGGCATTGAAGGTAAATCAGCTGATGACATTTTAGAGGCATTAATGGAACAAGATGTTGATGTTAGAGATGTAATTGAAGATGGAGATCTTACAATCGTTTATGCCGAACCAGACCAATTTGCTCATGTACAAGATGCATTACGTCAAACAGGTGTAGAAGAATTTAAAGTTACTGAGTTTGAAATGTTACCTCAAACTGATATTGAATTATCAGAGGATGACCAAGCAACATTTGAGAAATTAATTGATGCACTCGAAGACCTTGAAGATGTTCAAAATGTTTTCCATAATGTGGATTTAAAATAATGAAGAAAAATGCAGATTATTGGATTAAACAACTTGATCTAACACCTCATCCAGAAGGTGGCTATTATAAAGAAACAATTCGAGAAACAACAAATGAGGCACAACGTGCACCATTCAGTAGTATATACTTCTTGTTAAATACTGGTGATATTTCTCATTTTCATCGTATCGATGCGGATGAAGTATGGTATTATCATGCAGGTGAATCTTTGACCATTCATATGATTACACCTCAGGGGAACTATCAATCAGTACAATTAGGCGCTTCAATTGAAAATGGCGACGTATTGCAGTATTTAGTGCCTAAAGGTACTATTTTTGCATCGAGTTTAACAGACAGAAAAGGCTATAGTTTGGTTGGATGTATGTGCCAACCAGCATTTGATTTTAATCATTTTGAATTATTCACACAAGATGAGTTGTACAGTATGTATCCTCAACACGAGGCAATTATTAAACAATATGCCTTATTAAACATAGACCAATAGACTAAAAAACACAAAGTTAGGTTCATCTAACTTTGTGTTTTTTAGAATTCAATATGGTGCTAATTAGCGCTGCCTAATAACTCATTAGATAGCTCTACGACATATTTTAATTTAGTCCATTGTTCTTCTTCTGTGAGCTGATTACCTTCTTCAGTTGAAGCGAATCCACATTGAGGACTCAAACATATTTGATCTAGAGAGATGTATTGTTGTGCCTCTTTAATACGTTGTTTAATTAATTCTTTATCTTCAAGTGCGGGTGTCTTAGAAGTAATTAAACCTAGTACGGCATAAGCTTCCTTATCAAAATAGCGTAAAGGCTCAAAGTCGCCAGAACGCTCATCATCATATTCTAAGAAAAATCCATGCAGGTGCTCTTTAAATAAATACGGAGCAATCGCTTCGTAACCACCTGAAATTGCCCATGTTGATTGATAGTTACCACGACAAATGTGTGTAGTTAAAATTAAATCCTTTGGAAGACCTTTGACAGCATCATTTACCACCTTATATGCTAATTCACGAGCTCGAACTTTTTCTTCATCTGTACGTTGACGTCCTCGAACTTTATGTGTACCGTCAGTCAGACTAGCCCAATATACATCGTCTATTTGTATGTATCTTGCACCTAAATCATAAAAATGTTGCAATGATTGGCGATAAGCTTCAGAAATATCATGAGCAAAGTCTTCAATATTTGGATAAATATCTTCATTCAATATGTTAGGGTGGAATAATTGGTTTGGACTCGGAATTGATACTTTTGCGGTAGCGCGTCCATTAACTCTGTCATATAAGAACTTGAAATGGTCAAAATGGGGGTGATTAGGATTATATCTAACTTTATCAACTACTCTTACATTATGGGCACGCGTTTCTAGCCCTTCAAATTCTAGCCCGTGATCAGGAGTGTAACCTTCGACACCATCTAGATTTTCTAAGAAATCAAAGTGCCACCAACTTCTTCGAAATTCACCATCAGTAATACTATGTAAACCTATTTCTAATTGCTTCTCTATAATACGGTCGATTTCCTCATCTTCTATTTGTTTTAGCTCTGCACCACTGATTTCATTTTGATTATATTTAGCGCGAGCGTCCTTTAATCTTTGAGGTCGTAACAAACTTCCAACATGGTCTGCTTTAAAAGGTCTGTAAGTCAATAGCAGTTCCTCCTTTATCAATTTATTTAGAATTTTCAGATAATATAAACATAAATTATCAAATACGAGTATTTTTGTCAATTTTCCCTAAAAATTAATTAGTTGTAGTAAAATAAAATTGAAAATTTTTATATGTTTATGTGCGTAATTCAATTAAAAACGACCAAAGATGACATCAATTAGTTAGTTTAATATAATAATGACAAGGAGTTGGTGGCTTTATGAAAATTAAATATATAGATAAACGTCACTGGCGTCGCCTATTAGAACGTGATTACATAGAAGTTAAGGTAAATAATAATAGATTTAAGGGTATTATTGGCTTGGTCACGATGAAGAAGGTTCGTGAACCTTTAGAGGTGACGGTAGTAGGCCAGAATATAATTGTTGCTGATGACAATTATCAATGGTTGCAGATTTTGCCGGAAAAGAAACGATATAGTATTACTGCAATGTTTGATGATAAAGGAAATCCATTGGAGTATTACTTCGATATCAATATTAAGAATATTACTCAAAAGGGCAATGCTAGAACACTCGATTTATTCTTGGATGTGCTTGTGTTACCATCAACTGGAGAATATGAACTCGTTGATGAAAATGATTTGAAATTAGCATTAAAAAATGAACAAATCACTAAAAAGCAATATCATGAAGCTTATATGATTGCGCATCAATTGATGATTGAAATCAATGAAAATTTTGATGATGTTAATAATCGAATTATGTATTGCTATAACAAGATGGTTGGTAAGTTGAAAAAGCCAAATTATAATAAGACGTATAAAAAACATATTCAACATCATAAGCCACATGTAAATAAAGGGAAATGATGGAACTCTAAGCCTTTAATATTAGGAGCGAAGCGGAACGATAAGTAAATGTGAAGCATTGTTTATATAGTTTTCGTTTCAGTCTTAAATTTTTTTGTTGCTCATAGCCATGTTCATGAATAAACATTAGTAGGGGGAAGCTATGAAAATAGAAGACTATCGATTATTAATTACATTAGATGAAACCAAGACGTTACGTAAAGCAGCAGAAATATTATATATTTCTCAACCAGCTGTAACACAACGACTTAAAGCAATAGAGCATTCATTTGGTGTAGGCATATTTATCCGTACAAAGAAGCAATTAATCACTACCACTGAGGGTGCTATGATTATTGAGCACGCTCGTGACATGTTAAAACGAGAGCGTGTATTTTTTGATAAAATGCAAGCACATATTGGAGAAGTGAATGGTACCATTTCAATCGGCTGCTCATCATTGATTGGTCAAACGTTATTACCAGAAGTATTAAGTTTATATAATTCACAATTTCCAAATGTTGAGATACAAGTTCAAGTAGGTTCTACAGAACAAATTAAAGCAAATCATAGAGACTATCATGTGATGATAACTCGAGGAAATAAAGTAATGAACTTGACTAATACACACCTCTTTGACGATGATCATTATTTTATCTACCCAAAAGAAAGAAAGAGCGAGGTTTCTAAATTACCTTTCATAGAGTTTCAAGCTGATCCTATCTATATCAATCAAATTAAAGAATGGTATAATGAGAATCTTGGACAAGATTATCACGCAACGATAACAGTGGATCAAGTTGCTACATGCAAAGAAATGTTAGTAAGTGGTGTAGGGGTTACGATTCTTCCGGAAATCATGATGAAAAATATAGATAAAAATATGTTTGAATTTGAAAAGGTAAACATCGACAATCAACCACTTATTCGCTCAACGTTTATGAGTTATGACAGTAGCATGTTACAACTCCCTCAAGTTGAGTCATTTGTTACTTTGATGCTTAACTTTATTCGCTAATCATTAGGATAATGTGTAATTAAAAAAAGAATAGAGGTAGAAAAATGTTTGCAGCATTGTTGCATATAAAAAACTACAAATTATTTGTTGTGAATATGATGCTATTAGGTATGGGGATTGCCATCACAGTACCTTACTTCGTCTTATTCGCGACTAAAGAGCTAGGGATGACAACTAACCAATTCGGCATTTTACTTGCCCTAGCAGCAGTGAGTCAATTTACAGTCAATTCTATTGTCGCTCGCTTTTCAGATACGCATAGCATTAATAGAAAAGTACTCATCATTAGTGCACTAATGATGGGGGCTATTAGTTTCTCGATTTATTTTTATATTCATAATATTTGGTTGTTTATTATTGTATACGCTGTTTTTCAAGGGTTATTCGCTCCAGCAATGCCACAATTATATGCATCTGCACGTGAATCCATTAACGTTTCATCTTCAAGAAATAATGCTAAATTTGCCAATACTGTTTTACGTTCTATGTTTTCTTTTGGTTTCTTATTTGGTCCGTTAATCGGAGCGTATTTAATTCAATTTATGGGATATGCTGGACTTTTTGGCGGCACCGTCTTTATATTATTATTCACACTTATTTTACAAATCTTCTTCTATAAAGATTTAAATTTATCAGCAAAAGAGCAAGTTGGTGGTACAGCCAATATTGAGAAGACTGCGCCTAACATGCTTAAGGATAAAACACTATTTATTCCATTTATAGCATTTATTTTATTACATATAGGTCAATGGATGTACACAATGAATATGCCGCTATTTGTCACAGATTATCTTAAGGAGCAAGAGGGATATGTAGGAACGCTAGCAAGTTTATGTGCCGGCTTAGAAGTTCCCTTTATGGTTATATTAGGTATGTTATCTGCTAAGTTGGCTACTCGAACGTTGTTAATCATAGGTGCAATTAGTGGTGGTGCCTTCTATTTTAGTATTGGTGTTTTTGAAAATATCTATGCTATGATGATTGGACAAATCTTCTTAGCACTATTTTTAGCTATCTTACTCGGATTAGGTATTAGCTATTTCCAAGATATTTTACCTGATTTCCCAGGTTATGCTTCAACATTATTTGCGAATGCAATGGTGATTGGACAGTTGTTAGGAAATTTATTAGGTGGTGCAATGAGTCATTGGGTTGGATTGGAGAATGTTTTCTTCGTTTCAGCAACATCTATTTTCATAGGAATGATATTGATATTCTTTACGAAAGATCAAAAATATACGGAAGCGGATGTGAAAGTTAAGTAATGGAAGTTGTTTTATGGATATTAATACTATTATCATTTGTTTTAGCATTTGTAGGTTTAATTAAACCTATTATTCCATCTGTACTTGTGCTATGGGTAGGATTCTTAATTTATCAATTTGGATTCTCTCAAGATGGGTTATCATGGATATTTTATGTAGCTATGATTTTGTTCACTGTATTTATTTTAGTATCTGACTTTTTAATGAATAAATACTTTGTAAATCGCTTTGGCGGTTCTAAATTGGGTGAGTATGCAGCGTTAATAGGTGTGATTGTTGGATGCTTCGTCATTCCACCGTTCGGTATTATCATTGTACCTTTTATAGCAGTGCTCATTGTAGAATTAGTGCAAGATTTTGATTTTGGAAAAGCACTTAATGCAAGCATTGGATCTGTAGTAGCATTTTTAGCGAGTTCGGTTGCACAAGCGTTAATTATGTTCATTATGGTCATTTGGTTCTTTATAGATGTGTTTTTAGTAGGCTAATTAAAAAAAGGTTAAGTCATTTATATCAAAGTGGCTTTGAGTTTTCAAATCATCTTTTGAGAACATCATTGCGCACGTACGATACAGATGCTTAACCTTTTTATTTTCATAAAATGCTACTTTACAAGTCTTAGTTCATCGTGACAACGTATTATAAGATAGTATTTGAATCCTTGTTAACAAAATGATGTTGTATATAAAAAGCGATCGGCGTAATGATGGCTGAAATTATAATAAATGACCAATTACTAATAAGTATGTAAGGACCAAAAGCTAAAAATGATTGCGGAATAAAAAAGACATAAAATAGAGCGACTAACAGTAAAGCGATAATAGTGTAATTAAATAACCACACCCAATGTGAATTATTGAAACTTTGAAGTTGAACCGTCTTAAATATGACTAATATAAACATAAAGATAATAAATAAACCTGCTATGACACTAATCGGAAATGTATACAAGTAAACTTCATTATTATCTCCACCAATAAAAAAGCCAATAAAGCCTTTAAAGAAACAAAAAATACCAATTAAAAAAATAAAATTCCTGAAAATATACTTAAATATATTTTGAAACGTTTCATTTGGCAATGATTTAATTTCTTTTTTAGCATGTGCTTTTGGATTATGTTCGAAAAACTCTAATGCTAACGTACCTTCATTCTCAGCTTCTAATAATCTTTTTAATATGCGACTTAGCATTACCTCACTGTCATGCGGATTGACGCGTAAATCAGCGCGGATATATGTCATATAATTTTCAAAGATTTCTCTATCTGTATTATTTAGGCGCAATGATTTTACATTATTTTCACGTGCTAATTTCGCAGTGGATTTCATTGACTAAGCTCCTTAACGTCTAAACTTATTTTATTTTTAAAAATAATAGATTATTATATGTTAAATATGGATAATCATACCATAGATAAATATAGAATATAATGTATAACATAAAGGAAGTCATTATGCGAAAACTAACTGTTAAAGATATGCTATGGATTGAATCCATCGCAAAGATACAAGAATATTATATTGAAAAGCGAGAAACACATTACAATGCGACACATCTATCAATTGGATTACGTCAAGATATGATTATTCAACGATTAAAGCACAGTAATGATATAATTTTAATTGAATTGAGCGAAGACACACAGCGCTTAATTTCGTTTATTTGGGGGCATTTTGAAGCAGTTCAAGAAAAAGTAATCACTGAGATGATATACACAGACCCTCATTTTCGAGGACTGGGTCATGCTAAGCGTCTAAAGATTGCTTTAGAAAATTGGGCGATTGAAATGGGTGCTAAATCAATTGAAGGTATGGTTGATGCTACAAATGATGCAATGATTGAGCTCAATAAAGCGAATGGTTATGCGATAAGTCATGTAAAAATGCGTAAAGACCTAAGGTAAACAAATGAATAGGTTCTTAATTCATGTTAAAATAATATTACTCATTCGTAATAAAGGAGAAAAGCATGAAAAAATGGTTGATACTTCTACTTTCTGCGACACTTATGTTGTCTGCTTGCGGTAAAAGCGATGAAAGAGCATCATTAGAGAAAGATGTTAAAAAACTACAAAAAGAAAATGATGATTTGAAAAATCAAAAGAAAGATTTAGAAAAGCAAAAAGAGAAACTTAACGACCAACGTGAAAAGCTTCAAAAAGAAGTTGATGATTCAGTTGCGACAGAATCAGCTAAAGATGATTCAGAAAGCGATGAAAGTGATAGTAGTGACTCAAATCAATCATCAGATAGTGATACATACAAACAATCTAAGAGCCAAAGTACCACTGAAAATAGCACGTCAAGTAACGAAACGAATACTTCTGAGACAAATGGTGGTAGTGATTCACAGCAATCTAACCAATCTAGTAATACTCAAGAGCGTCAATCAAATAGCGGTGAAAGTGCTACAAGTGAACAAAGTAGCTCAGACGATACATCATCAAGTAGCCGTTAATAAATTTATTTAAATAATGAAGGCAATTTGGCCAGCCTCATACGTCAAGTTTGACATGTATGGATGTAGGGTAAACTTAATCTAAACCATTTACAATTCACAATTTAATTATTGTACAAATTAAACATAACTACATAAAAAACGTTTAATCATAAACTATAACATTGGAGAGATGACATATGCATGAACAAGATTTTCACATTTTAGAAGGGCGCGAAATCACATTACCTGAATTAGGACGTGAAATTGAAAATATTACTGGACGTACAATTGTTGATTCTACTGGTGAAATCAAACGTGTGGTTGCACACTTACCAAACTTTGAATCTGATACTGACACATTTGTAGCTACATTTAAACTTAACCATCGTAATGACTTTGTAGATGCAACTTTTGTTGCACCTAAAGATCAACGTGATCGTTTAAAAGAGATTCCAGTACACATTGAACTCGTTAGTTATATATCTAGAGGTTAATTAGTTACTCAATCAAATTTAAAGACGGATAAAGTGTGCTATGGTCTATATCCATATCGCACTTTTTTACTCATGTATTTCTTTAAAATGGGGTGTTGAAAATGGCTACATATATAGAAACAGAAAGACTTAAATTACGAGACTGGAAGCAAGAAGATTTATTGCCATTTCAAAAGATGAATGCTAATCCTCAAGTGCGACGCTATTTTCCAAGTTTATTAAGTTATCGACGTTCTGAATTAGATATGAAAAAAATGGATGACATTATTAAAGAAAACGGTATAGGCTTATTTGCAGTTGAACTTAAAGAAACTGGCGAATGGCTTGGTTTTATTGGGGTTAATTATATACCTCAAGATAGCCAATACCCATTTGAGGAATTACCACTATATGAAATTGGATGGCGTCTTATTCCAGAAGTATGGGGTAACGGACTTGCCACTGAAGGTGCAACAGCTGTGTTAGCATTTGCCAAAAAAAAGGGGATTGAAGCTATTTATAGCTTTACTGCAGAAAATAATTTGCCTTCTAGAAAAGTAATGGAAAAAATTGGCATGACATTATATGACCATTTTGAATTACCAGAGTTAAGCAAATATCATATGTTAAAAAGACAAGTACGTTATTATAAACAATTATCAATATAAAATTAAAAGCGACATGAGATTGGATGGTTATATTATGTGATAAATAATCACTTTTATAAATATAATAGTCCAAAACATGTCGCTTTATAATTAATCGTATGTACGTATACCTAGGGGTTTAAAATTAAGTAACCCATTAATTAAATCTTCTTTAGAATTATATAAAGGTGCTAAATGTTTATATTTTTCATCAATAAATCCTTCTTCAATCATACTATTTATAAGTTGTTGAAGTGGATTGAAGAATCCATTTAAATTATAAACGGCAATTGGTTTTTCATGAATGCCAATTTGCGCCCAACTATAAGTCTCGAAAAATTCCTCAAGAGATCCAGCGCCACCAGGGGCCATTACAAAAGCATCTGCAAGTTCCGCCATTTTTTGTTTGCGTTCATGCATTGAATCTACAAGAATAAGTTCGCTCACTTTTTGACTAGTGATTTCTTTTTCATCTAACATCTTAGGCATTACACCAATAGCATGTCCACCGTGATCTAATACACCATCTTGAATTGCACCCATAATACCTACAGAACCTGCACCAAAAACTAATTCATAGCCTTGCTCAGCCATATATTTACCAAGTTCGTATGCTTCTTTAACATAAATGGGGTCTTTACCTTTACTAGCACCGCAATATACTGCAATTCGCTTCATTATTCTTCCTCCTATAGTTGTTTGATAACAGATTTAAATGCACGCTCAAATTGTTTTTTATCTTCTTTTGAAAAAGGGGGAGGCCCTTTATGACGACCGCCTTGCTTTCTTATCTGTGCATTATTATAACGTTGTTGTAATAACATATCTATATTACTTGAACGATACAAATGCCCTTTATGATGCATTACAATCTTAACTTTAGATAGTAATAAACTGGCAAGTCCATAATCTTGAGTTATTACAATGTCTTCTGGTGTAGCAAGCTTTACAATTTTATAGTCAACAGCATCAGGTCCATCATCAATATAAATTGTTTCAACGTGATTTGGGAGCACTTTATTTGAGTAATGGCTAAAGCTACGTAAAATGGTAACAAAAATGCCTGTCCCAGTAGTTAATTCAATTACTGAATCAACTACTGGACAAGCATCTCCATCAATGATTACACGTGTCATAAAGCGTTACGCCTTATTGTTATCTTCATTTTTATTTTGTGTAACAACACTTTCGGCTTCATGATCTTTGAACTTTTTCATTTCTTTGATGCGTGCTTTTTCTTCTTGCTTTTGTAATTTCTCTTCTTCTTTATGACGTTTATCAATATTTTTTTGGAGCTTTTTATCTAGCTTATTAACGTCTTTTTTATTATCTTTCTCGAGTTTTTCGCCTTTTTTCTCTGTCTCATCATCAAGTTTCCCAGGAGTTAAACCAACTTTTTCTTGATATTTTTGAGTTTTCTTCATGTCTTTAATGCGTTGTTTTTCGTTCTTTTCACGCTCTTTTTCTTCTTCTTTATGACGTTGTTCGATATTTTTTTGTAGTTTTTTATTCATTTTGTCAGCTTCTTTATAGTTTTTCTTAGCTAACTTTTCGCCTTTTTTCTGAATGTATTCAGGATCATTTTCTTTTGCAATTTTCTTTAATTCACGTTTGTTGTCGAATTCTTGTTTTTTATCTCCTAAATACTCTTTTGCACCTGTTGCTTTATTCGCAATCGCTTGTCCTGCATTTGACGTTGCATGAGTTGCTTTTTGTACCTCAGGATGAGATTTAATACGCTTACGTTCTACTACTAGTGGCACAATAATGATTGGTAAAACATTAATCGCCGTTTTAATGATTTTCTTTTTGTCCATACTCGTTGCCTCCATTAGATTTACTATTTATCTTCATTACCCTATGATACATCATACTAAACGAAGGAACTAGCTAGAACCCTTATATTAACTTGAGTAAAACTAGGTAGGTTAAGAGAGTGTTTTAGTCAGCTCATTGACTAAAAAAATCGCCAAAGATTAAATCTTTGACGATGTTATGTGGCGTAAAGCCATTATTAGATTGATTTATAATTAACCTGAAATGCCTTGACCAATTCCAAAGCCGAAGTAAAGAATGGCTATAATTATTACCAATACGATTCGATAAATTGCAAATGGTACTAACTTAACTTTATTAATTAAGTGTAAGAATGTTTTGATTGCAATCAAGCCAACAATAAAGGCAGCCAAGAATCCAATTAAGTAAAATGGAATATGTGCAAGTTCAATATATTGATAGTTTTTAACTAATGATAGTGCACTTGCAGCTAGCATAATAGGTACAGCCATAATGAAGGTAAAGTCAGAAGCAGACTTATGATCTAACTTCATCAAGACACCTGTTGAGATCGTAGACCCAGATCTACTGAAACCAGGCCACATTGCTACCGCTTGAGAGATACCAATTACGAATGCTTGAACATAATTGATTTGGTCAACTGACTTAGGATTTTGAACTTTTTTACTATATTTGTCTGCAATAATCATATAAATTGCACCTAAGAATAAACCAATCATTACAGTAGGAACACTAAATAAATGCGCTTCAATAAAATCGTCGAATAACACACCTAATATACCAGCTGGAATCATACCGACTAATACGTGTAGTAAATTTAATCGACGTGGTTTAGAACGAAACTCCTCGTTTATTGAACTATTTCTATATTTGCCAATATGTAACATTTCGAAATAGCGCTCACGGAACACCCATGCCGCAGCAAAAACAGAACCTAATTGAATTACGACTTTAAATGTAAAAGCTGAATGAGGACCTAGAAATTCAGTCGATTTTAACCACATATCATCCACTAGAATCATATGACCTGTAGATGAAACTGGAGCAAATTCAGTTAAACCTTCGACAATACCTAAGATAAGGCCCTTTATAAACTCGATAATAATCATAAGTAACCTCTTTCTTTTATTAAAAATTTAAAATATTGTTGTCTTTAAATATATTGTTGTCAAAATTCACTTTTCTATAATATCATAACGCATCAAATCAACGCTAATAATAATGAGATAACTAATAATTGAATTTATATAAAATATATCGCAGTACCTTTACTAATTTACTGATATAACTAACTTACCGCAACGGACTTAAGAATGAGATTGTATGTTCATTATTTTGTCACTGTTTTTTAAAAGATATTAAATGATAAACAATTGAGAACCTTTTATAATAATAAATTAGGTGAAGATAAAGTGAAAAAACTAATGAATTTAGTCTTTAAATATAAAGTATTTCCATTATCTATGGGAATTGTAAGTATGTTCTTAGCAATAACAGTAGTGGTTCAGAATATAAGTATTGCGAGTTTTTTAGATCGAGTGCTTTACAATCATTTGAGTTCTGTAAATTCACTATTGATTATCATCTTAATCGTTTTAATTCTTAGAGCAACATTGAATATGATTAATTTACGATTAGGTGATATGTTAGCTGGCAAAGTTAAACATCAATTGCGTCGAGAAGTTGTTTTGAAAGAATCAACTATTGCAACAGGAACGCAAATTAATATTTTAACAGAGACAATAGACGGACTATCCCCGTTTTTTAAAAATTATTTGCCACAGGTCTTTAAATCTATGATGATCCCTTTAATGATTATCATAGCAATGTGTTTTATTCATTTAAATACCGCATTAATAATGATAGTTACAGCACCCTTTATTCCACTTTTTTATATTATTTTTGGACTTAAAACACGTGATGAATCAAAAGATCAAATGACGTATTTAAATCAGTTTAGTCAACGTTTTCTTAATGTTTCTAAGGGACTCATTACACTTAAACTTTTTAGACAGACAGCCCACACGAAAAAGCAAGTATATGAAGATAGTACACAATTTCGAGATTTAACGATGCGCATATTAAAAAGTGCATTTTTATCAAGTTTGATGCTCGAATTCATAAGTATGCTTGGTATTGGATTGGTTGCATTAGAAGCAGCATTAAGTCTTGTTGTCTTTCATAATATTGATTTTAAAACAGCAGCTATTGCAATTATATTAGCTCCTGAATTTTATAATGCTATTAAAGATTTAGGACAAGCTTTCCACACAGGTAAACAAAGTGAGGGTGCAATTGATGTAGTTTTTGAATTTTTAGATTCTGAAAACACACCGCTTACTAATCAAGAAATAGTAAAAGAGCAACAAGAATCTCTTATTAAGATGCGCAACGTCAATTATCAGTATCCGAATAGTCCTTCTTATGCCATTCGTGATATATCGCTCAAGATAGATAAGGGTGAAAATGTAGCTATTGTAGGACCAAGTGGTGCAGGTAAAACGACTTTAGCCAAATTACTTACTCAAATAGTACGTCCGACGAGTGGGCATGTATCTTTTAACAAATGTGTTAATCAAATTGGAATGCTAAGTCAAAATCCTTATATTTTTTCAGCATCAATTAAAGACAACATAGCAATGTTTAAAAAAGTTGATGACGACCAAATTCTTCATGTGTTAGAGATGGTTGGACTAAAAGAAAAGGTAATGTCTCTAAAAAATGGTATTCATAGCAGAATAGGTGAAGGTGGAGAAATGCTATCAGGCGGACAAATGCGTCGTATTGAGTTATCAAGGGTGTTATTAATGAATCCTGATATTGTTGTTTTTGATGAACCTACCACTGGCCTGGATTTAGAGACTGAAACTGTTATTCAACAAGTAGTCGCACAACATTTTGAAGGGGTAACGATGATTATGATTGCCCATCGCGATTCAACGATTCGTCAAGCAACGCGACGATTATTTATAAAAGATGGTTACTTAGTTGAAGATGATCAAACGATTTCTGTAAGACTTGAAAAAGGTGGTGACTTAGTGTGAAACCACAAATTCGATTTCGACCTGACAAAGATTTAATATTAGCAATATTGACGGGTGTTATTGGGAGTGTCGTTGCATTAGCAATGTTCTTCTTAAGTGGTTACATGGTAACTCAAAGTGCTTTAGGCGCACCTTTATATGCATTAATGGTGTTAGTTGTATCGGTTAAGTTGTTCGGGTTTATACGTGCGATTGCAAGATATGGGGAGCGTTTACTATCACACAAAACGACATTTACAATGTTACGAGATGTTCGGGTTCAATTTTTAGAAAAATTAATCCCTAGAGTACCTAATTTATATCGCCAATATTCATCCGCTGATTTATTGACTAAAATGATAAGCAAAGTAGAAGCTTTACAAAACATCTATTTAAGAGTCTTTTATCCACCGGTTGTCATTGGTTTCACAGCAATTATTGCAGCAGTAACATTGGTATATTTTAGTGTTATGCATGCTATAGTTATCATTATAAGTATGTTCTGTTCACTTTGGCTTGTACCGTGGTTGAGTGCTAAACGTGTAGGCAAATTAAAGCAACAAGTTGCACAACAGCAACAAACTACGATTACCCAATTTTACGATTACAAAGAAGGCTATGCTGAGTTAGATCGTTTTAACAATGTAGAAGCCTATCGTGAAGATTTAATGAATGCATTAGAATCGTATGACAAAATGCAATCGAAAGAAGCGCGATTTTTAACTTTATATGATTATATGCTAAATATAATCGCAATGATCGCTATATTTGCTACCTTAGCATTAGGATTTATTCAAGTTAAAGAAGGACAATTAAATGTTGTGTATTTAACGAGTATTGTTTTGATGATGTTAACTTTATTCGAACAAACAGTGCCTATGAGTAACTTTGCATATTACAAAGCAGATACTGATGAAGCGTTAAATAGTTTAAATGATGTTCTATCATATCCAGTAGATCAATCTAAGCAATCATTGGTAACAAAACAGAGTAACGTATACAATATTAGGAATGTATCATTTAGTTACGAACATCAAGAAATACCAACGTTATCCAATATTAATTTAACTGTTGGAAAAGGGGAAAAAGTAGCGATTGTTGGACCATCTGGTTCAGGAAAAAGTACATTATTACAAATCATGAGTGGTTTGTACGATATCGATAAAGGACAAGTTTCTCTCGATGGTCAGAACATATCACAACTAGATGAAGACATTCGCTTTGAAAAGCTTAATGTTCTTTTACAATCACAACAATTATTTGATGGTACATTACGTTACAATATGTTCTCTAGTAAAAATGATGATGTCATTCAACGTGTCTTAACGAGCCTCAATTTAGGCTATCTAGATCTAGAAAAAACAATCACTTTAGATGGAAACACATTATCAGGTGGTGAGGTGCAACGTATTGCATTAGGACGACTTTTAATAAAAGGTTCCTCAATATGGTTATTAGATGAACCAACGACTGCATTAGATGAGGATAATACTAAACAAGTGATGCAATTGATTGATGAACAAGTTGAAACACTGGTAATTGCAACGCATGATTTAAAATTACTGCCATATTTCGACAAGATAGTTGTTCTTATTGATGGACAGATTAGAGAACAAGGAAGTTATGATGAACTAAGTCATGGCAACCATTATTTAAGTCGTTTATTAAAAATGAATTAGACAATATTTAAATATGGCTCTATGTCAAATCGGACTGATGAGTCCTAATATTGAGATTAAGCAACCTTAGGTTGTTTAATCTCTTTTTTTGTTGTTGAGGCAAATAGTCGCGAAGTTATAATAATTCTATTACGTAAATTATCATAATTTCTATAACCAAAAGATACCCTTTTAATGAGTTTGATTTTATTATTAATTCCTTCTAACGGACCGTTGGTCAGGTTAGAATATGTCATAGTATTTTCAATGAAAGTTGCTAATCGTCTTAAAGTTCTAATGACTGGGCGTAATTTAGGACACACATCTGAAAGATGAATAGAAAAGAGTTTATGATTAAATTTCTCTATTTGGTTTTCTTTTAAAAATCGTCTTAGCTCATGAACGTAGTGATATGTATTATATAATTCTTCATCTACATCTAATAAGTAATTTACAATGCCTTTTTCAGTTTTCCACTCTTTAAATAAATGGACTTTACGATAATTAAATGCCTCTAGCGTTTCAAAAGGTTTAAGAAATAATTTCCAATAACTTTTATATTTATTATAAAGCGGTCTATTTGAGGCCCTATAACAATTCATTACATGAACTCTAGACATATTTAACGCTCGATTTAAGGATTGAACAATATGAAAACGATCAATAATAATCTTCGCGTTAGGAAATAATTGCTTGATTAGCGACATATATGGTTCATACATATCAATCGTTACTGTTTTGACTTTTTGTCTTAGTTTCAAAGAATAGCGATAAAAATGATCTTTTAACGATTTTAACTTACGATCCGCTACCACATCTACGATGCGGTGCGATACAGCATCTGCATAAATAAAGCTCATTTTCCCAGTTACATTTTTAACACTTTTAAATTCGTCCATCATTAAGTGTTCAGGTAAAGCATCAAAAGAAGACTGACCTACGTCGCTTGCCGCTTGATTAATCACTCTAGACACAGTCATTGATGATATTAAGCATGACTTAGCGATAGATTTTTGAGAGCGGCATTCTTGTGCTTTATTTAAAACTGCAAGTTTTGTTTTATTTGAAATAAAGCAATGAGCGTCGACAATATTAGATTTAGCAGTAAAATGACTATCGCATGTTTTACAATAAAATCTTTGTTTTTGAAGATTTAAATAAGCGGGCATTTCCATAATTTTAAGCAAAGTAATCGTTGAGGTTTTCTTACCATTTTTTACTATAGAGAAATTATCATTTTTAGCTAAACAATTTTCACAATATGTAGGTTGATAAGTGAGCTCGGCATAATAAAACAGGCTCATTCGTCCTTTATATTTTTTCTCAATCACTTCGTCTGAAAAATTGATATTTTTATCTTTAATTCTTAATGTTTTTAATATAGACTTACACATAGGCGCATTACCTTTCTTTTTTATTTTGTTTGGTAGCTAATAATTATAGAGGTAATTGCGCCTTTTTTCTATTCAAAAACATAAAAATTGGACTGATGAATTTTGTCATCAGTCCAATTTATTATAGAACCTTAAATATACGCATACGTTGTCTTAAAACGAAAAACCTGAGGTATCTGTTATAGATAACTCAGGCTTTTCGTTATTGATAAATATATAGTAATTTGATTCGAAACGAATAACTTTAATTGGCTTAGTATTAGCATGTCATTTTACTTTGACTCGGTAAAAGCATCAATGACTTTCCCTAATAGACGATTGAGTTCATGTACTTCATCATTACTTAAAGAAGAAGCATTCGCGACTTTTTGAGATGCATCGCTTAATTCAGGTTTGAATTTTTCGCTTTTCTCAGTAAGATGAATAAATACTTCACGTTGATCAACTTCAGAACGTTCGCGTTTGATGAGGTCAACTTGTTCCATTCTTTTTAATAAAGGTGATACAGTACCAGTATCTAAAGCTAGTTCTGTAACTACCTTTTTAACATTTACAGGAGATTCATCCCATAAAATACTTAGCACTAAAAATTGTGGGTACGTAAGATTGTATTTTTTAAAGACTTTATTTGAATAGTAGCGATTAACTTGTCTTTGTGCATTGTACAAACTAAAGCAGAGTTGCTCTTTCAAATTATGTTGTTCAGACATTAAAGTTCTCCTCCAGACATTCTATCCGTCCCTCTATGTTTCGGATTAAATTTCGTCTATGTTGTATAAAATATAACTTGCAACACACTTCGTCTCAATGCCATGCTAAAATTAAAGTATGTTTAAATTCTAGAAGATATTTCTATTTTAATCAAGTGTAATCTAAAATAAATACATATATTATCATATTCAAATTAATTTTAAAAAGAAAAGAGATTTTAAAATGATAAATAATAAAAATGAAAAAGTATCAATTACAATCGTAAATGGCTTTTTAGGAAGTGGTAAAACTACATTTCTAAAACATTATATAGAGCAATTATTAAAAAAAGATGAGAAAATAACAATTATAATGAATGAATTTGGATCTTTTGACGTTGATAGTTTATTACTTGGAAATGATGTTTCCATTCATTCTTTAATTAATGGCTGCGTATGCTGTGATTTAAATAACGATTTAGTTAACCAATTGAAACAGTTGATTGATCAAACAGATACGAGTCATATTCTTATAGAAGCAACTGGTTTAGCGCATCCCTTTGAGATTTATTCGGCTTGCCAAGACCCTACAATAATAAAAAATGTTCATGAACCAACAATTATTGGTATTGTAGATGCACAAAGATTCACTAAAAAAGAAGTCTATAGTCCTTCAACAACTCAGTTATTAGAAGAACAATTACGTTATAGTGATACGATAATACTAAATAAAACTGATTTAATAGGTGAAGAAGCACTTAACGAAGTTAAAGAAAATTTAAATAAACTCAATCCACAAGCGCCTATAATTATTACCACTTATAGTCAATTTAATGATGAACAGATCAACGGTAAAGTGATTCAACATAATGAAATTCAGCATAAACATATACATCATCATGGAATTCAGTCGATGCAGTATACATTTACAGCAGCAATAGACCGTCAGTTATTTTATCAATTTATTATGCGTTTGCCAGATAGTGTACTTCGCTTAAAAGGATTTGTGAAGTTTAGAGATCTACCAGAAGTAACATATGAATTTCAATATGCAATGGGCTTACCTGATTATGGCATTATCTATAAAGACGTACCGATGACTATCGTTATCATTGGAGAGTCATTGGATACAGATAGATTACGTAATCAACTTGATATGATTCAATTCACATAATATCGTTTTGTCACAGTTATGACATAGGCGTTTACTTTTTTATGTTTTATAATAAAAATAGGAGGGTTTGACCATGAATAACGAAGATAAACGTACGAAACAAATTCGTTTTGAATTTAGATGTATTACGATTCCTTATACAGTTTTTGCTATTATCGTACTGCTATTTAATATATTTTATACTAACATTAAAGTGACAATGTCTTTATTCGGACTCTTTTTTGCATACAATTTAGGTATTTTATTCATAGCTTTTATTAATCGCTTTAAACGAACACTTATTTTATCTTTAATTTTGACCGTTTTAAGTGGGGCTACATTCTTTACGCTATTATATGTTTTTGGCTTAAATCGTGAAATTTTTGGTTAAATAATTTTGTTAAGAATGACATAGACTTTGTGATAGTCAGTAAGACGTTATCACAAAGTTTTTTTATGCTTAAAATAATATGAAAAGTGAATATTTTGTGTATTTTGTCACATTCAATCGTTGATGAAGCGCTTTCTTGATATACTGAAATTGACGAATTAAGGGAGTGGTATCTATGGAAAAAGTGCAGGCTACACAGGAGAATAACAACCTTTTAAAAAATAAAAAAGGGAAAAAGAGTAAAAGTGGTTACAAGCCAATTTGGATTATTATAAGCTTTGCCATTTTATTAATTATCTTGTTATTACCAACACCAGCAGGGTTACCAATAATGGCAAAAGGAGCTCTTGCCATCTTAGCGTTTGCCGTTATTATGTGGGTAACCGAAGCTGTGACGTATCCAGTTTCAGCAACAATGATTTTAGGTTTAATCATTTTAATTTGTGGATTTAGTCCAGTCCAACAACTGTCAGAGAAACTAGGTAATCCAAAAGAGGGAGATAAAATATTATCTGGCGCTGATTGGTTAGGCACGGGAAATGCATTAACGCATGCATTTAGTGGATTTTCGACATCTGCGGTTGCATTAGTAGCAGCGGCATTATTTTTGGCAGCAGCGATGCAAGAGACGCAATTACATAAACGTTTGGCTTTACTAGTGCTATCAATTGTAGGTAATAAAACACGTAATATTGTTATCGGTGCGATCTTAGTTTCAATTTTATTAGCTTTCTTTGTTCCTTCAGCAACTGCAAGAGCGGGTGCAGTTGTACCAATCTTATTAGGTATGATTGCCGCATTCAAAGTATCAAAAGAAAGTAAACTTGCATCACTTTTAATTATTACAGCAGTCCAGGCCGTTTCGATTTGGAACATTGGTATAAAAACAGCGGCTGCTCAAAATATTGTAGCTACTAATTTTATTAATCAGAACTTAGGACACGATGTGTCATGGGGAGAATGGTTCTTATATGCAGCACCATGGTCTATCCTTATGTCAATCGCTTTATTCTTTATCATGATGAAAGTGATGCCACCTGAACATAAAGAAATTGAAGGTGGCAAAGAATTGATAAAAGAAGAATTAGATAAATTAGGACCAGTATCTTTTAGAGAATGGCGTCTGATAATTATATCTGTGTTATTACTTTTCTTCTGGTCTACTGAAAAGATTCTACATCCTATAGACTCTGCGTCAATTACTTTAATTGCTTTAGCAATTATGTTAACACCTAAAGTTGGTGTTATTACATGGAAAGGTGTAGAAAAAACAATACCTTGGGGAACAATTATAGTATTTGGAGTAGGGATTTCATTAGGGAATGTACTACTAAAAACAGGCGCTGCACAGTGGCTGAGTGACCAAACCTTCGGGCTTATGGGGTTACAACATATGCCACTCATAGCTACTATTGCTCTTATAACACTATTTAATATCTTGATTCATCTTGGGTTCGCGAGTGCAACAAGTTTATCTTCAGCGCTCATACCGGTATTTATATCACTTACAGCTACATTACATTTAGGTGATCAATCGATTGGATTTGTGCTCATTCAACAATTTGTAATTAGCTTTGGTTTCTTATTACCTGTTAGCGCACCACAAAACATGCTTGCTTATGGTACGGGTACATTCACAGTTAAAGACTTCCTAAAGACAGGAGTACCACTAACTATTATTGCCTATATCTTAGTAATCATATTTAGTTTGACATATTGGAAATGGTTAGGATTGGTTTAAAGACTTTGGTATTCCATTAAGTCGAAACATAAAGTTTCTGATTTTAATTATTGGAAAAAGGGTAAAGTTAATGAACCTTTAATAACAGGAGTGAAATGATGACTATAGGTGTAATACTAAATCGCGTTTTCCGAATTAATAACAATCCATTATTTGAATATATTCATCAAAATAAAGAGGAAATTGAGAAATGCTACCTCATTATTCCACAGGAAATATTCGAAGAAGATGGCACAAACATGAAAGCAAATTATTATTATGGTGTAATGCAATCATTTCTAAATGACTTAAGACAGTATGATATTGAACCCTTCTTGTTAGACTATAGTGATTTAGGGGATTTTTGTGAAGATAAATCTATCAGTGAAGTTATTGTTGCTGGCGATATTATGAGTTATCATCAAGAAAGTTATGATATTCGTCATTTAAAAAAGGCTTTTAACAAGCACAATATTACAGTTACCACAGTGCGTGCCAATCACTATTTCAAACCAAGCGCTACGATGAACAAACAAGGGGAACCATACAAAGTGTTTACCAGCTTTTATAAGGCACATCGTTCCAAACTAAGAAAGCATGACTCTTATGCCTATAAATTAAAGAACTTGTCCGATTTATTCGTGAAATCTCAGCAAAAATTAAACCAAGATTATTCTAAGTATGGCCTTTCTGAATCAAAAGCAATTAAAAAATGGAATGACTACATAGATCAAGACATACAAAATTATGAAACCAATCGTGAATATTTGCCTGAAGTCTTAACAAGTCAGTTAAGTATCATTTTGGCTTATGGCATAATAGACATTAAGCAAATTGTTACTCAATTGATAGAGCGTTATGAAGAGGATGAACATAATATTGAACAGTTTATACGAGAATTGATGTTCAGAGAGTTCTATTATGTGTTAATGACGCATTATCCAAACACAGCTCATGAGGCATTTAATGAAAAATATCGTGACATTAAATGGGAATATAATAAAGAGGATTATAAAAGTTGGTGTGAAGGGCGTACTGGTTTTCCAATAGTTGACGCAGCAATGACTGAACTAAATCAAACTGGATTTATGCATAATCGTATGAGAATGGTTGTTTCACAGTTTTTAACGAAAGATTTGTTCATTGATTGGACTTGGGGTGAGGATTATTTTAGAACAAAATTAATCGATTTTGATTCCGCATCAAATGTACATGGTTGGCAATGGTCTGCATCTACAGGGACAGACGCAGTTCCTTACTTTAGAATGTTTAATCCAAGTCGTCAGAGTGAACGATTTGATAAAGATGCTTTGTACATTAAAACGTTTATACCACAGTTAAATGATGTTACTCCTAAATTATTACATGAACCTTTTAAACATGAAGCGGAGTTAGAACAAGAAGGTATTAAACTAGGTCAGGATTATCCAAAACCACTAGTCGATCATAAAGAAGCAAGAGACCATGTTATGTCAGTATTTAAACAAATATAAAAAACAATTGGAGTGAGATAGCAATCAAATTAAATGCTGTCTCACTCCAATTTACTTTTGTTAGAAGGGAGTGGGGAAGAAATAATATTTTCCAAAATTTATTTTACCCCAGCCTGCTTTGCTTGTAGATTTTCTAGTTGAAAATCTCTTTGCTGGGGCCCCGCACTCAACTACGTTTTATTATCTATATTAGAACTACTTACGTGAGTGTGTGAACACGCTTATATTTATCTTCATTTATCCAAGGTTTTAAGTGTTATTTTAAGGCAAATAAGCATATATATACGGCTACGTATTCTAAGAAAGTAACCAAATACATATATTTTAAGCGTAGTTTGACATTTAATGGCACTTCCCATTTAGGATAACGGCGTTCATAATAAAAAATTTGAACGAGATACAAACCGATACCAAGTGGTAATAACATAAGGATAATACTATGCGTCATACTAAAACCATTTTTATGAAAGAAATGTCCAATAATGAGTTGTAAAGCAATAATAATGATTAGAAGAATCATAATGTGCCAAATCATTTTGCCACTCTCACTCCTTTCACGAAAATAATGATTACGGTTTGTAGTAATACCATTAGTAAAATAAATGTTATGGATTGTGTATTTAAAGATGCAATCACCTGACGAATAATAGTGAAAGGTTCAGTAATCAAATGAACAGTATGGAATCTTAAAAAGCGTCCCATATAAATACCTAAACCATTTAAGAACATAAGTACTACAATTAGAGTACGATTTATCCATAATTTTGAAGTAAAATGCATCAAATTTATAAATATAAGAATCATACAATACATTGCTAAAAAGACACCTAATAATAGGTAAGTAAAATATAGCCATTCCATAATATTTAATTGAACATAAAAATCAAATGTAAATTGATTTAAATGAATTAAATCCGTTAGCATATAAAAAGTATTAGGCACTAGCAATACAAAAATCAAACCAAATATTATAAAAAGTGGCCATTCATATTTTTTTCTTGGCTTAAATAATCTTAATAGTAAACATAACTCAAATGGTATATAAGCTAAAAAGAGGTTTAAACTCATAAAATTAAAAACACGTGTTTCAAATAGTGAGAATGTGAAAAGTATTATGAAATATATTCTGGCAATATAACGCGAAGTCATGTTATACACTACTTTCTTTGAAAAAATAAGAGTTTATTTTAGTTAGTCAATGATTAATAATAAAGGTTACCTAAATGGTAATCAAATATTTAAGCATTATGTTTATCTAGTCAAAAGAAATTTAAAGTTATAAAATGCTATTTTAATGTAATAAATGAGGAATACATATAATAACCCATAGATACATATCTAAATATGTCATCTATGGGCTAATTTAATTTATACATTGCATTAAGGTCTTAATAAGTTCAATCCAGTTTCTTCATCATGTGTACGATTAACATCTAAGTTAGTCATTTGAATTACTATTTCAGCCGTAGCTGATACAACAGCTTTCGTTAAATGACCACTCAATGTTTGAAAATCACGTGTTCCGAATGTTCCATGTAAATGCGTAAATGGTTTATCATCAATATGTGAAATATTACCAAGTAAACTTGTTAGTTCTAAAGCTTCATTAACTTCACGTGCTTCATATTTTTGAGTGTCTAAATTATAAAAATTCAACGTTACATTGTCACATGCGCCTATACCACTAACTGAACCGAATTTCATTTCTTGTTCCATAGCAAATTGTGTTAGGACTTCTACAATATCTTCGCCTTTGTCTAGCACTAAAAGAAACGTTTGACCATCTTTATTATATTTCATCATCGTCACCTCAATTTGATAAGTTACCTACATTATACTAGCCAGTAAGTTTTATTGCTTAGAATTTAAATCTTACTATTGTAATATAGAAGTTAAATAGTATACAATGTCCTAATATTATGTAATTTTCAACTATGTTATTAGACGTAGCTCATTTATATTTAATCAGAAGCGTGATTAAAATTGATCTTCAATGAAATGATGAAATTTACCATATAAAAATGAAATGAGGTGTCATCATGAAAAAACAATTATTTACATTGTACTTCAATATTTTCTTAATCTTTGTAGGTATCGGATTGGTAATACCTGTACTCCCCGTTTACTTGAAAGATTTAGGTCTAAAGGGTAGCGACTTAGGCATATTGGTAGCAGTGTTTGCCTTATCTCAAATGATTATTTCACCATTCGGTGGTACGATGGCTGATAAACTCGGAAAAAAATTAATTATCTGCATTGGTCTAGTTCTATTTGCCATATCGGAGTTTCTATTCGCTATCGGTCATCATTTTCCTGTTTTAATCGCTTCTCGTATATTAGGTGGTTTTAGTGCAGGGATGGTAATGCCTGGTGTAACTGGTATGATTGCAGATATTTCACCAGCTAAGGATAAAGCCAAGAACTTTGGTTACATGTCAGCTATTATCAATTCAGGCTTTATTTTAGGTCCAGGGATTGGTGGATTTTTAGCGGAATTCTCACATCGAGCTCCATTTTACTTTGCGGGAACTTTAGGTGTTTTAGCATTTATCATGTCTTTATTATTAATTCATAACCCGCGCAAAGAAACAACTGAAGGATTCCATTCACTCGAACCGGAAGTATTTACAAAAATTAACTGGAAAGTATTTATTACGCCAATTATTTTGACATTAGTACTGGCATTTGGTCTATCAGCATTTGAAACATTATTCTCACTTTATACAGCTGAGAAAGCCAACTATACACCACGTGATATTTCAATCGCAATTGTTGGTGGTGGCGTAGCAGGAGCGGTATTCCAAGTCTTCTTCTTCGACAAATTTATGAAATACATGACTGAATTAACCTTTATTATCTGGTCATTACTCTATTCAGCGATTGTACTTGGTTTATTAATCTTGTCGCATAGTTATTGGACGATCATGTTTATTAGTTTTATCGTGTTCATTGGATTCGATTTAATTCGTCCAGCACTTACGAACTACTACTCTAACATTGCAGGTAATCGACAAGGTTTTGCAGGTGGATTAAACTCCACATTTACTAGTATGGGGAACTTTGTTGGTCCATTAGTAGCTGGTGCTTTATTTGATGTTAACGTGGAATTTCCCTTATATATGGCAATCATAGTTATGTTGTTCGGTATCGTGATTATTTTTGTTGAAAAAGCACTGCAAGCAACGAGACGTCGAAAACACACAACGAAGTAAAGACCATAGAATTGCTATGTAAAGGTTAATATGAATATTAAATGAAATAGGCAATGGCATCATTCGTTTTTAATTGAAAAATTGACGATGTCATTGCTTGTTTTTACATTTATGTTGTCAAATTGTAACAATATAGCGTCGATTATTAATAGAAGTATTACAAAGATTACAGTTATTTTAAATTGCAGTCTACATAATTATTTTTACTCTCTATATATGTTAAGATAAATAAAAATTTAGAGAGAAATGTGGGTAAGGAGATGAATTAAAAAAACATACTTTTAGGTATGGTGGCTGTAATTTTATCGTTATGTCTAGCTTTCTTATTATTTATAGCTACAAACCAAAATGCCTTAGCTAAAGTGCATCAGACAATTTCTACATTTTCAAAGATGAGTAGTGTCTCTGCAACTGAGAAAATGTTAGATATCACTACAAGTCACACAGCTAAAGCATCAGAAAAAAACGCCGATGAACGCAAAATGGAAACACACTATAATAAAATAGATTCCACTTCCCATGACAATGCAAATAGTAATAAGCATGAATATTCTTCTGAAGAATGTAGAATAATTGCTCAAAATTATACGAATCATCAATATGGTAAAGTGGTCAATTTAGAACGTAGTGGTGAAACGAATCAAGATATTACGTATCAATTGAATCCAAACCATCAATCACAAAGTAGTAATATTGCAGTAAATAAAACGGGTAAAATAGAAGCCTTATCTAATAACGCACAATGAGCGCGCCTTTTCTTATAATAGAGAAGAGCGCTCTTTTTATTTTTCATAGAAAGCGTAGTAAGATTATAGATAAAGATGAATTTGAGGTGAACGTGTATGAAACATAAGAAAACAAATGCGATGCGTATGTTAGACAGAGCTAAAATAGATTATGAAGTCAAAACATTTGAGGTCGAAGATCGGCATATGGATGGTGAACGCGTTGCAGAATTAGTCGGTGAAAATGTCCATGATGTTTTTAAAACACTTGTATTAGAAAATGCTGAACATGATCATTTCGTATTTGTAGTTCCAGTCAGTGAGTCATTAGATATGAAAGTAGCGGCAAGTGTCGTTAATGAAAAGAAATTACAGCTAATGCCATTAGATAATTTGAAACAAGTAACAGGTTATATACGAGGTGGTTGTTCTCCGGTAGGCATGAAACATTTATTTCCAACTACGATTGATCAATCTGCTTCTTCACGCGAAAAAATTATCGTGAGTGGTGGACAACGAGGAATTCAAATTGTGCTACAACTTAAGGATCTTGTTTCAATGACAAATGCACAAGTAGAAGACATTACTCAAAAATAGCAATATAGTGACAGATATTACAAATAGGATGACAAATTGTGTAATATCTGTTAATTTTTAAACCGAAATGAATGTTTTTGATTGTTTTTGACAATTTGTGATTGAAAAATGTAAGCGTACACATTATAATGTGAGTTGAAGCGGGGTGGTTAAATGATTTCTGAAAAAAGACATGACTTAATACTTCAGGAATTAAGGAAAAAAGATTTTCTCACACTCCAAGAATTAATAGAGCGAACAGGTTGCAGCGCTTCAACTGTTAGAAGAGATTTATCGAAATTGCAACAACAAGGTCGACTTCAAAGAGTTCATGGAGGAGCAACATTAAATAGTAATAGAAATAATGAACAAATTCTGTCGGATAAATTGTCGCAAAATTTAAAAGAAAAAAGAGTAATTGGTCAATTTGCTGCAAAACTCATCGAAGATAACGACTGCATTTTTATGGATGCTGGTTCATCAACGATTGAAATGATTCCATTCATTAAAGCACAAAATATTGTAGTGGTTACAAATGGATTAACGCATGTTGAAAAGTTACTTAACCAAGGCATCAAAACTTTGATGATAGGTGGACAGGTTAAAGAAACAACATTTGCCACAGTAGGTGCTAGTGCACTTGATACATTGAGTCGTTATTGTTTTGATAAAGCATTTTTAGGAATGAATGGTTTAGATTTGAAATACGGTCTTACGACGCCAGATGAAAAAGAGGCACTAATAAAAGAGAAGGCCATGGAACAAGCAAATCAATCATATGTTTTACTTGATCATTCAAAAATAGATGAAGTTTATTTTGCACATGTGCCAATTAGTCAAAACCATGTTGAAATGGTGGTATCAAAGCAAACAATAGCACTTTCACATTTTGAACAATATAAAGAGAAGTACGTGTTTATAGGAGGGTAACCATGATTTATACAGTAACATTCAATCCATCTATTGACTACATTATGTTTACTAATGGATTTGAAATAAAAGGGTTAAATAGAGCGACATCTACTTATAAATTTGCAGGTGGAAAAGGTATCAATGTATCTCGTGTTTTAAAAACACTAGGTGTACCATCTACAGCATTAGGGTTTGCTGGTGGTTTTCCTGGAGAATTTATAGCTCAAACATTAGAAGAAAGTCAAATTAAAACGGATTTTATTAAAGTTGATGAAGATACACGTATTAATGTAAAACTGAAATCTGGTGACGAAACTGAAATTAATGCACCTGGACCGTCTATTACTGACGACCAATTCCAAGCATTATTAAATCAAATTAAACAGACAACAAAGGAAGATACAGTTATTGTTGCTGGTAGTGTACCTAAGAGTATTCCAAGTGATGCGTATGCTCAAATTGCAGAAATAACTCAAAGTACAGGTGCAAAATTGGTGGTTGATGCTGAAAAAGATTTAGTTAACACGGTGCTAAAATATCAACCATTATTTATTAAACCTAATAAAGATGAATTAGAAGAAATGTTTGATATGACTGTTGAGAGCGACCAAGATGTTGTTAAGTATGGTCGTGAAATCTTAAAAGAAGGTGCACAATCAGTCATTATATCTTTAGGTGGAGATGGAGCAATTTATATAGATAAAACGCGTAGTATAAAAGCTCAAAATCCTAAAGGGCAAGTCGTAAATACGGTTGGTTCAGGAGATAGCACTGTTGCAGGTATGGTGGCAGGTCTTGAATCTGGATTATCACTTGAAGATGCATTTCAACAAGCTGTTGCTTCTGGGACAGCAACGACATTTACTGAAGATTTAGCAACAATAGAAGATATAGAAAAAATTAAATCACAGGTTACTATTACAGTACTTGATGGGGAGTGAAATTAATGAGAATCACAGAATTACTAACAAAAGATACAATTGCTATGGATTTATCAGCGTCTGATAAAAATGGTGTCATTGATGAATTAGTGAATCAATTAGATAAAGCTGGCAAGTTAAGTGATATTGCTCAATTTAAAGAAGCAATTCATAATCGTGAATCACAAAGTACAACAGGTATTGGAGAAGGAATTGCTATTCCTCACGCAAAAGTAGCAGCAGTAAAATCTCCAGCCATTGCTTTTGGTAAATCTAAGGAAGGTGTGGATTACCAAAGTTTAGACGGTCAACCAGCACATTTATTCTTTATGATTGCTGCTCCAGAAGGTGGCGCACAAACACACTTAGATGCACTAGCTAAATTATCTGGTATTTTAATGGATGATAAAGTGAGAGAAAGTTTATTACATGCTAACTCTCCTGAAGAAGTGCTTCAAATTATTGATAATGCGGATGATGAAGCAACTAAAGAAGAAGAAAAAGAAGCACAAGAACAAGAGGCAGCGGCCGCTGGTGCGACAAGTGGTTCTGCAAATACGACAGATGCTAATGAGCCATATGTATTAGCTGTAACAGCATGTCCTACAGGTATCGCACATACCTATATGGCTCGCGATGCATTGAAAAAACAAGCCGATAAAATGGGCGTTAAAATGAAAGTTGAAACAAATGGTTCAGGCGGTATTAAAAACCATTTAACTCAACAAGACATCGAACGTGCGACAGGTGTTATCGTAGCTGCAGATGTTCATGTTGAAACAGATCGTTTCGACGGTAAAAACGTAGTTGAAGTACCAGTTGCTGATGGTATCAAACGACCAGAAGAACTTATTAACACAGCACTTGATACAAGTCGTAAACCATTTGTAGCACGTGGTGGTAACTCTAAATCTACAGATAGTGAAAGTAATGAGAAACAAAGCTTTGGTAAAGCGTTCTATAAACACTTAATGAACGGTGTATCAAATATGCTACCTTTAGTAATTGCTGGTGGTATCTTGATGGCTATCGTATTCTTATTCGGGGCTAACTCATTTGACCCTAAAAGCTCTGAGCACAACGCTTTTGCAGAACAATTATGGAATATAGGTAATAAGAGTGCCTTTGCCTTAATCATTCCAATCTTATCAGGTTTCATCGCTCGTAGTATTGCAGATAAACCAGGTTTCGCAGCTGGTTTAGTTGGCGGTATGTTAGCAATTTCTGGTGGTTCTGGATTTATCGTGGTATTATTGCAGGTTTCTTAGCAGGTTACTTAACACAAAGTATTAAATATATTACACGTGGCTTACCACAAGCAGTTGAAGGTTTAAAACCAACGTTAATTTATCCATTATTAAGTGTAACTATCACTGGTTTATTAATGATTTATGCATTTAACCCGCCAGCAGCATGGTTAAATAACTTATTATTAAATGGATTAAATAGCTTATCAGGTTCAAATATTGTATTACTTGGTTTAGTTATCGGTGCAATGATGGCCATCGATATGGGTGGACCATTTAACAAAGCAGCATATGTATTCGCCACAGCAGCATTGACAGAAGGAAATGCCGCACCAATTACAGCAGCAATGGTAGGCGGTATGATTCCACCATTAGCAATCGCAACAGCAATGATATTCTTTAAACGTAAATTCACTAAAGAACAACGTGGTTCTATCGTGCCAAACTATGTGATGGGCTTATCATTCATCACTGAGGGTGCAATTCCATTTGCTGCAGCTGACCCATTACGTGTGATCTCATCAATGATGGTAGGTTCAGGTGTCGGTGGTGCAATTGCATTAGCATTAGGTTCAAGAATCAATGCACCACACGGTGGTATCATTGTTATAGCAGCGACTGACTTTAGTCATATCTTACAAACATTAATTGCTTTGATAGTAGGTACACTTGTTTCAGCAATTATGTATGGTTTATTGAAACCAAAAGTAACTAAAAACGAAATTGAAGCTTCAAAAGCTATGGATGAATAGAAATAAAAATCTCTTGCCCTAATAATTGGGCGAGAGATTTTTTAATACTTTAATTTATTCTTCATAACTAGACGAGTAGTCTATATTATCAAGATTGGGGCAAGATAACGAATTCATTATGAATTATGTCTTGCTCCATTTTTATCTTAGTCATAAATTACGGGAGTGGGACAGAATTCTTTTCAAATTCGTCGTCCCTCTCCCAACTTGCTTTGCTTGTAGAATTTCTTAGTGAAATTCTCTTTGTTGGGGCCCCGCCCGCAAGGATGACTAGAACTGGAAAAAGCTTGATTTAAGCCCCTTTTCAGTTCAGTCAGCTACTGAGAATTTGCAAAATAGCATCATCATCTTACTTATGTACCAGGCTCTCAAATTGGTATAGAGTCATTAAAATATGTAAAAATGGGTAGACATATGAGAGTATGTCATAGGATGCAAAGCGTTTTAGTGATAAAGAATTTATGCTTTGTGACTACTAAGCGCTTTAGTGTAGTCCTCTCTTGACTATTACGCAATATTAGTTTTAAATGATAAGTTGTAACTTTTTAATCAAAAGCGTTACAATCAACTATTTGTAATTAATATATGATAAAATAAAAGTAATACATTTTTTCGGGGGTGTCGCAATGGGAAGGTCTTAACATGTGTTTATATCGTCAAAGCAAATTACGAATTAAATTCGTGTTACCCATATGGGACACATTTATTTGGAGGTGAATCCCTAGGAATAGGGAATTAATTGGATACAGTGACCATAATAAATTTAGTAATATTTTTTCTATTAATAGCATTAACAACAGTATTCGTAGGTTCAGAATTTGCATTAGTTAAAGTACGTTCAACGCGTATTGAACAATTAGCTGAAGAAGGTAATCGTAGCGCTAAAATTGTCAAAAAGATGATTGCGAATCTTGACTATTATTTATCAGCCTGTCAATTAGGTATTACAGTTACTTCATTAGGATTAGGTTGGTTAGGTGAAC
Source organism: Staphylococcus haemolyticus (assembly GCF_006094395.1). Lineage (NCBI taxonomy): Bacteria > Bacillati > Bacillota > Bacilli > Caryophanales > Staphylococcaceae > Staphylococcus > Staphylococcus haemolyticus. The sequence goes on along the minus strand of NZ_CP035291.1, from coordinate 2,105,879 downwards.
CAACATTTGAAAAATTGTTGCATCCTCTATTTAACTTATTACAGTTACCTGATGCATTAACTACAACAATCTCATTTGTAATTTCATTCATCGTAGTGACTTATTTGCACGTAGTATTGGGTGAATTAGCACCGAAATCTATAGCAATTCAACATACAGAAAAATTAGCCCTAACATACGCTAGACCATTGTACTATTTCGGTAATATAATGAAACCTTTGATTTGGTTAATGAATGGTTCAGCACGTGTGATAATTAGAATGTTAGGTGTTGATCCAGACGCTCAAACTGATGCTATGTCAGAAGAGGAAATTAAGATTATTATTAACAACAGTTATAATGGTGGAGAAATCAACCAAACAGAATTAAACTATATGCAAAATATCTTTTCATTTGATGAGAGACATGCAAAAGATATCATGGTACCACGTACTCAGATGGTGACTTTAAATGAACCATTCAATGTTGACGAATTATTAGAGACGATTAAAGAACATCAATTTACACGTTACCCAATTACTGAGGATGGAGACAAAGACCATATTAAAGGTTTCATCAACGTTAAAGAATTCTTAACAGAGTATGCTTCTGGGAAACCTATCAAAATCAATAATTATATCCATGAATTACCAATGATTTCAGAAACAACTCGCATTAGTGATGCGTTAGTTAGAATGCAACGTGAACACGTACATATCAGTTTAATTATTGATGAGTACGGCGGCACAGCTGGTATTTTAACAATGGAAGATATTCTTGAAGAAATCGTCGGTGAAATACGTGATGAGTTTGATGATGATGAAGTAAATGACATCGTTAAACTTGGTGAAGATACGTATCAAATTAATGGACGTGTCCTTCTTGATGACCTCAATGAAAAATTCAACATTGAATTTGAAGATTCAGAAGACATTGATACAATAGGTGGTTGGCTCCAAGCCCACAACACTAACTTACAAGTTGAAGATCATATCGATACGCAATATGATCGTTGGATTGTGTCAGAAATGGACAATCATCAACTAGTTTGGGTTGTACTTAAATATGAGTTCATCGATAATAGACCAACATTCGGTGAAGACCAAGATGAAAATGAAGATAAAAAAGACAATAACGATGAAAGTCGTGAATAATTTAAAACTTATTGGATAAATTAATATTATACAAGGCTATATTGCAAACTTGCATAAGCTGACTGAACTGAGAAGGCGCTCTATATGAAGTGTTTCCCAGTTCTTTCCAACTTTGAGGGCTGGGACAACGAATTCAAAAGAATTCTGTCCCAGTCCTTTTAATTGTTCAATACACTCTATTAGAGTTATCCTAATTATTAATAGAGTGACAAATTATCAAGAACATTAGGAGAAGATATTATGGTAAATGACACACAAATTTTAAACAATGGTTATCCGATGCCGAGACTTGGCTTAGGTGTCTATAAGGTTACAGATGAAGAAATGGAAACAGCGATTCAAGCTGCATTAGATGATGGTTATCGTGCATTTGATACAGCATATTTTTATAATAATGAAGAAGCACTCGGTAAAGCACTAAAAAATAGTGGAGTGCCTCGAGAAGACTTGTTTATTACAACTAAACTATGGAACGACCATCAAGGTTATGATAGTACGCTTGAGTATTTTAATCGCTCATTAAACAATTTAGGTTTAGAATATATCGATTTATATTTAATTCACTGGCCTTGCGAAAAAAATGAACTTTATATTGAAACATATAAGGCATTAGAAAAATTATATGAAGAAGGTAAAATAAAAGCAATTGGAGTATGTAACTTCAAAGTACATCACTTAGAAAAATTAATGCGTGAAACTAATATTGTACCTCAAGTTAATCAAATTGAAGTACATCCTTACTTTAATCAACAAGAAGTCCAAGATTTCTGTGATAAGCATGATATAGTTGTTACTGCATGGATGCCATTAATGAGAAACAGAGGATTGTTAGACGATCCTACTATAACAAAACTAGCAAAAGCGTATGATAAAACACCAGCGCAAATCGTATTACGTTGGCACGTGGCACATAATCGTGTTGTAATTCCAAAATCTAAAACACCATCACGTATAAGAGAAAATCATGATATATTTGATTTCAACCTAGAACTAACAGAAATAGCTGAAATAGATAGTTTAAATCGCAATGCGCGTCAAGGTAAAGATCCCGATGAAGTGAGTATAGGTGATTTGAAATAAATTGGTTTCTATGGCTCTACGTCAAATCGGACTGATGAGTCCAAATATTGAGATTAAGCAACCTTAGGTTGTTTAATCTCTTTTTTTGTTGTTGACGCAAATAGTCGCGAAGTTATAATAATTCGATTACGTAAATTATCATAATTTCTATAACCAAAAGATACCCTTTTAATGAGTTTGATTTTATTATTAATTCCTTCTAACGGACCGTTGGTCAGGTTAGAATATGTCATAGTATTTTCAATGAAAGCTGCTAATCGTCTTAAAGTTCTAATGACTGGGCGTAATTTAGGACACACATCTGAAAGATGAATAGAAAAGAGTTTATGATTAAATTTCTCTATTTGATTTTCTTTTAATAATCTTCTTAGCTCATGAACGTAGTGGTATGTATTAAATAGTTCTACATCTACACCTAATAAGTAATTTATAATGCCTTTTTCGGTTTTCCACTCTTTAAATAAATGGACTTTATGATAATTAAATGCTTCTAGCGTTTCAAAAGGTTTAAGAAATAGTTTCCAATAACTTTTATATTTATTATAAAGCGGTCTATTAGAGGTTCTATAACAATTCATTACATGAACTCTAGACATATTTAACGCTCGATTTAAAGATTGAACAATATGAAAACGATCAATAATAATCTTCGCGTTAGGAAATAATTGTTTGATTAGTGACATATATGGTTCATACATATCAATCGTGACTGTTTTGACTTTTTGTCTGAGTTTCAAAGAATAGCGATAAAAATGATCTTTTAGCGATTTTAACTTACGATCCGCTACCACATCTACGATGCGGTGCGATACAGCATCTGCATAAATAAAACTCATTTTTCCGATTACATTTTTAACACTTTTAAATTCGTCCATCATTAAGTGTTCAGGTAAAGCATCAAAAGAAGACTGACCTACGTCGCTTGCCGCTTGATTAATCACTCTAGACACAGTCATTGATGATACTAAGCATGACTTAGCGATAGATTTTTGAGAGCGGTATTCTTGTGCTTTATCTAAAACTGCAAGTTTTGTTTTATTAGAAATAAAGCAATGAGCGTCGACAATATTAGATTTAGCAGTAAAATGACTGTCACATGATTTACAATAAAATCTTTGTTTTTGAAGTTCTAAATAAGCGGGCATTTCCATAATTTTAAGTAAAGTAATCGTTGAGGTTTTCTTACCATTTTTTACTATTGAGAAATTTTCATTTTTAGTTGAACAATTTTCACAATGTGTAGGTTGATAAGTGAGCTCGGCATAGTAAAACAAGCTCATTCGTCCTTTATGTTTTTTCTCAATCACTTCATCTGAAAAATTTAGATTTTTATCTTTAATTCTTAATGTATTTAATATAGACTTACACATAGGCGCATTACCTTTCTTTTTATTTTGTTTGGTAGCTAATAATTATAGAGGTAATTGCGCCATTTTTGTATTCAAACATAAAAATTGGACTGATGATTTTTAGTCATCAGTCCAATTTATTATAGAGCCGTTTCTATTAAATGAAATCAGACATTGAAAATTATAGAATGATTGTATATTTTTTATTTAATTTTTATTAATTATTTGTTAATTGCATAGTTTTTAGTAGAATAGTTATTTATTTTATTGATAAAATAGTACTAAGAATGATGAAAAGGATGTAATTTAATGAAAATCAGAGTCATTGTGCCTTGTTTTAACGAAGGTGAAGTCGTAACAAAAACTTACGACAAATTGACTGAAATTTTGATGGAAGATAGCTTGGACAAAGGGTATGATTATGACCTTTTATTTGTCGACGATGGTAGTAAAGATAACACAATCGACTATGTTCAACATTTAGCAAGCTTAGATCAACATGTTAAATATATTTCTTTCAGCCGAAATTTTGGTAAAGAATCAGCAATGATAGCTGGTTTTCAGCATAGTGTGAAATGTGATGCTGTGGTGATGGTAGATGGAGATTTACAACATCCACCAGAATTCATTCCACAAATGATAGAAGGATTCCAAGAGGGGTATGACCAAGTTATTGCTAAGCGAGATCGAACAGGGGAGAACATAGCCCGTAAGTCAATGACTAAGTTATATTATAAATTGATAAATAGCTTTGTCGAAGACATTGAATTCATAGATGGTGTCGGTGACTTTAGATTATTGAGTCAACGTGCAGTTAAAGCAATGTCTTCTCTTAAAGAATATAACCGCTTTTCAAAAGGTTTATTTGAATGGATTGGTTATAATACTAAAATCTTTACATATCAAAATGTAGAACGAGAAGCGGGTCATTCTAAATGGACATTCACTAAATTATTAAATTACGGTATTGATGGGCTAATTTCATTTAATAATAAACCTTTACGTGCGATGATTTATCTCGGAATGACGATATTCAGTTTAAGTATCGTTTATATCTTGTATCTGCTGATAGGTATAATGGTCAATGGCATTAATAATCCTGGTTATTTTACAACGATAGCTGCGGTATTACTTATTGGCGGAATTCAATTGATTTCTATTGGTGTAGTAGGTGAATACATTGGACGGATTTACTATGAAGTTAAGCAACGACCTAAATATATTGTGCAAGCATCAAATTTAAAAGAACCAACGCACGATCTCAAAGTAGTAGAGCAAGAGAAAGAAAAAGTACATTAATAAAAATCAAAATAAACGCTTGAAGTTTTAAATGATGAAACTTCAAGCGTTTATTTATTTTCTATATGATGTTTTAAATTAGTATTTTTAAGTTGCCATGCTAGATAGATACCTAAAAGAATATAGATGATTAAGAAGATATACCAGAATGGCGTCAAAATAGTTAATAATACAATCGAAATTATAATAAGCATATAGCCTATAGTAATTGGAAATTTAAGCTTTTTTATAAATTTAAAAATTCCAAGCTCTCCTCTAGAGAAAGTACCTAAAAATATTGCACTAGCACCTATTAAGAATATTGTTGGCGCTAAGTATGGAACAGACATGTAAATTGATTGATCACTTGATCCATAGGTAATAAATAATGAGCAACTTATTATGATAGAAAATATCAAGGCAATCGATTTATACTCGTAAATTACAAGTGTATAGTGTTGATGATTCAAGTAATATTGAAGTCCCAACCAACATATAAAAAAAGCGATTGAGCATAATGTTATAAAATTAAATTTGTCGATGACGATAGCATTAATTAAAGCGTTAATCGTTATTGCTATTAATACGGAGCTAAATTTAAGCTGTTTGAATTGGTGCTTATATAAGTCAAGGCCGAGTACACCAAGCACTACGGCGATATTAATTAATACATATATAATCATGCTGTACTCCTATCTCACATAGTTCATTAGAACATTATACCAATTAAAACAAACTTAATCATTTCAAAACACTTAAAAAATATTTTTCATTTATAAAGTAATTATTAAACACCTTTTTTGTTACTCCACAGTAACGTATGCAACTGTGGTAAAACATAAACTTGGTTCATATCATTACTAGCCATTACTCTATCAACTAATGCTTCATATCGACTTAAAAGTTTCTCTGTATGGTTGTCAACATCATCATCTAGGTAGGGATTACCGACTTGTAAGTAAAAAGGAATGTTTGGGTAGCGATGATGTATCATTTTAGCGAATTCGTAATCATCATCATCAAAAATAACAACCTTTAAATTAAGTGTTGATTCAATGCATTGTTCGATTACACTATCTAATATGTCAATGTTAGGTTTCATGTTAGAGCTTGGTGGTTTAGGACTTATAGTTAAATCGTTAATTTGTCTCATCCATGGTTGGAATTTACTTCCTTGAGTCTCTAAAGCAGTGTATATCTGTTTTTCTTCAAATAAATCCACTAAATCTTGTATACCTTTAATTAGTGCTGGGTTACCTCCAGATATCGTAACGTGATCAAAACGGTCACCGCCGATTTTTTTCAGTTGATTATATATTTCTTCAGCTGTCATTAACTTAATGTCTTCTTTAGCACTTCCATCCCAAGTGAAAGCAGAGTCACACCAACTACAACGATAATCACAACCTGCAGTTCTAACAAACATCGTTTTGCGACCTATAACACGTCCTTCACCTTGAATCGTAGGTCCAAAAATTTCGAGTACTGGAATTTTAGCAGCCATTATTTATACTCCTTTGGGCGATATACCACATAACTAGTCGGCGTTTCACGTAGATAAACTTGGACACATTCAGGTTGATTATCACAGTTTTGTAGATGAGTTTGGACCATTTTATATATTGTTTGAGCTACAACTTCAGTTGAGGGACTCTTATCTTTAAATTGAGGTAAATCATTTAATAAGTAGTGATCGAATTGGTCGTGGATTAGTTTTTTCAAATCACTAAAATTGATTAAGAAACCATTATGATCGAGTTTATCGCCTGCAATTGTTAAATTAACAAAGTAAGTATGCCCGTGTGTTCTCATACATTTACCGGCATCTTCACTTGGAATGTAATGCGCGGCTGAAAAATTAAAATCTTTATTAAGTTCAAAACTATAGGGGTGGGCAACTGACGGATAGAGTTGTTGAATCATTTTAATTCGCTCCTTTTGCTTCTAAATAATGTTGTAGACCACGTTGTCTTAATTGACACGCTGGACATTCACCACAACCATCACCAATCACACCGTTATAGCATGTAAGTGTATTGTGTCGAATATAATCTAGAACACCTAATTCGTCACTAAGTTCCCATGTCTGTGCTTTGTCTAACCACATTAAAGGGGTATGAATAACAAAGTCTTTATCCATAGATAAACTAAGCGTTACATTCATTGATTTAATAAAGCTATCACGACAGTCTGGATAACCTGAAAAGTCCGTTTCACAAACCCCGGTAATAATATGTTTAGCATTGCGTTGATAAGCTAATGCACCAGCAAATGATAAGAATAATAAATTACGTGCTGGTACAAACGTGTTTGGAATACCGTCTTCACCAGTTTCAATGTCCATATCATGTTGTGTTAAGGCGTTTGGAGTTAATTGTGATAATAGTGACATATCTAAAATATGATGTTTTAAATTTTGCTCTTTTGCGATGCGTGTAGCAACTTCAATTTCTGCATCATGTCGTTGACCGTAATTAAATGTTACCAATTCAACATCTTTAAAATGTTTTTTAGCGTAAAATAAACACGTTGTGCTATCTTGCCCCCCGCTAAATACTACAATGGCTTTGTCCTTGTTTAAATTTTGATTTGTCATGAATATTCTCCTTTTTTGAAAAGATTAGAATGATACTTTATGCCGTCTCTAACCTAGCCATGAGAACATAAAAAAAGTCTATCTCTATAAAAAAGATAGACTTAGAAACATTTCAACTAGTTATATAAAAGTAATGTTACTTTCAAACTAAATATTTCGATTATTGTCTAGTTTTTTATAGAGGGTTTCAGCTAGGAACCTCTTTTGAGTTTTAGTACGCTAGTTAGCGTAATATATTCACTTCTTAAAATCAAGCTATATTTTAAAGCAATATAAATAGTAAACCCTTACATTTTCAAAAAATTATTAATTATAATAAGGTTATAGATGAATTTATTTAACATAGAGTTGGAGCGACATAAATGATTATAGTTATAGATAATAAAGATTCATTTACATATAATTTAATAGATTATTTTAAGACAGAAACTGATAAAGAGATAGTTGTATACGAGGTAGATGACGTTTCCGTTGATCTATTAAGGTCATCTAACGTAGAGGCAATTGTCATCTCGCCAGGTCCAGGTAAACCTAGTGACTATCCAATTTTAACTGAAATTATGAATCAATTTGAGGGTGAAATTCCTATATTAGGTGTCTGTTTAGGTTTCCAATTTATTTATGAATATTATGGAGGTACGATTATTCATGGATTAAAGCCGGTTCACGGTCATACCACGACGTTAACTCATAGAGGAACTGGACTATTTAAAGGACTACCTAAATCGTTTGAAGTAATGAGATATCATTCACTGATTGCTGATAAAAATCATATCCCTACCGTTTTAAATATGACAGCTTATAACGAAGAGGGGATTATAATGGCTTTTGAACATAATCAATATCCTATTTATGGCGTTCAGTATCATCCTGAATCTATTTTAAGTGAATATGGGCATGAACAGATTCGACTATTTTTAGAAAAAGTGAGGATAGACTATGAACATCGCATTTAATTATCGATACTATACGACACCTGATCATTTTGAAACAATAGCATTGAATTTTGACACGTATGTCTCTAAAAAGGTGGCTTACACTTTGAATGACATCGGTGCAGTAGTTCGCTTTGCTCAAGATGAACAATCAAACGGACGATACGTAGCACTTTATCTTACATATGAAGCGGCAAAATTTTTTAATCAAGAAATGGCTACGCACGAATTGGATAATAATCAAGTCATAGCTCTTGCATATAGTTTCAATCCTAATATGGCTAAACATCCGTCTAACAATCTTTCACAAAGCTACATTCCTAAACATCAGTTTCGCTTTTTGGAAAGTGATGCAGAAATGCAAGATAAGATTAAACAAGTTCAAGACGCAATCACTGATGGAGAAACGTATCAAGTGAACTATACAACACGTTTAGTTAGTGATATCCATTACCCAATCTCTGATTTATATTATTATTTAACTCAGACAAATAATGGTGGTTATACTGCATTATTAGATGTAGAAGAGATTAAAGTTGCCTCAATTTCTCCTGAATTATTCTTTCAAAAAGGAGCATTTAATAACCAAGAAAATGTAGTCGTAAGTAAACCGATGAAAGGGACAATGCCACGTAGTATTAATAAAGATGAAGATTTGATGAATTATGAAATATTGAAGAACTCTCTTAAAGATCGTGCTGAAAATGTAATGATTGTTGATTTATTGCGTAATGATATTTCTAGAATTTCTAAGCCAGGAACTATACACGTTAATAAGCCATTCTTTATAGAAAGTTATAAGACTGTTTATCAAATGACGAGTATGGTCTCGGGTCGATTAGAAGCCGAAACGAGTTTGACTGATATTCTAAAAGCGCTGTTTCCATGTGGTTCTATTACGGGCGCACCGAAACTTAATACGATGTCATACATTAAAGCGCTTGAGGCTAATCCTAGATATATTTATTGTGGCACAATTGGATTATTATGCCCGGATGATAAAATGATATTTAATATTCCAATTCGAACGCTTGAGTATCGAAATGAGAAAGTTCATTACGGTGTGGGTGCAGGGATTACGATTGATTCTATACCTGAAAAAGAAGTACAAGAGTTTCGAGATAAAACAAAGATATTGGAGATGTTATAAATGAACTTGTTTGAAACGATGCGTTTAGAAAATGGTGAAATTCCAAGACTTCAATATCATATTAATCGAATACAACAATCATGTGGACGTTTAGGTTATGCCTTTTCAAAGGAGAACTGGTTACATCTTGTAAAGGAGATTATAAAAAATCATCAACAGGGCACGTTCCGACTTAAAATAGAAATAGATAAAACTGGCGATATGAATTATGTAATTAAACCTTTATCTCAAAAGTCGCTGTTTACGGCTAAATTTCAGCAAGTTCAAACGCATTATAACGAACGATATATCATTAACAAAACCACAGAACGCCGGCATTTAGCACACAATCATGAAACAGATTTAATATTATTATATGATGAAAAAGGTAAGATTCTGGAATTTGATATTGGTAATATCATGATAGAGGAAGAAGGTACATACAATACGCCGAGTTATGACAACGACTTTTTATTGGGATGCATGCGTCAATCTCTTATAGATGAAGGAAAACTTTCAATCAAAAATTATACTAAAACAGAACTCAGCGAGAAATTAACTAATCAGCAGGTACGTATCTATTTACTAAATAGTTTACGAGAGGTTGCCGATGTGTCTATTTATCTATAAAATAATATTGGAAGTATATGCGTATTTATTGATAAAAACGAACTAACGGAGTGAAATATGGCAATATTATGGGTTGTAATTATTGTGATTTTAAATGTGATAAGTAAATATTTAGCAGATCGATATTTAAATAATAATGCACTCATTAAGGCACGAATTGTGGCAACCGTTACCGTTTTAATTCAATGTGTATTCATTTATTTTTTAATTAAATCAATCATTCCTTATGTGGTTGATTTTCTAAATATATTTTATCATCATTAAACATAATTATTTTGAGGTGGAGTTATGAAAATTTATAGTCAGGGAGATCAAGCAATTGTAATTGCGGTTGAAAAAGATGTATCTAAAAATGTAACAACTGAGTTAATCGCAGTGCGTAATCATTTATTAGAGAAAGATTTGCCATTTATAACTGAAATTGTGCCTACTGAATCAGATATGATGATTTGCTATGATGCTCGAGATATGATTAAACATCATAATATTACTTCACCTTTTCAATATATGAAGGCACTAGTAACATCTATTCAAGAAGAAATAAAACAATTAGAAATGAACAAAGATGAGAGCACGACCTATGAAATTCCTATTATTTATGGTGATGAATTTGGTCCCGATTTACAGGACTTGCTAGAGTATTACAAATTAACAAAAGATGAATTTATTCAATTACATTCTGATAATGCTTACTTTGTCTCTATGATGGGCTATGCTCCTGGCTTTCCATATTTAACTGGAATGAATGAGGCATTGTATGTTAATCATACAAGTAATAAGAAGAAACTTGTTACTGCAGGTTCAGTTATTATTGAAGGAAAAAAATGCGGGATTGTTACAACTGATACATATAATGATTGGTTAGTGATAGGGTACACGCCTATGACGTTGTTTACTCCTGAAAAAGAAGATTTTACACTGCTAAAATTAGGAGATAATGTCACATTCAAACCAGAAAAACGCAAAGATATTGAATTAGGAGAATTTAAACCATGTCAATCATAATAGAAAAAGCCGGATTGTTTAGTAGCTTTCAAGATTTCGGGCGTCATGGATATGAATATGCAGGTGTTATTCCGTGTGGAGCTTTAGACACGCTAGGTCATGAAATAGCAAATCGTCTTGTCGCTAATGACAAGAATGAAGCAACACTTGAAATGACACATATAATGGCTAAAATTCGATTCACTGAACCTACTTTGATTGCATTAACAGGTCAAAATTTTGAAGCTTATACACAAAACATGCGAGTAAAACCTTATAAACTATACCTTTTAGGTAAAGATGATGTGTTATCTTTTAAAGAAACAAATAAAACGTCACGTGTATATCTTGCTATAGGTGGAGGATTTAAATTAGACAATTGGCTGGGTTCGAATTCTACGGATTTAAATGTTCACATTGGTGGCTATCACGGGCGTAAACTTGAAAATGGCGATGAAGTTGAAATGAAAAGAGAATATACTGAACGTCATCATAAGTTATTTGAGAATCTAAAAGAAAAGCGTACTACTGATTGGGGGATTGATGGTTATGCATTGTCGTTCAACTATATCTCTGACGTGTTTCATGTTATCGCAAATAAAGGTACTGAAGACTTTGATAAGGAAACGCAATCCCATTTTATTAAAGGCGAATATAAAGTAACTAATAAATCAAATCGTGTTGGTATGTTATTAGATGGTGAGAAGATAAAAGCATATTACGATGATATGCCTGCACATCAATCTGTTAAAAGAGGAACAATTCAAGTTAAACGAGATGGTACACCGATTATCTTATTAAACGATCATTATACAATAGGAAGTTACCCTCAAATTGGAACGATTGCGAGTTATCATTTGACTAAACTTGCACAGAAACCACAAGGTTCACGTTTGAAATTCCAATTTATTGATATTGAAACCGCTGAAAAAAATGTTGTGAAATTTAGCAATTGGATGAATCAACTGTTTCACGGTATTGAATTCAGAATGCAATTAGAAATGATGAAATAACTGTTAATAATTAATTGAATGTACGATTTATTTATACGGATTTTTAATAGATTGAGTAGGTCTATAGTCTGATTAAAAATATCATATAAAAAGCTATAATAAATAAATCAGTGCGTCATCATTATACTTGTATATATTTGTGACAAACTATTGAGATGTCGATATATAAAGATGTTTTTTCTTGATAAATGAGTAAAAATACTATATATTTATATATTGAACTACGGGCAATATTACAATAATATTACAAAGTTCATAATTTGTTAATATTTTATTAATAATTAAATAGAATAGCATCCAACATTGTATACATAAGGCATTACTAACGTATAGTTCGTCATTGGGATAAATATGTAAGAGTGAATTATCGTTTGTATTTAATGTATGTGTATGACATATTCTTAATAAATTAAAATAGCGAAATTTAAAAACTAGTAAGTAATTGCATAACGGTCATATTTGAGTGAGTGTTTAAGTCTTCGGTTAAGTCTTTAACATTTCTTCAAAGTTGAATAACTATAAACGGAGGAAACATACATGAGTTTACACAAAAAGAAAATAAGTCTTTTTGCGTTTTTCTTACTGACTGTTTTTACAGTGACATTGAAGACGTATTTTTCATATTATGTTGATTTTTCTTTGGGTGTTAAAGGACTAGTTCAAAACTTAATACTATTGATGAATCCATATAGTTTAATCGCGCTTATTTTAAGTGTGTTCTTATTCTTTAAAGGAAAAAAAGCATATTGGTTCATCTTTATTGGAGGATTTTTACTATCATTCTTGCTATATGCAAATGTAGTTTATTTTAGATTCTTCTCGGACTTTTTAACATTTAGTACACTTAACCAAGCGGGGAATGTTGAGTCTATGGGTGGTGCTGTTGGGGCATCATTTAAATGGTATGACTTTGTTTACTTTATAGATACTATTGTTTATCTATTCATCCTTATTTTCAAAGGAAGTTGGTTAGATAAGCGGGTCTTCAGTAAAAAGTTTGTACCGGTTGTAATGGCTGCTTCAGTAGCATTATTCTTCTTGAACTTAGCTTTTGCTGAAACAGATCGTCCTGAGTTATTAACACGTACGTTTGACCATAAATATTTAGTGAAGTATTTAGGTCCATATAACTTTACAGTTTATGATGGCGTTAAAACAATCCAGAATAACCAACAAAAAGCATTGGCTTCTGAAGATGACCTAACTAAAGTATTGAATTACACGAAACAAAAAAATACAACACCAAATTCAGAGTATTTTGGTGCTGCTAAGAAGAAAAATATTATTAAAATACATCTAGAAAGTTTCCAAACATTTTTAATCAATAAAAAGGTTAATGGTAAAGAAGTAACACCGTTCTTAAATAAATTATCTACAGGTAACGAAGATTTTAGATACTATCCAAACTTCTTCCATCAAACTGGTCAAGGTAAAACATCAGACGCTGAGTTCACAATGGATAACAGCCTTTATGGTTTACCACAAGGTTCTGCATATTCATTGAAAGGTGATAATACTTACCAATCATTACCTGCTATTTTAGATCAAAAGCAAGGTTATACTTCTGATGTTATGCACGGTGACTATAAAACATTCTGGAACCGTGACCAAGTTTATAAACATTTTGGTATTGATAAATTCTACGATGCAACATATTATGATATGTCTGACGATAATATTGTTAACTTAGGTTTAAAAGATAAACCGTTCTTTAAAGAGTCAGCAGAATATCAATCTAAAATGAAAGGACCATTCTATTCACACTTAATTACATTAACAAACCACTATCCATTCACATTGAGTGAGGAAGATGCAGATATTGATAAACCTAATACAGGTGATTCAACTGTTGATGGTTACATTCAAACAGCGCATTATTTAGACCAAGCACTTGAAGAGTACGTAACTGATCTTAAGAAGAAAGGTTTATACGACGATTCAGTTATTATGATTTATGGTGACCATTATGGTATTTCAGAGAACCATAATAATGCGATGGAAAAATTATTAGGTGAAAAGATTACGCCAGCGAAATTTATGGACTTAAATCGTACAGGTTTCTGGCTAAAAATTCCTGGTAAAGAAGGTACAGTAGATAAGACATATGCTGGTCAAATGGATGTTATGCCTACTATATTACATTTAGTAGGAATTGACTCTAAAAACTTCTTAATGTTTGGTACTGACATGTTATCTAAAGATCATAATGATGTAATTCCATTCCGTAATGGTGATTTCATCACGAAAGATTACAAATATGTAAACGGTAAAGCATATTCTAATAAAACTAACGAATTATTAGAGACGCAACCAAAAGATTTAGATAAGAATAAGAAACAGGTTGAGAAAGATTTAGAAATGAGTGACAATGTCTTAAATGGTGACTTGTTCAGATTCTATAAAAACCCTGATTTCAAAAAAATTGACCCATCTAAATATGAATATAAAACTGGGCCAAAAGGTAACCAAAAATAATAACAAAACGAGTTGAACAAACGTTCAACTCGTTTTTTGTTTGTATTTCAATTTAGTTAATGTCATAGACAAGTATTTTAAATAAGAGTTTTAATAAAATAATATCGAATTCATTATTAATTTAAATATCTATGATAATAGCAAGTATTATCCAAGTGCTACATCTAAAATCATCATAATTGTAAAGCCAATCATTAGACTTAGTGTTGCTAAATCAGTATTGTTACCAGATTGTGAGTCAGGTATAAGTTCTTCAACTACAACGAATATCATAGCGCCAGCTGCAAAAGCTAACGCATAAGGTAAAATAGGTGTAATAACTAAAATCAATGCAGCTCCGATAGTAGCAAAGATAGGTTCTACAATTGCTGAAGCTTGACCGTAATTGAAAGCTTTCCAACGAGATGCGCCTGCAGCTCTAATAGGCATTGATAATGCTGCACCTTCTGGAATGTTTTGTATTCCTATACCAATCGCTAAGCCTAAAGCACCTAAAAATGTAGCTTGACTATTACCAGTTGCAATTCCACCAAAAGCAACACCAATCGATAGACCTTCTGGAATATTATGTAATGTAATAGCTAGTACTAATAGCGTATTCTTACTTAAAGAAGTCTTAACACCCTCGCGGTACTGACTCTTATCGCCAATTCTTTGATGTAAATGAGGAATAACTGAATCGAGGACACGTATGAAGATACCACCAAACAAAAAGCCAATTGCAGCAGGTAACCAAGCAGGCAAACTACCATCTTTACCATATTCAATAGAGGGTTGTAATAAAGACCAAAAGCTGGCAGCTATCATAATGCCCGCAGCAAATCCTTGCATAGATGTTAGTATTCGTTTATTTACGGATTTAAATATAAATACAGAAGCAGCACCTAATGCTGTGAGTAGCCAAGTAATAATACCTGCTACAAGCGCCTGTAAATAAGGCGGTAAATTTTCGAAAAAGTCAATCATAACTCTTGTCTCCTTGTATCATTTAAGCCTAAAAAGGTGTATAATATATAGAACTGATTTAAGCTTATCAAAAATATTTAAAAAATTCGATATTTCGATTTGGAAAAGGAAGTAGATGCATGGAAGCGTATAAAATAGAGCACTTAAATAAATCATATGCGGATAAAATCATTTTCGATGATTTAAACCTATCTATTTCTGAACATGAAAGAATAGGATTGGTTGGAATAAATGGTACTGGTAAAAGTACTCTACTTAAAGTTATCGGGAATATAGATGATGATTATACAGCTGATATTACGCATCCTAATCAATATCGTATACGGTATTCTTCTCAAAAGCAGGATTTAGATGGAGATATGACTGTTTTTCAAGCTGTACTTAGTTCAGACACATCGACTCTTCAAATTATAAAAGCTTACGAAGAAGCAGTTAATGCTTATTCACAACAACAAGATGACGCGCATTTTCAAAAGATGATGAAAGCACAAGAGGCTATGGACCAAAATAGTGCATGGGATTATAATGCAGAAATTAAAACCATATTATCTAAACTAGGTATTAATGACACGACCAAAAAGGTGAACGAACTGTCAGGTGGTCAGCAAAAACGCGTAGTGCTTGCTAAAACGCTTATTGAACAACCTGATCTATTATTATTAGACGAACCTACAAACCACCTAGACTTTGAATCTATAACATGGCTAATCAATTATGTAAAGCAGTATCCTCATACCGTATTGTTCGTAACTCATGATCGTTACTTTTTAAATGAAATTGCGAGTAGAATCATTGAATTAGATAGAGGTAAATTAAAATCTTATCCAGGTAATTATGAAGATTACATAGCAATGCGAGCAGAAAATGAAATTATTGAACAAAAACAACAAGAAAAGCAAAAGGCTTTATATAAACAAGAATTAGCTTGGATGAGAGCTGGCGCTAAGGCAAGAACGACAAAGCAACAAGCACGTATCAACCGTTTTAATGATTTAGAATCAGAAGTGCAAGATCAACACGTTCAAGATAAAGGGCAATTGAATCTAGCGTATTCAAGATTAGGCAAACAAGTGTATGAGTTAGAAAAACTTTCAAAACAAATTAACGGCAGAACATTATTTGAAGATATTACTGAAATTATTCAAAGTGGGCAACTTATTGGTATTGTTGGGCCAAATGGAGCTGGAAAGACAACATTATTAAATATTTTAAGCGGAGAAGACAACGATTATACAGGCACACTTAAAATTGGCCAAACTGTAAAAGTAGCATACTTTAAACAAACAGAAGAAACGTTAGATAGAGATATACGTATGATTGATTACCTACGAGAAGAGAGTGAAGTGGCTAAAGAGAAGGATGGGACTTCAATTTCTGTAACTCAATTACTAGAACGTTTCTTGTTCCCAAGCTCAACACATGGTAAGAAGATATACAAATTATCAGGCGGAGAGCAAAAACGCTTATATTTATTAAGATTACTCGTGCATCAACCTAATGTACTGTTGCTAGATGAACCGACAAATGACTTAGATACAGAAACATTAACTATTTTAGAGGACTATATTAGTAGTTTTGGTGGTTCAGTTATAACTGTTAGTCACGATCGCTATTTTTTAAATAAAGTCGCTCAAGAGTACTGGTATATTCATGACGGAAAGATGGAACGTATTGTAGGGACCTTTGAAGATTATGAGACTTATAAGAAAGAGCAGGATAAATTAGCTGCACTAGAGAAACAAGCACAACAACCAAAGCAAAAAACAACGGCGCGAAAAAAATCAGGGTTGTCTTATAAGGAAAAACGAGAATATGAAACTTTGATGGAACGTATTGAACAAACTGAAACACGCTTAGAAGAAATAGATGAAGAGATGATTGAGGCCAGTGCTGATTATGGCAAAATCAAAGAATTAAATGAAGAGAAAGAACATTTAGAGCTAACATATGAAACAGACATCACGAGATGGAGTGAATTAGAAGAACTAAAAGAGCAATAAGGGGAATGTAAAGTATGGAAGCAACATTATCGCATTATTTTGGGTATGACAAGTTCAGACCTGGTCAAAAAGAAATCATAACTAAAATAATGGATCATCATAATGTTTTAGGTGTATTACCTACAGGTGGTGGTAAATCAATTTGCTACCAAGTGCCTGGATTAATGTTAGGTGGAACGACAATTGTAATAAGTCCACTAATATCTTTAATGAAAGACCAAGTTGATCAACTTAAAGCAATGGGGATTAAAGCAGCATTCTTAAATAGTAGTTTAACTAAGAAGCAACAAAAAGAAATCGAAGATGATTTAAGGAAAGGTCATATTCAGTTTTTATATGTTGCACCAGAACGTTTCGATAATCAATATTTTTTAAGTTTATTAAGTCGAATTGATATTCATCTTATCGCATTTGATGAGGCACATTGTATATCTAAGTGGGGGCATGACTTTAGACCTAGCTATCAAAGTGTCATTAAAAAAGTATTCACATTACCTCAAAACTTTACAATCGTTGCATTAACGGCAACAGCTACTGCAGAAGTACAGCAAGATATTATGGAAAAGTTAAACATAGATAGACGAGATGAAGTAAAAACAAGTACGAAACGTCGGAATCTTATTTTTAAAGTGAATCCTACCTATCAACGTCAGAAATTTGTTGTAGATTATGTGCAGAAACATAAAGAACAAGCAGGAATTATCTATTGCTCTACACGTAAGCAAGTTGAGGAGTTACAAGAAGCATTAGATGTTATCAATGTTTCTTCGGCAATTTATCATGCTGGTTTAACAAACAAAGAACGCGAGGCCGCTCAAAATGAATTTGTATATGATAAAGTGAAGGTTGTTATTGCGACAAACGCCTTTGGTATGGGGATAGATAAATCAAATGTTAGATACGTTATACACTATAATATGCCAGGTGATTTAGAATCATATTATCAAGAGGCAGGTCGTGCAGGTCGTGATGGATTAGAAAGTGAATGCATTCTTTTATTTAGTGAACGTGATAAAGGATTGCATGAATATTTTATTACAGTTTCACAGGCTGATGAAGATTATAAAGATAAAATGGGTGAGAAACTCACTAAAATGATTCAATACACGAAAACAAAAAAATGCCTTGAAGCGACTGTAGTACATTATTTTGAACCTAACGAAAAATTAGAAGAGTGCGGACAATGTAGTAGCTGTATTCAACAAAATAAAACATATGATATGACGCAAGAAGCTAAAATGATTATTAGTTGTATCGCACGCATGCGTCAAAAAGAAAGCTATAGCGTAATCATTCAAGTCTTGCGTGGAGAAACAAGTGATTATATTAAATATAATGATTATGATAAGTTGACGACACATGGTTTGATGAAAGATTATACCACTTCAGAATTAAATCATTTAATTGATGAATTGCGTTTCAAAGGGTTTTTAAATGAAAATGATGAAATCTTAATATGTGATGAAAGTGTTAAAAAGTTACTTAACAATAAAGAGAAAGTATTTACGACACCATTTAAACAAAAATCCAAAGAAAAAGTCTATATCAATACAGTTGAAGGTGTAGATCGAGCATTATACAGTGAATTAGTTGAAGTTCGACGTAAGTTAAGTGAGAAATTGAATATTGCACCGGTTAGTATTTTTTCGGATTACACGTTAGAAGAGTTTGCTAAACGCAAACCAGAATCCAAACAAGAAATGATATCTATAGATGGTGTTGGTAGCTATAAATTAAAACATTATTGTCCGAAATTCTTAGAGATTATACATTCATATAAAGCGAGTATATAAAGTAAAAGGTAAGGTTGTTACTATTTCTGTAGCGAACCTTACCTTTATTTTATTGCCACATTATTAATTTTAAATGTAATTTCTATATTTCGATTAATTTAATATGAATTCATCATTAAACATGTTTAAATAGGGAATAAGAATGCAAACTATTTGAATAAGTAAAGCAAATGAAGGTGACTAAATGATTGAATTTAAAAACGTAACAAAACGTTATGGGGATAATGTGGCAGTTGATGATGTAAGTTTCAAAATAAATGAGGGTGAGTTTTTTGTAATTATAGGTCCATCAGGGTGTGGTAAAACAACTACTTTGAAGATGATTAATAGGCTTATTCCGTTAAGTGAAGGTTATATTTATTTTAAAGATAAACCTATAAGTGATTATCCTGTTTATGAAATGAGATGGGATATTGGATATGTGTTGCAACAAATCGCACTTTTCCCTCATATGACCATTAAAGAGAATATTGCACAGGTTCCACAGATGAAAAAATGGAAAGATAAAGATATAGATCAACGTGTTGACGAATTACTTGAAATGGTTGGTTTAGAACCTGAAAAATATCGAGATCGTAAACCAGATGAATTATCAGGTGGCCAACGACAGAGAGTTGGTGTAGTAAGAGCATTAGCTGTAGATCCACCAGTTATATTGATGGATGAACCTTTTAGTGCACTGGATCCAATCAGTCGCGAGAAACTACAAGATGATTTAATAGAACTACAAACTAAAATCAAAAAGACAATTGTATTTGTAACGCATGATATTCAAGAAGCAATGAAGCTAGGTGATCGAATTTGTTTACTTAATAATGGGCATGTTGAACAAATAGATACACCACAAGCATTCCGTAATCAACCTAAAAATAAATTTGTAGAAGAGTTTATGGGTAGCCATTTAGAACAAGATAAAGAAAGCTTACAGTTGAAAGATCTTAATATTACTTCGCCACTCACAGAAAAAGAAACACACCATGATTATCCTGAAATCAATAGTGATGCGCAATTACGTTCAGTTTATTCTACATTAGCCCAACATGAAGCGGTTATTGTTAATGATGTATCAACCTCCACGCAATCACTCTTAAAACGTGAAGATATCTTTAAGTATTTATCTGAGATAGACCATGACAAGGAGGTTAAAGCATGAGCGAATTATTTAGCACACTCAATGATCGTAAAGGCGAAGTACTTACGACCATCTTAGAACATATCCAAATTTCATTTATTGCACTACTAATCGCAATTTTAATCGCTGTGCCATTAGGGATTGCTTTAACAAAGACGAAGCGGTTATCTGAGGTCGTTATGAATATAGCTGCTATATTACAAACCATTCCATCATTGGCATTATTAGGGTTAATGATTCCAATATTTGGTATTGGTCGCGTGCCAGCAATTATTGCATTAGTTGTGTATGCATTGTTGCCAATTTTGAGAAATACATATACGGGCATTAAAGAAGTTGATCCGTCTCTTATTGAAGCTGCAAAAGGTATTGGCATGAAGCCGATGCGTCGTTTGACTAAAGTAGAATTGCCAATAGCGATGCCAGTGATGATGGCCGGTATTCGTACTGCTATGGTTCTAATTATCGGTACAGCAACTTTAGCCGCATTAATTGGTGCCGGTGGACTAGGAGATTTAATTTTACTAGGTATTGACCGTAACAACACGTCTTTAATCCTTATCGGAGCGATTCCTGCTGCACTACTCGCAATTATGTTTGATTTAATACTACGTTATATGGAGAAATTATCTTATAAAAAGCTACTAATCACTGTAGGTGCAATGATTCTTATTATACTATTAGTCATTGTTGTACCACTTTTCGGTAAAAAAGGTGACACAATTACGCTTGCAGGTAAATTAGGTTCAGAACCTTCAATTATTACGAATATGTACAAAATTTTAATTGAGGATGAAACGGATGATACAGTTGATGTTAAAGATGGTATGGGTAAAACATCATTCCTGTTTAATGCATTAAAATCTGACGACATCGACGGATATTTAGAATTTACAGGGACAGTATTAGGTGAATTAACTAAAGAAGATTTAAAATCTAAAAAAGAAGATGCAGTATATCAACAAGCTAAACAAAGTCTAGAGAAGAAATATGACATGACGATGTTAAAACCTATGAAATATAATAATACGTATGCTTTAGCGGTGAAGAGAGACTTTGCTAAAGAAAATAATATTAAAACAATTGGTGATTTACAAAAGGTTGAAGATAAAATTAAACCAGGGTTCACTATGGAATTTAATGATCGATCTGATGGTTATAAAGCTGTGGCGAAAGCTTATGGTCTCAACTTATCTAATGTTAAAAAAATGGAGCCTAAATTACGCTATACTGCAGTAGAAAAAGGTGACATTAATTTAATTGACGCATATTCAACAGATGCAGAATTAAAACAATATAATATGGTAGTCTTAAAAGATGATAAACACGTATTCCCACCATATCAAGGTGCACCAATGTTTAAAGAAAAATTCTTAAAGCAACATCCAGAAATTAAAAAACCGCTCAACAAATTAGAGGGTAAAATTTCAGATGAAGAGATGCAAGAAATGAATTACAAAGTTACCGTGAAAAATGAAGATCCGTATAATGTTGCGAAACATTATCTTGAAAAAGAAGGTTTAGTAAAATAAATAGTCACGCGAAAATGTTGGAACAAGACAACGAATTAATCATGAATTCGTTGTCTTGTTCCTTTTTTTAAAGCGCAAAATTAGTAAATACAATTGTAATCTGAATTAATTTTAATTACACTATTCTATAAATACACAAAAAGCGTGTATGGTTTTTAGGGGGGAGAAAAATGAATACTAGAAATTATTCGAGACGAGAGATTGTTGAGAGTGTACCTCAAAAAGGATTCTTTGGACATCCCAAAGGGTTAAGTACGCTATTCTTTACTGAATTTTGGGAGCGATTCAGTTACTATGGTATGAAAGCGATTCTAGCTTATTATCTGTACTATTCAGTTAGTAAAGGTGGCTTCGGCTTGCCACAGGGAACAGCATTACAAATCGTATCATTATATGGCGCACTCATCTATATGTCTGGTACCATCGGGGGTTGGATAGCAGACAGAATCATTGGTACAAGACATGCATTATTTTATGGCGGCATATTAATTATGTTTGGTCACATCATGTTAACGATACCAGGTAGTTTAACAGTGGTTATGATAGCATTATTACTACTTATTATTGGTACAGGTTTATTGAAACCTAATATTTCAACTACAGTTGGTGAATTATATGACCACAATGATAGACGTTTAGATGCTGCTTTTACTATTTTCTATATGGGTATCAATTTAGGTAGTTTTCTATCACCATTTGCAACAGGTTACTTACAAACAAGATTAGGGTTCCACTTTGGTTTTGCGGTAGCAGCAATAGGGATGTTCATCGGATTAGTCACTTATTTTATTACAAATAAAAAGAATCTAGGATTGGCTGGTTTAAGCGTTCCTAACCCACTTAGAAAAGAAGAAATCAAAAGATTATCAATTATTACCGGCATTGTCGTAGTAATTTTCGCAATTATCCTACTTATCTTGCAATTTATTGGAAAATTGAGTTTATCTAGTTTTAGTGTCATTGTAACGATTGTAGGTATCGTGTTACCAATTTGTATTTTTGTTTATATGTTATCAAGTAATAAGACACACAAAGAAGAGCGTTCTAGAATTTATAGTTACATACCGTTGTTTATTACGTCTGTTGCATTTTGGATGATTCAAGAACAAGGTTCGACCGTTTTGGCTAACTTTGCCGACCAGAAGACAGAACTTAGCTTAGCTAAATTGACTAATGGTGCGTTAGATTTCCACATACCAGCAGCTTGGTTCCAGTCTGTCAATCCAGTATTTATTATTATGTTAGCACCTGTCTTTGCTAGTTTATGGACTAAATTAGGCAGACATAATCCAAGTACAGTATATAAATTTGCATTAGGTGCCATCTTTGCAGGTTTATCATATCTAGTCATGATTATACCTTTGAATAGTGATGCGCATTTGATTCACCCTATATGGTTAGTGTTAAGTTTCTTCTTAATTACATTAGGTGAATTGTGTATCTCACCTGTAGGGTTATCTGTAACATCTAAATTAGCACCTGCAAAGTTCTCTGCACAAATGATGGCATTGTGGATGCTCAGTAACGCCACTGCACAAAGCCTCAATAGCCAAATCGTTGTATTATTTAAGATTATTAGTGAGAAAGAGTTCTTCTTATACTCAGGATTGTTTACACTGCTTATTGGTGTTATCTTAGTAGCTATTTCTCCAATGGTTAAGAAAGCGATGAATGGTGTACATTAAGTTAATATAAATTTTTACTAGTCAATGACTTGTAATTTAACAATGTTAGGGGAACAGGTTTATAATTGAATAAACATTTTTAATTTTTTGAAAAGGAGTGGTTGGCAATGAAACAACAATTAAATCAATTAGCAGCGTATCAACCAGGATTATCACCACAAGCACTTAAAGAAAAGCACGGTATAGAAGGCGAATTATATAAACTTGCTTCAAATGAAAATTTATATGGTCCTTCTCCAAAAGCAAAGCAAGCAGTTCAAGCACATTTGGATGAGTTATTTTATTATCCTGAGACGGGCTCACCTTCATTACGTAAGGCAATTAGTGAACATTTGAACGTGGATCCTTCTCGAATTCTATTTGGTGCGGGGTTAGACGAAGTTATTTTGATGATTTCAAGAGCAGTGTTAACGCCAGGAGATAAAATTGTCACAAGTGAAGGTACATTTGGACAATATTATCATAATGCTATTGTAGAATCTGCTGAAGTTGTTCAAGTACCACTACTAAATGGTGGGTTTGATTTAGAGAATATTATTAAAGAGGTCGATGAAGAGACTGCTTTAGTGTGGCTATGTAATCCGAATAATCCAACTGGAACCTATTTCAATCACGATGAATTAGAAAGCTTTTTAGAACGCGTACCTAGTCATGTACCTGTATTGATCGATGAAGCTTACTTTGAATTTGTGACAGCAGAAGATTATCCAGATACATTGAAATTGCAAGAACGATTCGATAATGCATTCTTATTGAGAACATTCTCTAAAGCATATGGATTAGCTGGTTTGCGAGTAGGGTATGTTGTAGCTACAAATGAAGCTATTGAAAAGTGGAATATCATTCGACCACCATTCAATGTCACTCGTATTTCAGAATACGCAGCGATTGCAGCATTAGAAGATCAAGCGTATTTGAAAGATGTAACAGCTAAAAATGCTAAAGAACGTGAAAAATTTTTTGAGATACCACAAAGTAAACATTTTTTACCTAGTCAGACGAACTTTGTATTTGTTGTAACTGAAAAAGCACAAGAATTATATGAAGCGTTACTAAAAGTGGGTTGTATCACACGTCCGTTTCCAACTGGCGTTCGTATTACAATCGGATTCCCAGAACAAAATGACAGAATGATTGAAGTATTAAAACATTTTGATTATTAAGTTGGTCTAATACGTAAGCTCTTTAACTTACAATGATTAGTTGAGTTTTAGAAGTACATCATAAGTTGATTATGCAAGGGGTGCTATAATAGATTCTAAATGTCTTGTAGCACTCCCTTTTAAATTTTTGCTATACTTTAAAAGTATATAGGTGATGATTAAGGGAGAGATAGTATGTCTAGAAAATCTATAGCAATAGATATGGATGAAGTATTAGCAGACACGTTAGGTGCAATTATTGAAGCGGTTAACGTAAAAACGGAATTAGGAATTACAGTTGAGTCTTTAAATGGACAAAAGCTTAAAAATGTAATACCAGAGCATGATGGTTTAGTTCGTGATATTTTAAGAGCGCCAGGCTTCTTTAGAAATTTAACTGTTATGCCTCATGCACAAGAAGTCGTTAAGAAATTGACTGAGCAATATGATGTTTACATTGCTACTGCAGCTATGGATGTTCCTACTTCATTTCATGATAAATATGAGTGGTTACTTGAATTCTTTCCATTTTTAGATCCACAGCAATTTGTCTTCTGTGGTCGTAAAAATGTAGTGAAAACAGATTACTTAATAGATGATAATCCTCGTCAATTACAAATATTTGAAGGTGAACCAATCATTTTTACTGCGTCTCACAATGTAAGTGAAGAACGTTTTAAACGTGTTAACGGTTGGAAAGATGTAGAAGCATTCTTTCTAGGAGAGTAATTAAAATAAGCGATTAAGGTATGATAACCCTATCATTAACCTTAATCGCTTTTATATTAGTATAATAAATTCTTATTGTTCAGCATTCTCTGGAAAAGTTAGAATCTGAAGTGCTTTTGGTAGAACTTCAATTGTAATTGGCGTTTCAAGACTAATTTCACCGTCAATATCTACTTTCATAACTGGATCCGTCGATAATGTAATATGTTTACCGGCTATGTGATCAATTCCGTTTGTAATTTCATTCCAATCCATACTATCGCGTTTTTTGAACACATCATTGAGAATAGTAAAACTTTGTTTATCAAAAATAAAACTATTCAAATTACCATCTTGAGGTGATAAATCCATAAGTGGTATTCTACTGCCACCGATATTAGGACCGTTAGCAACGACTAGCATAGAGGTATTACCATTAAGTTCTTTATCATCTACAGTTAATGTATAATCAAAATCTTCTGGATTCATTAATGTTTTAACAGTTGAACCAACATAGCTTAATTTACCGAAGATATCTTTACGACCTTCTTGCACGTTTTCCGCGTTTTGAACTATAAGTCCTAATCCCACAAAGTTAAGCACATAAGTGCCATTCACTTTCATAACATCATATGATTCCAAGTGAGACGTTTTAAGTTGTTCACTAGCTTTACTAAAGTTAGGGTTCAAGTTTAATGTTTTAGTGAAATCATTAAATGTACCTCCAGGAATAATTCCAATAGGTACATTTAGGTCATTTGCCAAAACACCATTAACTAATTCATTAACTGTACCATCGCCACCTAGAATAAAAACGATATCAACATCACTACTATATTCTTGATTTTTAATTCTTTCAGAATACTTAATAATGTCGCCTTCATTTTCACTTAGTTGAATTGATAGGTGTTTGCACATAGTAGTAAGTGATTTAGTTACTTCTCCTAAACCTTCATATATATCTTTGAGACCACTATGTTCATGGTAAAAAAGAACACCATGATTAAATTTTTGACCCATACGTATGCCTACTTTCATTTATTTACTCTGATTTAACATTTATTTACCCGAAATGTTATTTGCTTAATTATAATTTGAGTAAAACAAGTGCTTAAGTATTTATCATTACATTTTTTTAGTTGATATACAAAGAAAATACAAGATAGAGGGAGCGAGGCAGAAATAATATTTTCTCAAAATTTATTTCGTTGTATCCCCAGCTTGCTTAGCTTGTAGAATTTCTTTGTGAACTTCTCTTTGCTAGGGTCCCATCGCCCCGGCAAGGTTGACTAGAATTAAAAAAAGCTAGTTACAAGTGCATTTTTAATTCAGTCAACTACTGCCAATATATATTTGTAGCCTGAGACATTGAATTATGTCCCAGGCTCAGGCTCTTGTCAATGTCTCAATAAAGATAAGAATTATAAAAAAACCCTTCATAGCTTATAAAATACTATGAAGGGGCTTATGATAACTTATTATCTTGTTTAAATGTCATCTTTTAACAATACAAAGGTGATTAATGAATACCTTTCATTGCTTTTGAAATTTTAGGAGTGAAAGCTAAGATGATTACTGTAATTACAATAGCAACGCTTCCTAAGAAGATGAAATAATTCGTTTGCCCTAAAGGATTGATTAATTTAACTAATGTACCATTAAGTGCTTGTGCAGATGCGTTTGTTAATAACCAAACACTCATCATTTGAGCATTAAATGCTTTAGGGGCTAATTTAACAGCCGCACTGTTACCAGTAGGTGATAAACATAATTCACCAACCACACATACAACGTATGATAGGATAACCCAGTTTACTGAGAAGTGCGTATCACCATAACTCATACCGATAAGTCCCATTAAAATGTATGAAGCACCAGCTAATAGCGTACCTAATCCAAATTTTACTGGAAGGCTTGGTTGTTTTTTACCCATTTTCAACCAAATCGCAGATACGATTGGTGCGAATAAAAGAATAAATAATGGGTTAATTGATTGGAACCATGCTTCACCGAAATCTGTTGTCCAACCGAATAAATTCATTTTCATATCAGAACGTTCTAAACCATAAATGTTTAATACGTTTGATCCTTGTTCTTGTATTGCCCAGAATAACATTCCTAAAATAAATAAAGGAATGAATGCTTTAACACGAGAACGTTCTACATCTGTAACATCTTTACTGCGAATCATAGTAGTGAAGTAAATGATTGGTAAAGCTATACCAAGTACTAGAACCGTATTACTAATAAGATTGAATGATAAAGTGTTTGTGAAATATGTAACTAATAGTACAATCGCAATGACTGCTACAATGATACCTACGATTAATCCATATTTTTTCTTTTCTTCAGAAGATAGTGGGTTGGTTGGATTCATACCAACAGAACCTAAATTCTTTTTATTGAAAATCATATACCATACTAAACCTAATGCCATACCAATCGCTGCAATTAAGAAACCACCGTGATAGTTTTTCACGTCTAGGAAATGTTGCAGAATGATAGGTGAGATAAGCGCACCTAGGTTAACTGACATATAGAATATAACGAAACCGGCATCCATACGAGTATCATTCTCAGGATATAATCGTCCAACGATGTTTGAAATATTTGGTTTCATTAAGCCTGAACCTATGATAATAAAGAACATTGATGCGAATAAACCGAACATTGCGAATGGTAAACTTAGACAAACATGTCCGATGATAATGAGTACTGCACCAATCAAGGTTGCCCCTCTAGTACCGAATAGTCTATCTGCGACCCATGCACCAGGAATTGAAGACATGTAAATTAATGCGCCATAAACTGACATGATAGACATTGCAGTCGTTTGATCAATTCCTAAACCACCATTTTTAATTTGATCATACATGTAGAAAATAAGCATGGCACGCATGCCGTAATAGCTAAATCTTTCCCAAAATTCTACAAAGAATAGTACTCCTAAACCACTAGGGTGTCCGAAGAACCCTCGCTGAGGTATTGTTTGAACAGCTTGTTCATGGGAATTGTTTGTTGCCATATGTATCCCAATCCTTTCTTTCTTTAAAGACTGAAATTTAAAATCATAAATATGATAAGTAAAATTGATTAATTTCTTAAAAATAGAAATTTTTAGAAATTTCAGTCAATGAGTTGATGATTTAAAATTGAATGAGAATAAGTTGCTTTATTTAGATCATCTTACTCTTTTGGAATTTTAAATGATAATAATAAAATACGCTTTAATTCACTAATAGGCAATAGTAAATTTGAATAAAATATCACAAATAATGAAAAAATCCACTAAATTGTTTGACGATTTAGTGGTTAAGTTAATCTTTTATCTGTTATCTATTTTTTCTGGATATAAATCATGATTCATTAATCGGTGTTCAGCCATCTTCTCATATTTAGAATTTGGACGTCCATAATTAGTGTATGGATCTATTGAAATACCACCTCGTGGAGTGAATTTGCCCCAAACTTCAATATAATGTGGGTCCATTAAGTCAATTAAGTCATTCATAATGATATTCATACAATCCTCATGAAAATCGCCATGATTTCTAAAGCTAAATAAGTACAATTTCAATGACTTAGATTCTACCATTTTAATATTTGGAATGTACGAAATATAAATCGTTGCGAAATCTGGTTGACCTGTAATTGGGCAAAGAGATGTAAATTCAGGACAATTGAATTTTACGAAGTAATCGCGTCCTTGATGTTTATTATCAAATGTTTCCAAAACTTCCGGTGTATAGTCAAATTCATATTTATTATTTTGATTACCTAATAAAGTAATATCTTGTAGTTCTTCTTTTTGACGTCCTTGAGTCAATTGAATCACTCCTTAGTGTTAGATTGTTGTTTAGTTATATCGGTTTGTCGTCGTGCCTTTTCGAACATATAATAGCTTGCACCAATAATAATGACATAACCGATAAGGGCATAGAAATCAGGTGTTTCACCGAATAAAATAAATCCGAATATAGCCGTGAAAATGATTGAAGCATACGTAAAGATAGAAATATCTTTTGCAGGTGCAAAACTATAGGCTAGTGTTATACCAATTTGGCCAACTGCAGCAGAAAGACCTGCCCCTAAAAGATAAACCATTTGTATTGTCGTCATTGGCTCATAAGTTGCGATTGAAAACGGTATTAAAACGACAACTGAAAATAATGAAAAATAAAAAACAATAGTATATGGTGCTTCTCTGGTACTTAATGCACGAACACATGTGTATGCAGAGGCAGCAAAAATACCAGAAAATAATCCAGCTAAAGAAGTAATCATTGTTGAAGAAAACTCTGGTTTAACGATAAATAACATACCTAAGATTGCTACAATCATAGCAATGATTTGATATTTTCGAACTTTCTCATTAAGAAAAATTAAACTGAGTAAAATCGTCCAAAAAGGGTTGAGTTTCATCAGTGTATCCGCATCGCTTAACACCATATGATCTATAGCGTATATATTTAATAGGACACCTATAAGGCCTAGTGTAGATCGGGAAATTAAAAGAGGTTGGCTACTTAATTTCCCAAACATAGGTTGCTTATATTTAAATATGAAGAATAATGGTATGAACATTGCAACAAAATTTCGAGCTAGGGATTTTTGAAATACAGGTAGATCTCCGGCGAGTCTAAAAAAGACTGACATAAAACTAAAACCGACAGCTGAAATTAAAATTGCAATAATACCTTTAACTTTTGGATTCAAGGTTAATCGCCTCATTTATAAAAAATTACCGTATATATAGTAGCATAATTCAAATGCTAATGCATAAATACTTGAAAATAATACCAAGATGTATTATTATTTTAATGCGAACAAATGTTCTGTTTATATTAAAAACACGTTAAATGCTATTTTTTTACAAATGTTATATTCGTGTTTTTGAAGCAAATTATAATTAACATTTGAATAATTGCGCAAAATATATTGATAATTTAAATGATTGGTCTTCAAGAATGCCGACAATTCAATGGTTTATTTAGCTGCTAAAAATGCAACTAAAACACATCAAATATTCGAAAATAATTATTTGCGCCAATTTAAGTTTGGTCTGATGCACATTCAGACGTTTTTCCGAACTTTTGTCACGAAATAGTTACTTTTAATTGAGAGAGCAATTCTGTATAATGAAACACAGAATATAGTATTAAATTTTGAAACGAACCACAACATGTTGTGGTTGTATAAAAAGTTTGTGTTATACAAATTATTCATTTTAAAGGCAATTTCACACTGATTTTAAGTTGAAATTCCTAATTTAATACTATTAATACGAACGAGCATATAGATGAAATAGTCTCGAAATTTTAGTCTGAACACTACATGTAGTGGCTAGAAATGAAAGTCACTTCTTTTAGTATATTAATCATCAGCTAGTTGACATCCAATTAAATGTCTAAAATATGTCGCATTTATTGTCTAGCAAGTTTTCTTATCTATTAAGAGAACTTCTTTTTAATTAATATTATGGACTGACGAAAGAAGGCGTTCCAATGAAAGTAGTTTATTTTTCTTTTTCAGGTAATGTAAGAAGATTTATTAAACGAAGTGAAATTTCAGATGTAATGGAAATTACTAAGGATAATTGTACAGATCCATTTGAAGAACCTTATATTTTAGTTACGGGAACAATTGGATTTGGTGAAGTGCCTAAAGAAGTACAATCGTTTTTAGAAATTAATCATCATAATTTACGCGCTGTTGCAGCAAGTGGTAACCGTAACTGGGGACAAAACTTTGCGAAAGCGGGTAGAACAATTTCCGAAGAATATCATGTACCTTTATTAATGAAATTTGAAGTACAAGGTTCTAATAAAGATGTTATTGAATTTAAAAATAAGGTGGGGCATTTCAATGAAAATTATGAACGAGAAAAAGTACAATCATATTGAACTAAATAATGAAGTTACGAAACGTAAAGACAATGGTTTCTTTAACTTGGAGAAAGATCAAGAAGCATTAGCGGTTTATCTAGAAGAAATCCATGACAAAACAATTTATTTTGACAGTGAGATTGAACGTTTACACTATCTAGTAGATAATAATTTTTATTTTAATGTCTTTGACAAATATAGCGAAGAAGATTTAGTTGAAATCACTGAATTCGCCAAATCTATCAACTTTGAATTTGCAAGCTATATGTCTGCTAGTAAGTTTTATAAAGATTATGCGCTAAAAACTAATGATAAATCACAATATCTAGAGGATTATAATCAACATGTCGCAATCGTTGCACTATATTTAGCGGATGGTAATAAGCAGCAAGCGAAACAATTTATCTTAGCAATGGTCGAACAACGTTATCAACCTGCAACACCAACTTTCTTGAATGCTGGTCGCGCACGTCGTGGTGAATTAGTATCATGTTTCTTACTAGAGGTAGATGATAGTTTGAACTCTATCAATTTCATTGATTCTACTGCCAAGCAATTAAGTAAAATTGGTGGTGGTGTAGCAATAAATCTTTCTAAATTACGTGCTCGTGGTGAAGCTATCAAAGGTATTAAAGGTGTAGCCAAAGGTGTGCTACCAGTTGCCAAAGCATTAGAAGGCGGATTTAGCTATGCTGATCAACTAGGCCAACGTCCAGGTGCAGGTGCAGTATATTTGAATATCTTCCATTATGATGTAGAAGAGTTCTTAGACACTAAAAAGGTAAATGCTGATGAAGACTTACGTTTATCAACAATTTCTACTGGTCTTATAGTGCCATCTAAATTCTTTGATTTAGCAAAAGAAGGCAAAGATTTCTATATGTTTGCACCACATACGGTTAAACAAGAATATGGTGTAACATTAGATGATATTGATTTAGAAAAGTACTATGACGACATGGTTGCAAACCCAAATATCGTTAAGAAGAAAAAAGACGCAAGAGAAATGTTGAATATGATTGCGCAAACACAATTACAATCAGGTTACCCATACTTAATGTTTAAAGATAATGCTAACAAAGTTCATGCCAATTCAAATATTGGTCAAATTAAAATGAGTAATTTATGTACAGAAATCTTCCAATTACAAGAGACATCAGTGATTAATGATTATGGTATTGAAGACGAAATTAAACGCGACATATCATGTAATTTAGGTTCATTAAACATTGTAAATGTGATGGAAACAGGTAAAATTAAAGATTCTGTTCACACAGGTATGGATGCATTAACAGTAGTTAGTGATGAAGCAAATATTCAAAATGCACCAGGCGTGAGAAAAGCTAACAGTGAGTTACACTCTGTCGGTCTTGGCGTAATGAACTTACACGGCTATTTAGCTAAAAATAAAATAGGATATGAATCAGAGGAAGCTAAAGACTTTGCAAATACTTTCTTCATGATGATGAACTATTATTCAATAGAACGTTCAATGGAAATTGCGAAAGAACGTGGGGAAGTATACCAAGACTTTGAACAATCAGATTATGCTAGTGGTAAATACTTTGAGTTTTATACTTCTCAAGAATTTGAACCTAAATTTGAGAAAGTGAAACGACTATTTGATCATATTGATATTCCAACTGCTAAAGATTGGAAAGCATTACAAGAACAAGTTCAACAACATGGTTTATATCATGCATATAGACTTGCAATTGCACCTACACAAAGTATTTCATATGTACAAAATGCAACAAGTTCAGTTATGCCAATTGTTGATCAAATTGAACGTCGTACTTATGGTAATGCTGAAACATTTTATCCAATGCCATTCTTGTCTCCTGAAACAATGTGGTATTATAAATCAGCATTCAATACTGACCAAATGAAATTAATAGATTTAATCGCTACGATTCAAACACACGTGGACCAAGGTATTTCAACAATTTTATATGTGAATTCTGAAATTTCAACACGTGAATTATCAAGATTATATGTTTATGCTCACCATAAAGGGCTTAAATCGCTATATTATACTCGTAATAAATTATTGAGTGTAGAAGAATGTACAAGCTGTGCTATCTAATTTAAGAAACTTAAGATAACAAATTTTAAAAAGGAGGAAGGTTGTAGAGTCAAAACTTAAAAATGACTCTCAACTTATCCTCCAAACGAATGAGATTTGCTTTTTAGTAATTAAGGAGGATTTATAAATGAAGGCCGTCAATTGGAATACCCAAGAAGATATGACGAATATGTTTTGGCGTCAAAATATTTCTCAAATGTGGGTAGAAACAGAATTTAAAGTATCAAAAGATATTGCAAGTTGGAAGACACTAACTGAAGACGAGAAGAATACATTCAAACGTGCGTTAGCAGGATTAACAGGGTTGGATACACATCAAGCAGATGATGGTATGCCGTTGATTATGTTACACACAACAGACTTACGTAAAAAAGCAGTGTATTCATTTATGGCAATGATGGAACAAATTCATGCGAAAAGTTATTCACATATATTTACAACTTTACTTCCATCTAGTGAAACAAACTATTTACTAGATACTTGGGTAATAGAAGAGCCTCATTTAAAATATAAATCTGATAAAATTATTGAAAACTATCACAAATTGTGGGGCAAAGAAGCCTCTATATATGATCAATATATTGCAAGGGTATCAAGTGTATTTTTAGAAACCTTCTTATTCTACTCTGGTTTCTATTATCCTTTATATTTAGCTGGACAAGGTAAAATGACTACTTCTGGTGAAATCATTAGAAAGATTTTACTAGACGAATCGATCCATGGTGTGTTTACAGGATTAGATGCTCAAAGTTTACGTAACGAACTATCTGAAAATGAAAAACAAAAAGCAGATAAAGAGATGTATAAATTATTAGAAGATTTATACGCTAATGAAGTATCTTATACACATATGTTATACGATGATATCGGCTTAAGTGAAGATGTATTGAACTATGTACAATACAATGGAAACAAAGCATTATCTAACTTAGGCTTTGAACCATACTTTGAAGAAAAAGAATTTAATCCTATCATTGAAAATGCATTAGATACTACAACTAAAAACCATGATTTCTTCTCAGTTAAAGGTGACGGATACACATTGGCATTAAATGTAGAAGCCTTACAAGACGAAGATTTCATTTTTGATAATTAATTATTAAAGATTAACATTAATAAGCCACTAGATTCAGTGTTGTTGATAACAACTACGATTTTAGTGGCTTATTTTTGTATTAAAAAGAGTACATCGTATTTGGACAAAAATAAATATTTACTTATGTATAAAAATACTATTGAAATCCACGTCTGTAATCTTTAATATTAATATTGACGACAATGATAATCATTATCGTTGGTAACGATTATCATTTCAATACGTATAGCAAGATGAGGAGAATTATTAGTGAAGTTTTTATTTAAGGGTTATGTTTTACTTATTTTATTAGTTTGTTTAACTATAGTCTCCTTATTTGTTGGAGTGAGTCAGCTCTCTCTTTCAGATATTTTCCACTTAAGTGAAGAGCAACAAAATATTTTGTTCTCAAGTCGTATTCCACGGACGGTTAGTATCCTACTTTCAGGTAGTTCACTCGCGTTAGCAGGATTAATTATGCAACAGATGATGCAAAATAAATTTGTAAGTCCGACTACGGCAGGAACAATGGAGTGGGCCAAGTTAGGTATTTTGATTTCGCTTATCTTTTTTCCGAAAGGTCACATCCTAATCAAGTTGCTATTTTCAGTAGGATTGAGTTTAGCAGGGACATATTTATTTGTGAAGTTAATTAATTTGATTCGTGTTAAAGAAGTTATCTTCGTACCATTATTAGGAATTATGATCGGTGGTATTGTATCTAGCTTTACTACTTTTATTGCGTTAAGAACCAATGCATTGCAAAGTATTGGCAACTGGATGAATGGTAACTTTGCAATTATCACAAGCGGACGTTATGAAGTGCTTTATCTTGTAGTTCCATTACTCATTATCGCTTTTATTTTTGCGAATCATTTTACGATTGCTGGTATGGGGAAAGACTTTAGTCATAATTTGGGAGTAAGTTATGAAAAAATTATAAACATTGCATTATTTATTACAGCAGCATTGACGGCTTTAGTTGTTGTTACTGTAGGTACTTTGCCATTTTTAGGTCTCATTGTACCTAATATTATTTCAATGTATAGAGGCGACCATTTGAAAAATGCACTTCCACATACGTTGATGTTAGGGTCAATATTTGTATTATTCGCTGATATCATCGGTAGATTAATCGTTTATCCTTATGAGATTAATATAGGATTAACGATAGGTGTATTTGGGACAGTGATATTCCTAATCTTACTAATGAAAGGTAGAAAGCATTATGCAAATTAGTTCTAACAAGAAAATCATCATATTAATTATTGCGACAATTTGCATGGCAGCATTTTACTTATTAGTAGGTTTAGACTTTGAAATTTTTCAATATCAATTTCAGAGTCGATTAAGAAAATTAATACTCATACTCATTGTTGGTGGTGCTATAGGGGCATCAGTTGTTATATTTCAAGCGATTACGACGAATCGATTATTAACACCATCAATCATGGGTCTCGACTCTGTTTATCTATTTGTAAAAGTGTTGCCAGTTTTTTTAGTTGGTACACAAGCTGCAGTGATTACAAATGTGTATTTAAACTTTTTTGTGACGTTAATTGCGATGGTCTTATTTTCATTATTGCTTTTTGAAGGCATGTTTAAATTAGGACATTTCTCAGTATATTTCATTTTACTTGTAGGAGTCATCTTAGGAACATTCTTCCGAAGCATTACTAGCTTTATTCAGTTAATCATGGATCCTGAGTCATTCTTAGCGGTTCAAAGTGCCATGTTTGCGAGTTTTGAAGCATCAAACTCACGGTTGGTATTAGTATCTACATGTTTATTGCTTGTCTTAATTATTATTACCGTGATAATGCGTCCATATTTAGATGTACTACTACTTGGAAGAGCACAAGCAATCAATTTAGGTGTTTCTTACGAGTCAATGACGCGCTTGCTACTCATATTAGTGGCACTATTAGTTTCTATTTCCACTGCTTTAGTTGGTCCTGTTACATTTTTAGGATTGTTAACTGTAAATTTAGCCCATGAATTAATGAAGACATATGAACATAAATATATATTGCCAGCGACGATATTAATTAGTTGGATTAGTTTATTTATGGCGCAATGGGTCGTTGAGAACTTATTTGAAGCTACAACAGAGTTTAGCTTAATCATTGATTTAATCGGTGGAAGTTACTTCATTTACTTACTTGTCAAAAGGAGAAGTGCAAATTGATTGAAATTAAAAATTTAGACAAAGCTATACAGAATAAGCCAATTTTAAAAAATATTAACGTCGACATTCAAAAAGGTAGATTAACATCGCTTATAGGACCTAATGGCGCGGGTAAAAGTACTTTACTGTCTGCTGTTAGTCGTCTGTTTGAGTATGAAAAGGGAACAATTAAGATTGAAGGTAAAGCTGTCGTAGATTATAAAAATGATGATTTAGCTAAAAAATTAAGTATTTTAAAGCAAACGAATCATACAGAAATGAATATAACAGTTGAGCAATTAGTTAATTTTGGTCGATTTCCATATTCAAAAGGTCGTATGAAGAAAGAAGATTATGAACAAGTTGAATATGCCTTAGACTTATTGCAACTCCAGAGCATTCGTCATCGAAATATAAAAACGTTATCTGGTGGTCAAAGACAACGTGCTTATATTGCAATGACAATTGCTCAAGATACAGATTATATATTATTAGATGAACCGTTAAACAACCTAGATATGAAACATTCTGTACAGATCATGCAGACGTTACGCCGCCTCTGCAAAGACTTAAATAAAACGATTGTCATTGTTCTACACGATATAAATTTTGCTTCATGCTATTCAGACGACATCATTGCACTGAAAAATGGTGAAATTGTCAAAGCAGATACAAAAGATAACGTTATACAAGCTGAGATTTTAAAACAATTATACGAGATGGATGTTCATATCGAAGAAATTAGAGGACAACGAATTTGTTTGTATTACGATGAAGACACTTTTGACTCACTTTTATAATTAAATAATTTAACCTTATATTTCAAAGGGGTGATGCTATTCAAAGACGTAGACAAGAGAGAAGTCCAATTGATGCGCAGCATAAAGGTTAAATATTTTTAGAGGAGTCGTACATATGAAAAAAACAGTCTTATTTTTAGTATTATCTTTAGTATTAGTATTATCAGCTTGTAGTAATGGATCAAGTAGTAATGATTCAGGTTCTAAGAGTGACAGCAAAGATTCAAAAGAAACTGTGAAAATTAAAAATAATTTCGAAGCTTCAGGTAAAGAACGAGATGGTAGTGACGCTAAGAAAGTAAGCAATACTGTTGAAGTTCCTAAAAACCCTAAAAATGCAGTAGTCTTAGATTATGGTGCTTTAGATGTACTTAAAGAATTAGGTGTGGCTGATAAAGTTAAAGGTTTACCAAAAGGTGAAAACAACGAATCATTACCTGATTTCTTAAAAGAATTCAAAGATGATAAATATGTTAACACTGGAAATCTTAAAGAAGTTAATTTCGACAAAGTAGCTGCTGCTAAACCAGAAGTTATATTTATCTCAGGTAGAACAGCAAATCAGAAGAATTTAGATGAATTCAAAAAAGCTGCACCAGACGCTAAAATCGTTTACGTAGGTGCGGATGAGAAAAACTTAGTTAAAGACATGAAGAAAAACACTGAAAACTTAGGTAAAATTTACGACAAAGAAGATAAAGCCAAAGACATTAATGAAGACTTAGATGAAAAAATATCTGAAATGAAAGATGAAACTAAGAAGTTCAATAAAACTGTAATGTATTTATTAGTAAATGAAGGTGAATTATCAACATTTGGTCCTAAAGGTCGTTTTGGTGGCTTAGTATTTGATATATTAGGCTTTAAACCAGCAGATGAAAATGTTAGCAATAGTCCACATGGCCAAAACGTAAATAATGAATATATTAGCAAGCATAATCCAGATGTTATTTTAGCAATGGACCGTGGTGAAGTTGTAGGCGGAGAATCAACTGCTAAAAAAGTGTTAAGTAATAATGTTATTAAAGACGTTAAAGCAGTTAAAAATGATAAAGTATATCAATTAGATCCTAAATTATGGTACTTTGCTTCTGGTTCAACTACAACAACTATGAAACAAATTGATGAATTAGAAGAAGTAGTCGATAAATAAATTGATAGTATAAGTTTTCAATATCGCCCTGAATAGGGCGATATTTTTTTGGAGGAAATTAGTGTTGAAAATTATTTTATAAGAAAGTAATATAATTTTAAGTGATATTGATAATCGTTATCACTTAATAATACAACAAGAGGATGTTGCAACGATGAAGAAAATAATTTTGTTTTTAATATTAAGTCTTGCTTTAGTCTTAACAGCGTGTGGTAAAAGCTCTGACAGTAACAATGATACTTCGAAGAAGATTGACAATAAAGACATCGTTCAAATTGAAAATAATTATAAGACAAGAGGCGAGAAAAAAGATAAAAGTGATGCCAAAAAAATTAAAGAAACTGTTGATGTGCCCAAGAATCCAAAACGTGCAATTGTCTTTGATTATGGTGCCGTCGATGTATTAAAAGTGTTTGGCGTTCAAGACCGCATTATTGGATTACCTAAAGGTGAAAAAAATGCTGCGTTACCTGAATTTCTTTCAGAATTCAAAGATGATAAATACATCAATACTGGTAATTTAATCCAAATTAATTTTGATAAAATAGCTAAAGCTAAACCAGAGGTCATTTATATTTCTGGAAGAACAGCAACAGTGAAGAATATAGATGAACTTAAAAAAGCTGCACCAGACGCTAAAATCGTTTATGTTGGTGCCAGTGAGAAAAACTATATAAATGATATGAAATCTGTAACAACTAAATTAGGAAAAATTTATGGTAAAGAAGATAAAGCTAAATCATTAATTGAAGAGTTGGATAAAAAAATAGCGGATACAAAAGCGAAAGTTGAAAAATTAGATAAGAAAACAATGTATCTTTTAGTTAACGAAGGCGAATTATCTACATTTGGACCAGGAGGTAGATTTGGAGATTTAATCTACGATACATTAGGATTTAAACCTACAGATGAGCATGTCAAAGCAAGTCCACATGGCCAAAATATTAATAATGAGTATATTACAAGTAAAAATCCTGATATTATCTTAGCAATGGATAGAGGACAAGTTGTAAGTGGCAAATCAAGTGCAAAACAAACGTTATCTAATGATGTAATTAAAGATGTAAATGCAGTTAAAAATGGTAATGTATACGAATTAGATCCTAAACTATGGTACTTTAGCGCTGGTTCAACTTCAACAACAATCAAACAAATTGATGAATTAAATCAAATCTTGAAAAAATTAAAATAATAAAAACGTAAAGTATAAAGGCTTAGTAACAATCTTTCAATCGTTACTAAGCCTTTATTATAATTCAAAATATAAATGATAGTGGAATTTACAACGACTATTAAAATGTGCTTGGCATTTAGGACATAGCTCTGTCATCATATAATCTTGAATAGACATTTCATGTTTACATACACCACACATAATTGCCTTTTCATCAAATTCTTGTTCTGACCATCTTTTGATAGGGTGTGTTTCGTGTTCTTCGTGACATTGATAACACGGATAATATTTATTGCAGCATTTGAATTTTATTGCTATAACATCTAAAAAAGTATGGTAATGTGTGCATCGTGTTTCATTGTCTACAAGTGAGCCATAAACCTTTGGCATCATTCATCGTCTCCCATCAACATATATAGTTGCTATTCTTTAGGATGCTCTCCAATAATACGAACTTCACGATGAAGTTCGACATCGAATTTTTCTTTCACTACTTTTTGTACGTGATGAATTAAATCTTCATAATCAGTAGCTGTTCCATTATCTACATTAACCATGAATCCTGCATGTTTTTTAGAAACTTCTACGCCACCAACGCGATAACCCTGTAAATCAGAATCTTGTATTAATTTTCCTGCAAAATGACCGGGTGGTCTTTGGAACACACTACCACATGATGGATATTCTAGTGGTTGTTTAGACTCACGACGTTCAGTTAAGTCATCCATCTTCGCTTGAATTTCGTCTAATTTTCCTGGTTCAAGTGTGAATGCAGCTTCAAGTACAACTAAATGTTGCTTTTGTACAATACTATTTCTGTAATCTAATTCTAATTCTTTATTAGTAAATTGAATTAAATCACCTTCTTCATTAACACAAAGCGCGTAGTCGATACAATCTTTGATTTCACCACCATATGCGCCAGCATTCATGTAAACAGCTCCTCCGACAGAACCTGGAATGCCACAAGCAAATTCTAAACCTGTTAACACATGGTCTCTAGCAGCACGTGAAACATCTATAATTGCAGAACCGCTTCCAGCAATAATAGCATCATCAGAAACATTAATATGATTTAATGATAATAAGCTAATAACAATACCACGAATGCCGCCTTCACGAATAATAATGTTTGACCCATTTCCGAGGTATGTGACCGGGATATCTTTTTCTTTAGCGTATCTTACAATAGCTTGTACATCCTCATTTTTAGTGGGAGATAAATAAAAGTCTGCATTTCCACCTGTCTCGGTGTATGTATATCGTTTTAAAGGTTCATTTACTTTAATAATATCTTCAGGTATTAAGGATTTTAAATCTTGTAAGATGTCTTCTTGCTTTAACATAAGTACATCCTTTCTTCTCTTCTATAATCTAATTTTTATTATAGCAATTTTATAGATGATTTGCGAAAACGACAACAGAATTCAAAGTTTTACAACTTTTGAAATATATCTTCAAAGTATTTCTGTTTTTGATTTTCGTATGGTCTTATATAATTAGTATGTTGGATAATAGAAACCTTTTTTTCTGAAAAGTGACGTGCTATATCTGATTGTGTTGCAAGTGCTTTGTCTACTTCAATATACTGTTTGAATAAGGTTGTGTCCATTTGAATGATGTGTAGGCGAATGGTTTGTCTCAAATCAATCATATTATTGAACTTAGCCATCATAACTTTCTTTTTATAAGGGTGATGGAGACGATAAAAGCCTAAATAATTTAATCGTTTCTCATCTAGAGCTGTGATATCATGTAAATTATTTACACCAATTAAAACATCTAAAATGGGTTCAGTTGCATAATTAAAATGACTTGTGCCTCCAATATGTTGCGCGAACTTTACAGGAGAATCTAGCAAGTTGAATAATGATGTTTTAGTTGTTTGATATAATGTGTCATATTCAGATTGAGTGTCGCCATGAATAAAAGGCTGAACGGTTGAGTACATTCGTATCTCCTTTAAATTATAAGTTTTGACAAATTCTGAAATACTATAACACAAATCATTTTCAATATAAATAGCTTTAGGTATAATACGTGTTGATAGGAGTGCATTTATGAAGAAATTAGCAATACTTTCTATAATGTTGATATGTGGCATATTGCTCTCATCATGTGGCAATCAAAGTAGCGCGGACTTAAAGGATTTTCAAACACAACTTAATAAGGTTGAAGATGAGAAGGAAGATCTTAAAACTTTAATGGACAAGATTCACTTGAAACAATTGGATCAATTGAGCAAGACGGACACCACTGATAAGAATAAAAGAGAGTTTGAAGCACTAAAGAAAGATATTAACAAACACTTAATTCCTCAATTTAAAAAATATGAAAAGTCAGCTAAACAATTACCAGCTGAACATCAAGATGTTAAAGACTTAAAGAACAAGTACTTAGAAAATGTAAAACAGGAAAAACAATCTATATATGATATTAAAACCTTTGTAGATTTATGTAATAAGTCAATTAAGGCGAATGAAGATATCTTGGATTATACAAAGTTATTTGAAAGTAATCGCTCACAAGTAGAAACGCAAATTAAAAAGGCAAATAATCAAGAAGATGCCAATCAGTTAACATCTAAAATTGAAAGTAACAATCAAAATCTTAAAGAAGCTGCACAAAAATACTTAGAAAGTGATGATAGTAATTCTAAGAAAGCAATTGACGAACATATTAAACCGTTAATTGAGAAGCAAATTTCAGAATTAAACCAAACCAATATTACTGACCCAAAAGTCAACAGTGCTCGCAAAAATGCGATTGAAATGTATTATAATTTATTGAATTACTATGATACGCGAGAAACTACAATTGAAATAGAGAAAAAACTTTCTAAAATTGATGTAGAAAAGTTACCGAAAACGGGTAAAGAATTAAGTAAGGATAATAATGATTTTTACGAAGATTTGAAAAAGTTAAAAAAGCAATAGATAGACATAGTTGATAAAATTAAAATTTTTGGTTAACAATGGACTTTGAAATGTGTATAATTGAACCCATTGAGTAGTTTATAATGATTATAAAGAGCAACATGGGCATAAATAATTTTAGAGGTGAATAGAATGGCTATAAAGCTGAGTTCGATTGACCAGTTTGAGCAAGTACTTAAAGATAATAAATATGTATTTGTATTAAAACATAGTGATACTTGTCCAATCTCAGCAGATGCATACGATCAATTTAATAAATTTTTATATGAAAGAGATATGGATGGCTATTACTTAGTCGTTCAAGAAGAAAGAAAACTTTCTGACTATATCGCTGAAAAGACAAATGTGAAACATGAATCGCCACAAGCATTCTATTTTATTGATGGAGAAGCAACTTGGAATGCTAGTCACAGTGATATTAATGTATCTTCATTAGCTCAAGCTGAAGAATAACAACTATCAACAATTAAAAATAGTAAACGCGATTAGGTTAAAAAAATAGTTTAGACTGCATTATAAAGCGCAGTAGCTGACAAATCTGAGAGACTGGCCACACAATGGCTTCTCAGCTCTAGTCATCCATGCAGGAGTGGGCAATGAATTCTAGATGAATTCCGTGTCACTCCTGTTTTTATTTATCTATTTGCAACAGCTATTATTATGAAAAGTAGAGACAACCCATGTATAATGTGAAAGTGAAGTCGAATGTATAACATCTAAATCAATATATAAATAAAGAAAATGGCATGAGGTGATTAACAGATGAAAATATTAGTAGCAATGGATGAATTTAACGGTATAATCTCAAGTTATCAAGCGAATCGTTTCGTTGAAGAAGCGGTAGCCAGTCAAATTGAAGATGCTGATATTGTACAAGTGCCATTATTTAATGGGCGTCATGAATTAATGGATTCGGTGTTCTTATGGCAATCAGGTACGAAATATAGAGTGAATGTGCATGATGCGGATATGAAGGAAGTCGAAACAGTTTATGGTCAAACTGAACAAGGATTAACTATAATTGAGGGGAATTT
Source organism: Staphylococcus haemolyticus (assembly GCF_006094395.1). Lineage (NCBI taxonomy): Bacteria > Bacillati > Bacillota > Bacilli > Caryophanales > Staphylococcaceae > Staphylococcus > Staphylococcus haemolyticus. The sequence continues at coordinate 2,062,009 of NZ_CP035291.1, read as the reverse complement.
ATTTATAAAAGGACAAAAACCGGTTGAACAACGTTCAAGTTACGGTTTAGGAGAAGTAATTATAGATGCACTGAATAATGGAGCCGATAACATTGTTATTTCACTTGGTGGCATCGATAGTTTCGATGGTGGTATTGGGATGATGCAAGCTTTAGGTGCTCAATTCTATAATGATGAAGGAGAACTTCTAGATGCACGTGAAGGTGCTCAAGTGATTAAATTTATTCGTCGAATTGATTTTTCTGCAATACCTCAAAATTTCAAGGATGCACATATTCAATTGATGTCTGATTTTTCTAGTAAATTATATGGTAAGCATAGTGAAATTATGAAGACGTATGAAACACATCAATTGACACGAGAAAAAGCTGCAGAAATAGATAATTTAATTTGGTACTTCAGTGAGCTTGTTAAAAATGAAATGAAAATTGCTATGGGTCCTATCGAAAGAGGCGGCGCTGGTGGTGGTATTGCAGCATTATTAAATGGATTGTATGATGCTGAAATATTAACAAGTCATGAATTGGTTAACCAAATAACACATTTAGATGATTTAGTTTCTCAGGCGGATTTAATCATCTTTGGTGAAGGTGTTAAAGAAGAGGATCACTTACTTGAAACAACAACTTTAACAATTGCAGAATTAGCGCAAAAACATGATAAACCTGCGATTGCTATTTGTGCGACTGATGACAAATTTGATGTCTTTGATCAGTACCATGTTACAGCAATGTTTAATACTTTCGTTGAGATGCCAGAAAGATACACAGACTTTAAAATGGGTATACAAATCCGACACTTTACTGTTCAAGCACTTAGATTATTAAAAACGACATTAAATAATGCATAAATGAATAACTAACAAAAGGCAAACTGCAATTACCTATATAAGCATGGTAATTGTGGTTTGCCTTATTTATTATATTTATTTATGGTGATGTGTGACTTCTTGAGCAATACCAATGATGACTTGCACTGCCTTCTCCATTACATCGATAGATGCATATTCAAAAGGTCCATGGAAATTACCGCAACCTGTAAATATATTAGGAGTTGGTAAGCCTTTAAATGATAATTGTGAACCATCAGTTCCACCACGAATAGGTGCAGTGTTTGGTTCTATATTTAAATCATTGAACACTTTTTTAGGAATATCAATAATATATGGATGTGGTTCAATCTTTTCAGCCATATTATAATATTGATCTTCTATATCTACTTTTACTGGGAAATCTTCATAATGGACATTAATATCGTCACGAATTTCTAATAATTTTTTCTTACGTAATTCGAATGATTCTCTATCATGATCACGAATGATATATTGTAATGTTGCTTTTTCAACATTACCTTCGAATTTCATCAAATGATAAAATCCCTCATAGTCTTCCGTACGTTCAGGAACTTCGCCAGCGGGTAGTAGACTATGAAATTGATGGCCTAATGAGATAGCATTGACCATGATGTTTTTAGCAGATCCTGGATGGACATTCACACCATGTGTAGTTATCTTAGCCTCAGCGGCATTAAAACTTTCAAATTGTAATTCTCCAAATTCACTGCCGTCCATTGTATAAGCGAAATCTGCATTGAAACGTTCCACATCGAATTTATGAGGACCTCGTCCAATTTCTTCGTCTGGCGTGAATGCGATACGGATTCGACCATGCTTGATTTCTGGGTGCTCTATTAAATATTTTACTGCTTCCATGATTTCGACAACTCCAGCTTTATCATCTGCACCTAACAGTGATGTGCCGTCAGTAATCATTAGCGTATGACCTATAAGTTTTTTTAATTCTGGAAAAGTTTCTTGGCTCAATACTCGACCAGTATCACCTAATTTAATTGTTTTACCATCATATTGTTCTACAATTTGAGGATTCACATTGCTGGCATTAAAATCTGGTGATGTATCAACATGTGCCAGGAACCCAACGGTAGGGACGTCGAAAGATACATTGCTTTCTAACGTCGCAAATAAATATCCATTGTCGTCGAGATTCGTTTCTAAGCCAAAACCTTCAAGTTCTTGTTGTAATAAACGCAATAAATCCCATTGCTTCTCAGTTGAAGGTGTAGTTGAAGATTCCGGATTAGATTGTGTATCGATTTTTACGTAACGTGATAATCTATCTATAAGCTGTGCTTTCATAGCAAGACATCCCCTTAGACTCTATTATTCATATTATAAGATTTTCTATATGTTTTACCTTTAATTTTATCATAATACTGCTTTATACGTGTGTAAATATAGTAGAGGATTTCTGCTACTAAAATGCCGAATGCGATTGAACCAGAAATAAGTGTAACTTCTAAGAAAGTATTCACTGCTTGTGTATAATCATTTGAGACTAGATAACGTGTTGCTTCATATGCAGTTCCACCTGGAACAAGTGGAATAATTCCGGGCACTATAAAAATGATCACAGGGCGCTTATAACGACGACTCATAACATGGCTAAGTAACCCGAGTATTAAACTTCCTAGAAATGAGGCACCTACTTTTCCTAAATCCATATCTACAGTGAATTGATAAATTGTCCATGCTACAGCACCTACAAAACCACATGCTGCGAGTAGTCGCTTCGGTGCATTGAAGATAATTGAGAAGAGTACTGTAGAAATGAAACTAATTGTAAAATGGAATAAATAAAATAACATTTATAAACAGCCTTTCTTAAATAATTAGTAAAACGATGGCTACACCAGCACCGATGGCGAATGAAGTTAATGCAGCTTCCACGCCTCTAGACATCCCAGCTAATAATTCACCAGCCATTAAATCTCGAATTGCATTACAAATTAATATACCAGGTACAAGCGGCATTACACTTGAAATGGTAATGATATTTTGATTCGTGGCAATACCAAGTTTGGTAAATGTGGCTGCAATCGTGATGACGACAGCGGAAGCAACGAATTCTGAAAAGAATTTAATTTGAATAAAACGCTGTACTAAACTAAAAGTGAGAAAAGCAGCTCCACCAGCTATAACAGCAATCCAGCAATCAGATGCTACACCGCCAAACATGAATAAAAAGAATCCGCAGGCAATTGCAGCAGCAAAAAAGTTTAGTAAAAATGAATATTGCAATGATGCTCGGCGCAAATGAATAAATTCAGATTTTGCTTCATCAATGGTTAATTCATTTCTGGAAATTTTTCTAGATAAACTATTAGTGAGTGCGATTTTTTCTAAATCTGTAGTACGTTCACGGATTCTAATAAGTCGTGTATTTGTTCGATCATTGAGTGAAAAGATAATGGCTGTTGATGTTACAAAGCTATATGTATCATGTAAACCATAACTATGAGCTATACGATTCATCGTATCTTCAACACGATAAGTTTCCGCACCAGCTTCTAGCAGAATTCTACCAGCTATTAAAACTACATCAATCACTTTATTTTCATCGATAATAGTGATTGAATCTGACATAAACGGCACCTCCGTAACATTAGATAATTAAATTTATTTCAATAGACAATTTGAAGTGTACAACTTGCACACGCAACTTGCAATAGTACGCTAGGTATTCATACTACATCTAGGCCGTTGCTAACATGAAATTAAGTATAATTACATAAAAAAAGTCAACATATTTAGATAACCAGATATATTAATAATTTGGTTAATCAATATGTTGACTTCTTTTACGTTTCTATAACTTAATGATTGGATTAAACATCACTTGATTACGACCTTCATTCTTAGCAACGTGAACCATATCATCGGCATCTTTGAAGACTTTTCGTTGTGATTTATGGTCATCTTGCGATAGGTAACCTACACCAATAGAGACAGATAATTTTATGACTTCCTTATTTGGTAAGTGGAATGAAGACTTTTCAACACCTGTTCGAATATTTTCAGCTAATTTAACGCTTTGATCCAATGAGTAATTACGAATCACGACTGAAAATTCTTCGCCCCCATTACGAAAAATTTGAAACTGCTTTGGTACATAATTCTTCAATAACTGTGACATTTGTTTGAGCACAGCATCTCCAGATTTATGTGAATACGTATCATTTACATCTTTAAAACCATCTATATCAATTAATAATAAGGCAAGACTTTCATTTTTATCCTCAGCAATCTGAGATACATGATTTAAATGTCTATCAAATTCTTTTACATTACCTAGTCCAGTAAGATAGTCATACTTATCTTCATTTTCATAGCGTGTGACTAATGAGAAGAAGTGCCACATATCGACAAATGTAATTGCAGAAGCGATGGTTAAAACGAATGAAATTGGGACTAAAAATGCGATTTCTGTAAGATCATATAGCGGACTAAAGATAGATAAAATAAGTAAAATAATAACACTAATCAAATTTAAAATAACTAAAGCTACAATGTCATTTTGTTTTAAAAAAGGTCCAACCATACTTACAATGATACCTATTACAATAAGTACTACACCATAAAGAAGTGAGTTTCCAAATGCGAACACTTCTACTAAAGCAACGATAACTGCCGATACAAGCGTATAGCCCATATTAGTAAAGCGTCCTAAAAATAACAATGGGACAAATGTTAAATGAACTAAATACTCTTGATGGAATGGAATTGGATAAGCTGCAAGTAGCAGTGCAACAATCGTCATTAATACAGTGACATAGCCTTTTGAAAAGACCATTATTTTATTTTCGGAATATTGTAATCGATGAAATAAATAAATGCCAGCTACCATAACTGCAACATTATAAATGATAGATTCAATCATATTGGAATCGACTCCTTTAATTTAACCATTAGTTATTGTAAGTGAAAACTTACCATTTGTCATTAAGTTGTATCAGATAACATAAATAAAATAGATAGAATATTTGAACTTTTATATTCAAATGAATACTGAAATGATATGATATAAATTGATTATCTTTACAAAAAATTTACAATTAATTAAAAAATAAGGATTAATTTGAAGAAATAGGGTAAAATAGTTGAAGTTTAATGAACTATTTAAAGAATAGTTAGTAATTTACAACTATAGTCCAATACAAAAATGATTTGAAAATTGTTTAAATAGAATGAATAGATAACTCGCAAATATGTAAAATTAAAAGAGATTTATTGAAGGTGAACTGATGTATACTTTACTACTTATTGCTGTAACATTGGTAATCAGTTTAATATTAACACCTATGATTATAAAGGTCTCTATTAAATTTGATTTAGTAGATAGGCCAAATTTTAGAAAAGTACATACAAAACCAGTTTCAGTATTGGGTGGTACTGTTATACTACTTTCTTTCTTAATAGGAATCTGGCTTGGACATCCGATTGAAAGAGAAGTTAAGCCCTTAGTTATGGGGGCTATAGTTATGTATTTAGTAGGACTAATTGATGATATTTATGATTTGAAGCCTATTTTAAAGTTGATTGGTCAAATTGTCGCAGCTTCAATCGTAGCATTTTATGGAATTACAATAGATTTTATTTCGTTTCCTATGGGCCCGACAATTCATTTTGGAATATTAAGTATACCGATTACCATTATTTGGATTGTGGCGATAACTAATGCTATCAATTTAATTGATGGTTTAGACGGACTGGCTTCTGGAGTATCTGCAATTGGTCTAATTACAATTGCTTTTATTGCGATTTTACAAGCTAATGTATTTATTATCATGATTTGTAGTGTACTAATAGGATCATTATTAGGATTTCTATGTTTCAACTTTCACCCGGCTAAGATCTTTTTAGGGGATAGCGGAGCGCTACTGATAGGATTTATCATTGGTTTTCTATCCTTACTTGGTTTTAAGAACATTACATTTATTTCATTGTTTTTCCCAATTGTGATTTTAGCTGTACCATTTATTGATACGTTATTTGCAATGATTCGAAGAATGCGAAATGGTCAGCATATTATGCAAGCAGACAAATCGCATTTGCATCATAAACTTTTAGCTTTAGGATATAGCCATAGACAAACAGTATTATTAATTTATTCAATAGCGATTTTATTTAGTTTATCAAGTATCATTTTATACTTATCTCAACCTTTAGGTGTACTCCTAATGTTCATTTTAATTGTTATCACAATTGAATTGATTGTTGAATTTACAGGTTTGATTGATGATAGTTACCGTCCGATACTTAATTTAATAACAAAAAAGAATGAACAACATCACGGTGATAATGGTGTTGATCAACATGATAAAAAATAAAGCCTTGTTTGTAATAACTACTTAAATGATTAGGTAGTGTTATACAAACAAGGTTTTTTATTAATTAGTGGGTATATCAAAAGGTAATTTCTTTACGTCCGCTTCATGCAATTCGAAATTACCAGCTGTGTTCTTATTTAAAAATGCAATAAAGTCATCATATTCAGTTTGTACGACATCAATTTGATAACTAACCTTATCGGTATAAGTGGTATCTCTTAGAAAGTACGTTGTAGAGGCCAATTCATATTCTAACTTTCCAGTTAAATCATAATTGATAGTCACGGTAGTAGGAATAGCATCACGCAGTTCTACACGTCCTATATCATAAATGACGTCTCTAACAGCACCACTATATGCCCGTATAAGTCCGCCACCGCCAAGTTTAATACCCCCAAAGTATCGAGTAACAACGACACAAACATTATGTACGTCTAATTTTTTTAATATTTCAAGCATAGGGACACCCGCTGTGCCACTTGGTTCACCATCATCATTGGCTTTCTGAATATTCATTTGATCACCAACTGTATATGCTGAACAATTGTGCGTAGCCTCTTTATGTTGTTGCTTAATTTCGTTTATGAATGCTTTAGCTTCATCCTCTGATGAAACAGGTTTGATATGTGCGATGAATCTAGATTTATTAATGACATTTTCAATCGAATGTTCCTGTTTAATCGTAATAATATCATTGCTCAAAGTTGTTCACCTCCAGTAAATAAAAAGGATATTTGACCTTTATTATACACGCTTCATTTTAAATGAATAAATATCTGATTATGAATTTCTTTTTCAATCAAAATAATTTATAATAGCTTTGAGTATAATTGAGGAGGACTACTATGAAAATCGCATTAATGGCAGATTCAACTGGGTATCTACCGCAAGACTTTATGGACCAATATGAGATACCTATTGCACCATTAAGTGTTGCATTTGATGATGGAGAAACGTTTACTGAGAATGATAATGTACCAATTGAACGTTTTTATAATAAAATGGCCTCATCTAAAACATTCCCAACAACAAGTCAACCGGCTATTGGGGAATGGATTGAGAACTATGAGAAGTTAAGAGATAAAGGTTACACTGATATTATTGTGATTGCTTTATCAAGTGGTATAAGTGGCAGCTATCAATCAGCTACACAAGCTGGAGAAATGGTAGAGGGTGTCAATGTTCATACGTTTGATAGTAAATTGGCAGCGATGATTGAAGGAAGTTATACAATCTATGCTAAAGAACTCATTGACAAAGGATTTACACCAGAAGTAATTATTGAAGAATTAAAAGAAATCCGAGAACAAGCTGGCGCTTACTTAATTGTTGATGATCTTAAGAATTTACAAAAAAGCGGACGTATAACTGGTGCTCAAGCATGGGTTGGAACATTATTAAAAATGAAACCTGTACTTCGTTTCGAAAAAGATGGCAAAATTCATCCTTTTGAAAAGATACGTACTAAAAAACGTGCATTTAATACATTAGAAGAGAATATCTTTGAAATTATTAAAGACATTGATGAAGTGACCGTTTTTGTAATTAATGGTGATAAAATTGATGAAGGTAAAGACTTTTATAACCATTTAAAAGAAACTTATCCAAACATCAATATTCAGTATTCAGAATTTGGACCAGTTATTGCATCTCACCTTGGTTCAGGCGGATTAGGTTTAGGATATTTCCCAAGAAAAATCGAAATTAATTAATTGTTGATAATTAAAGTCTAAAAGTGTTAAAGAAAGTATTGTTTAGCATATAGTGTTTCAATACTTTTTTAACATCTTTTAGGCTTTTTTATTTTATAAGGAGTGATTCGTAATAAAATTTTACGGAAAGTTAGTAAGTCCAGATGTGACGTTAAGTGATGAGACAGTTACTCAAGTTACACCTGGTATTATCGCTACAGATGATGGTTATCAATGTCTTCAATGTGGCAATACAGATAAACGTTATATGTATGAATATGAAACACCTTTTTCAGAAGAACGTATAATTTATTGTAGGTATTGTATACAATTAGGGCGCATGGACAATATTACAGAATTTAAGATTACACAAAGTGAGAATACTATTTCTGAAGGACATTACGACTTACTCTTTCAATTATCAGAACAACAACAATATGCTTCAGAGGCAATTGTACAAGCAATTAAAACGCTTCACCCATTATTATTATATGCGGTTACTGGTGCGGGTAAGACTGAAATGATGTATGAAGGTATACGAGTAGCGCGCCAACTTGGGTTTAATGTAGCCATAGTATCCCCAAGAGTAGATGTTGTAGTAGAAATTAGTTTGCGCATTAAAGAAGCATTCATTTCAGAAGACATAGATGTATTACACCAAAGTAGCCAACAACAATATAATGGTCACTTCATCGTTGCAACCGTTCATCAATTGTTTAGATTTAAATCTCACTTTGATGTTATATTTATCGACGAAGTTGATGCTTTTCCTTTATCAATGGATCCTCGGCTTATGGAGGCAATTCGGTTATCATCAAAACAAAAACATAGCCACATATTTATGACGGCAACACCTCCGAAAGAGCTGTTGAATCGTTTGTCTTCTGAGTAAATCATTACATTACCTGCGCGTTTTCATAAACATCCACTACCAGTCCCCAATTTCACATATTTCAAATTAAACGTTAAGCATATACAACTTAAATTGAAAAGAATTTTAATGAATCAAATTACAGAAAAACGTTACACACTAGTATTCTTTAACAATATTGAATTGATGGTAGAGACGTACCAACATTATCGTTACCACTTTTCAGATTTAATCTATGTTTCAAGCAAAGATGCACTACGATTTAGCAAAGTTCAAGCACTTCGAAACGGTGAACATGCTATCGTTTTTACGACAACAATTTTAGAAAGAGGTTTCACAATGGCACAATTAGATGTCATTGTCATCAATGCACATACTTTTGAAAAGGCTGCACTTATTCAAATTGCGGGGCGGGTTGGTCGTAAACAAGGAGCACCTACAGGAAAAGTGATATTTATGCATGAAGGTGTGAGTATAGCTATGATACAAGCTAAAAGAGAAATAAAAAAAATGAATCGATTAGGTATAGAACGTGGGTGGGTAATTGGTTAAATGTATACAATGTGGATTACCAATATATGAACCGCTTGATGTTTTTAACTTTTATCGAGTACCTAAACGTATGTGTTCATCATGTCTAGAAATGTGGGATAGTGTGAAATTAATTAAGAATGACCAACGTTGTCCTAAGTGCTTAAATTATCGGGATATCAAAGAAAATGAGTGCTTGGATTGTCAATTTTTAGCTAAAAATTTTAAACTAATGGAACAGCTTTATTGTGACTACCAATATTCCGGTATTATGAAAGAAATGATACAGCAATACAAACTAATGAAAGATTATTATTTAGCTGAGGTTATAGCCTCACAACTCAACTTACCAAAAACATCTTATGATCTGATTGTACCAATTCCATCTCCAATTGAACGAGACACTCAAAGAACATTTAACCCAGTCGCAACAGTATTAGAAAAAATGGGGGTTCAATATTCGAACCTATTGGCAACTGAATTGCGTCCCAAACAGTCAAAACTTGGGAAAGTAGAGCGAGCAAAAGCTATGAACCCTTTTTATATTAAAGAAGATGTGGATTTAACTGATAAAGAAATATTACTCGTTGATGATATTTATACAACGGGATTAACAATTCATCATGCAGGGTGTAAATTATACGATAAAAATGTCAGAAAATTCAAAGTGTTTACGTTTTCAAGATAGGTTAAACGTGGTATTATAATAGTAAGAATTACCAACATAAGAGGTTAAAGGAGAGATAGCTATGATTAGATTTGAAATTCATGGAGATAACCTCACTATTACAGATGCCATCCGCAACTATATTGAGGACAAAATTGGTAAACTTGAACGTTATTTTAACGATGTGCCTAATGCAGTCGCACACGTAAAAGTAAAAACGTATCAAAATTCTACAACTAAAATCGAAGTAACAATTCCATTGAAGAATGTTACATTAAGAGCAGAAGAAAGACATGATGATTTATATGCAGGTATTGACTTAGTTACTAGCAAATTAGAACGTCAAGTACGTAAATATAAAACACGTGTTAATCGTAAGCATAAAACGCATGGAGAACCAGAAGCATTTGTAGCTGAAGTACAAGAAGCACCGCCAGAAACTGTTGATGACGTTAATGCTGAACCAACAAATGATAGTGAAATTGAGATTATCCGTTCTAAACAATTTAGCTTAAAACCAATGGATTCTGAAGAAGCAGTATTACAAATGGAATTATTAGGGCATGATTTCTATATCTTCACTGATCGTGAAACAGATGGTACAAGTATTGTTTATAAACGTAAAGACGGTAAATATGGATTAATTGAAACGACTGAATAATTGATTAATAGTAAGTTATTAATTTAAATCAATTTTGAAATATATTTATGGTGTTAAGTTCATAATGACAATTTGCAGATATAACTAAGCTGAGAAGGTAATAATAATCAAATATACTCAGTTATAGTTATTCTTATAAGGGTGGGACGATGAATTCAAAATGAATTCTGTTCCACTCTTTTTTGTAACTTATACTATAGTAATTCGTGGACGCTAATATCATGCTGTGCTAATGTAATGAAGTAATTGGATATTTAAATCATAAATTAGGCTTAGCGATTTAAATTAGGGGAAAAAGGAAGTAAGTTATTTAAGTTGCGCACAATTAAGCGTCGCACTTATATGAGTATTTAAGTATAAATTCTAAAGTATAAATGATATGATAAATTGTTGTAAGCCAAACAGTTTTTAAGCTAAAGGAGCGGACGTAATGGGATTTTTATCAAAAATTGTTGACGGCAATAAAAAAGAAACTAAACGTCTAAGTAAAATAGCCGATGAAGTACTTTCATTAGAGGAAGATATGGCTATCTTAACTGATGAAGAAATTAAAAATAAGACGAAGCAATTTCAACAAGAAGTACAAGAAATTGAAGATGTAAAAAAACAAAATGACTATCTAGATAAAATCTTACCTCAAGCATATGCTTTAGTAAGAGAAGGGTCAAAACGTGTCTTTAATATGACACCTTATAAAGTACAAGTAATGGGTGGTATCGCCATTCATAAAGGTGATATCGCTGAAATGAGAACTGGTGAAGGCAAAACTTTAACAGCGACTATGCCTACGTATTTAAATGCGCTTGCAGGACGTGGTGTGCACGTAATCACCGTTAACGAATACTTATCTAGTGTTCAAAGTGAAGAAATGGCAGAGTTATATGAATTCTTAGGCCTAACTGTAGGATTAAATTTAAATAGTAAATCAACGAATGAAAAACGTGAAGCCTATGCTCAAGATATTACTTATAGTACGAATAATGAATTAGGATTTGATTATTTAAGAGATAATATGGTGAACTATGCTGAAGAGCGTGTAATGAGACCATTACATTTTGCGATCATCGATGAGGTGGACTCTATTTTAATTGATGAAGCTAGAACGCCTTTAATTATCTCTGGTGAAGCAGAAAAATCTACGTCGTTATATACACAAGCGAATGTATTCGCCAAAATGTTAAAAGCTGAAGATGATTATAAATATGATGAAAAGACAAAAGCAGTTCATTTAACTGAACAAGGTGCAGACAAAGCTGAACGTATGTTTAAAATTGAAAATTTATATGATGTACAGAATGTGGAAGTTATTAGTCACATTAATACAGCATTAAAAGCACACGTAACATTACAACGTGACGTGGACTACATGGTTGTTGATGGAGAAGTACTCATTGTTGACCAATTTACTGGACGTACAATGCCTGGTCGTCGTTTCTCTGAAGGGCTTCACCAAGCGATAGAAGCTAAAGAGGGCGTTAAAATTCAAAATGAATCGAAAACAATGGCATCCATTACTTTCCAAAACTATTTCCGTATGTATAATAAATTAGCTGGTATGACTGGTACTGCAAAAACAGAGGAAGAAGAATTCCGTAATATTTATAATATGACGGTTACACAAATTCCTACGAATAAACCTGTTCAACGTGATGATAAATCTGATTTAATTTACATTAGTCAAAAAGGTAAATTTGATGCAGTCGTTGAAGACGTAGTCGAAAAACATAAACAAGGTCAACCCGTTCTTTTAGGTACTGTTGCGGTTGAAACAAGTGAATATATCTCTAATTTACTTAAAAAGCGTGGTATTAGACACGATGTATTAAACGCTAAAAACCATGAGCGTGAAGCGGAAATTGTTGCAAATGCAGGACAAAAAGGTGCTGTGACAATAGCGACAAACATGGCTGGTCGTGGTACTGATATTAAATTAGGTGAAGGTGTAGAAGAAATTGGCGGTTTAGCAGTTATTGGTACTGAACGACATGAATCTAGACGTATAGATGACCAATTACGTGGTCGTTCTGGTCGTCAAGGTGATAGAGGGGATAGTCGTTTCTATTTATCACTTCAAGATGAATTAATGGTTCGTTTCGGTTCTGAAAGACTTCAAAAAATGATGAATCGTTTAGGCATGGATGATTCAACTCCTATTGAATCAAAAATGGTATCACGCGCTGTTGAATCTGCTCAAAAACGTGTTGAAGGTAATAACTTTGATGCACGTAAACGTATACTTGAATACGATGAAGTATTACGTAAACAACGTGAAATTATCTACAATGAAAGAAACAATATTATTGATTCAGAGGATAGTTCACAATTAGTTAATGCAATGTTACGTTCTACATTACAACGTGGTGTGACCTATCATATAAGTGAAGAAGATGACAATCCTGACTACGCTCCGTTTATAAATTACGTTAATGATGTCTTTTTACAAGAAGGCGATCTTAAAGAAGAAGAAATTAACGGTAAAGATTCTGAAGACATCTTCGAAGTAGTTTGGTCTAAAATTGAAAAAGTATATGAAAGTCAAAAAGCCAAAATTGGTGACCAAATGGCTGAATTTGAGCGTATGATATTACTACGCTCTATAGATACTCACTGGACAGATCATATTGATACTATGGATCAATTACGTCAAGGTATCCATTTACGTTCATATGCACAACAAAATCCACTTCGTGATTATCAAAATGAAGGTCATGAGTTATTTGATATGATGATGCAAAATATTGAGGAAGATACATCTAAATTCATCCTTAAATCTGTAATTCAAGTTGATGAAGATATAGAAAGAGAGAAAACAACTGACTTTGGAACAGCTCAACATGTCTCTGCTGAAGATGGCAAAGAAAAAGCTAAAAAGCAACCTATTGTTAAAGGCGACAAAGTTGGTCGTAATGACCCATGTCCATGTGGTAGTGGCAAGAAATATAAAAATTGCCATGGAAAAGAAGAATAGGTTTTATGTTCAATAATAAGTGGGAGTTGTGAAATAGAATTCACGCTCCTACTTTTTACATATCCAATCAAATATGAATTAGGTAAGAATAGGAGAGATAAATATGGAATTATCTGAAATTAAGCGAAATATAGATGAATATCGTAACAACCTAGCACAAATTAGGGGGTCTCTTTGACTTAGAAAATAAAGAGACAAATATTCAAGAATATGAAGAAATGATGACTGAACCTGACTTTTGGGATGATCAGAATAAAGCACAAGAGGTTATTGATAAAAATAATGCATTAAAATCAGTTGTAAATGGTTATCATGAATTAGAAGAAGAAGTTGAGGATATGACGGCAACTTGGGAATTATTACAAGAAGAGTTAGATGATGATGTAAAGAGTGATTTAGAACAAAATGTTCTCGACTTCAAAGAGAAAGTTGATCAGTTTGAATTGCAATTATTATTAGATGGTCCTCATGATGCGAATAATGCAATTTTAGAATTACATCCGGGTGCTGGAGGTACTGAATCACAAGACTGGGCTAGTATGTTACTACGTATGTACCAACGTTATGGTGAACAACAAGGGTTCAAAGTTGAAACTGTTGATTATTTACCAGGTGATGAAGCGGGCGTCAAAAGTGTCACATTGTTAATTAAAGGGCATAATGCGTATGGTTATTTAAAAGCCGAAAAAGGTGTTCATAGACTAGTTAGAATTTCTCCATTTGATTCATCTGGGCGCCGTCACACGTCATTTGCTTCATGTGATGTCATTCCGGAATTTAATAATGATGAAATTGAAATAGAAATTAATCCTGACGATATTACAGTAGATACATTTAGAGCATCAGGTGCTGGAGGTCAGCATATAAATAAAACAGAATCTGCAATTCGAATTACGCACCATCCAACAGGCATCGTAGTTAATAACCAAAATGAACGTTCACAAATTAAAAACCGTGAAGCAGCGATGAAAATGTTAAAAGCCAAATTATACCAATTAAAATTAGAAGAGCAAGAACGTGAAATGGCTGAAATACGTGGTGAACAAAAAGAAATTGGTTGGGGAAGCCAAATTCGTTCATATGTTTTCCATCCTTATTCAATGGTAAAAGATCATCGAACAAATGAAGAGACTGGTAAAGTTGATGCAGTCATGGATGGGGAGATTGGACCATTCATTGAATCTTATCTAAGATATACAATGAATCAAAGTGACAATTAATGTAATAGAATTGAAAATAGGAGTGAGATAGAGTGCGTTTTGAATTCTTTATCTTACTCCTTATTTTTTTGAAAATCTAAATAATAGCTAAGTAGATGTAAATTGAAATGTTTTTTATTACTAGAGTATACAATTTCAAATGTTATTTAAGTCCTTTTTAACCTTTATATTACAAGCCGATAACATTGAACTTCTACAAAATATGTTGTGCTACAGTATAAAAGAATAATAATATAAAACAACAAAGGAATGACAACATGATTAATAAGACTCTTACAGTAACATTGACTTCTATTGCAGCTTTAGCAGGTTTAAGTGGTTTAGCTAATGCACAAGAACATACAAATTCAACACCTTCAACTTCACAACAATCAAATAATAATAATAGTCAAGTGGAGCAAGAAACAAATCTAGGATTAACAAATAAAGATATCGTTAAAGTTAAAGCTGGCGATACATTATACCAAATTGCGTTATCACATCACTTATCACTTGAACAATTATATAACTTTAATCCAGGTGTAACTGCATTAATTCATCCAGGTGACTTAATTGCAGTAAGTGAAAAAGGTGCAGCAAAATTAGAAAATAAAGAGATCAATTATGCACAAACTTATGCAGAAACAATAGCATTTAATCAATCAGATGTGGTAGCTCAATCGGTAAGTGCTAGCACAACAAATGTGACTGGTTACAATATTGTACCTACAAGTGCACCTACAACTACTACGCACGATTCATACCATTCACCAGTGAATACACCAGTATCGTATCAACATGTTACAACTGCCAATCAAGGTAATCGTTATAGTTTCGGAAATTGTACATACTATGCATTTGATCGTCGACAACAATTAGGACGCTCAATTGGTAGTTATTGGGGTAACGCCAATAACTGGGCATACTCAGCAAAAAATGCCGGATTAACAGTAGATAATCGCCCAGAAGTAGGTGCTATTTTCCAAACAACTGCTGGTTATTATGGTCATGTAGGTGTCGTGGAACATGTTAATCAAGATGGATCAGTATATGTTTCAGAAATGAACTGGAATGGTCATTATAACCATGTTACAAACAGAACAATTACAAACACTTCAAGCTATAATTTTATTCACTAACAAATTTATAGACATTATTTTTAATATATTCAGATGTCAGAGTTCAATGGCTATGCAATTTAGCATAGTTATTGAACTCTTTTTTATACGGTATGCCGTTTTATAGAAATTTATAGGAAGATTAAACGAATTAGCGAGACATAGTTAGAGCAAGGGCGTGTTTTATTGTATATAAATAGTTAGTAACCGCTTTGTGTACATTTTAGGAATATAATCTAATCTTTAATTAAAGTACTTATCACAATACATTTCTATGTAACTAGTATATATTGGGTAACAAAAGAAAAATGAAATAATTGTTATGTATTGGAGTAAGCTCGATGTAAACGAATATTTAATAATAGTTTTGCGCTTTTTACGCATAATTGTGTTTTCAAAATAGAATAATAAGGTGGAATTAATGTTGGGAAAAGTCATTTTAATTACAGGAGCAACGAGTGGTATTGGTTATAAAACAGCAGAATATTTAGCAGCACAGGGAAATATAGTTTATGGCGCTGGTCGTAGGATAGAAAGCCTTGAAAATATAAAACAGGTGAACCCATTAAAACTAGATTTAACAAATGAAGCTTCAATCAAAACGGCAATCGATACAATTATCGCAAACGAAGGAAGAATTGATGTACTCGTTAATAATGCTGGTTATGGTTCATATGGTGCAATCGAAGATGTCACAATTGAAGAAGCGAAACAGCAATTTGAAGTAAATATATTTGGTTTAGCACGTATTACACAGCTCGTTTTACCACATATGAGAGCACAACAATCAGGACATATCATTAATATTTCATCTATGGGTGGACGACTTACAACTTATTTTGGCGCTTGGTATCATGCTACGAAATATGCATTAGAAGCTTTTAGCGATGCTTTACGAATGGAAGTAGAGGAATTCGGGATAGAAGTATCTATTATTGAACCAGGTGGGATTAAAACAGATTGGGGTATCATCGCTGCAGATAAATTAGCTGATTCTGCAAAAGGCGGTGCCTATGAAGCTACTGCGATGAAAGTGGCTCAAAGTATGAAGAAGCAATATCATTCTAATTTGCTTTCAAATCCAATGGTAGTCACAAAAGCGATTTCAAAAGCCATAGATAGTAATAAACCTAAACCACGTTATCTAATAGGATTTGCAGCTAAACCTCTTGTGTTTTTACATGCTATATTGCCAACCAAAGTATTCGATAAAATGATGAAAGCTTCAAATTCAATTTAACGAATCGTAATATAATCATTCGACAAATTGTATACATAAGACACCTCGATAGTTCATTTAAGTGTGAAACTATGCTGAGGGTCTTATTTTTTATACTTTTTCAACATTTACAATGTATAAAGAATTGACACTTCTCATTGAAATGTTGATTGATATAATAAATGTAAGTATAATCTTTATTTAATAGAGTATGGAGGTAAGGTAAAATGGGTGTTCATCAATACTTTAAGAGACTTTCTGATTTAGAGAAATTAATTCGCTTACCAGGTAAATTTAAATATTTTGAACATAATGTTGCTGCTCACTCTTTTAAAGTTACTAAGATTGCACAATATTTAGCGACTGTAGAAGAACATCATGGTAATACTATTGATTGGAAAAGTTTATATGAAAAAGCACTAAATCATGATTTTGCAGAAGTGTTTACTGGTGATATTAAAACACCAGTGAAGTACGCTAAAACTGAATTGAAAATGTTGTTTTCTCAAGTTGAACAAGATATGGTGGACACGTTTATTAATGAAGAAATACCTGAACCTTATAAAGATATTTATCGAGAACGACTACAAGAGGGGAAAGATGATTCGTTAGAGGGTCAAATTTTATCCGTAGCCGACAAAATTGATTTATTGTATGAAACGTTCGGTGAAATACAGAAACGTAATCCCGAGGACTTATTCTTTGAAATTTATGAACACAGCTTGGAAACAATCATGCAATTTGATCACTTAAGTTCTGTTCAAGATTTCATAGAAAATGTCATACCTGAAATGCTAACTGAAAACTTCATTCCTCGAGCAGAATTGCGAGAAACTACTATGGCGATTTTAAATCGAAGAAGTAGGTGAGATAAATGATTTGGTACGCTTTAGCTGCATTTTTTCCATGTGTATTAGTCGTGTTGTTTAGTGTCATAACTCGAAGTAAATGGGTTGGTGTTATTGTGACATTAATTTTGATAGCTGCTTCAATTTACAAAGGGTTCTTTCACAATGAATGGATAATCTTTATCGATGTAGTATCCTTATTAGCTGGATATGTCATCATAGATAACCTTGAATTTCATAAGCATCAAGACTAAACATTATTAAACAGAACTTTTGAATGTTACTGTAAGTTGGTTTATAGTGTAAATGCACAATTTGTCCAAATGGAAGTGAAAATTTAAAGTGTATTTAAGAGCGGGCGTCATTAAATTATATATGAATAAATCACACGCATTAGTGGAATATAAAATAAGAATAAATGTTTTTGAAAATACAAACGTAAGCGAACAAACGTTTGTATTTTTATTTATATGTTTGATAAAATAGTCTTAAGTGAGCGTAGTTTACAAATAATAGAAAATTATAAAGTGAATGAATTTATGAATTTCACTTAATAAGGTCGTTTAAGCTATTTCAGTAGAATTTTTATTAAGAATAAAGATATAAATTTAAACAAATCATTGTTAAAGATTCGTACATCATTTATTTACACCATAGTTTTAAAAAATAGTTAAGAATGCTTAATTCGAGGAGGGCTTATCAGAATGGTGGAACATTACCCGTTTAAATTGAATTCTGAGTTTGATCCACAAGGGGACCAACCACAAGCAATAGAGAAAATAGTCAAAGGTGTTAAAGAAGGAAAGCGTCATCAAACGCTTTTAGGAGCCACTGGGACAGGTAAGACATTTACAATGAGTAATGTTATTAAAGAAGTGGGGAAACCAACGCTCATCATTGCACACAATAAAACATTAGCGGGACAACTTTATAGTGAGTTTAAGGATTTTTTTCCTGAAAATAGAGTAGAATACTTTGTTAGTTATTATGATTACTATCAACCAGAAGCCTATGTACCTTCTACAGACACGTTTATTGAGAAAGATGCCTCAATTAATGACGAAATTGACCAACTACGACATTCTGCCACAAGTGCATTATTTGAACGTGATGATGTCATTATCATAGCCAGTGTCAGCTGTATCTATGGTTTAGGTAATCCGGAAGAATATAAAGATTTAGTAGTAAGTGTTCGAGTTGGTATGGAAATGGATCGAAGTGAACTGCTTCGTAAACTCGTAGACGTACAATATTCTAGAAATGATATTGATTTCCAACGTGGTACATTTAGAGTACGTGGCGACGTGGTGGAAATTTTCCCAGCTTCACGTGAAGAAATGTGTATTCGTGTTGAATTTTTTGGCGATGAAATTGATCGAATTCGAGAAGTTAATTATTTAACGGGAGAAGTCATTCGCGAACGTGAACATTTCGCGATTTTCCCGGCGTCTCACTTCGTAACACGTGAAGAAAAAATGAAAGTTGCCATAGAACGTATTGAGAAGGAATTAGAAGAGAGATTAAAAGAATTAAAAGATGAGAATAAGCTATTAGAAGCACAACGTCTAGAGCAACGAACGAATTATGATTTAGAAATGATGAGAGAAATGGGATTCTGTTCGGGTATCGAGAACTATTCTGTACATCTAACGTTAAGACCTTTAGGTTCAACACCTTATACGTTACTAGATTATTTCGGTGATGACTGGTTAGTAATGATCGATGAGTCTCACGTTACATTGCCACAAATAAGAGGGATGTTTAATGGTGACCGTGCGCGTAAGCAAGTGCTAGTAGATCATGGTTTCCGATTACCTAGTGCGATGGATAACCGACCATTAAAATTTGAGGAGTTTGAACAAAAAACGAATCAATTGGTATATGTATCAGCTACACCAGGACCTTATGAGATTGAACATACCGATGAAATGATTGAACAAATTATCCGTCCTACTGGTCTTTTAGATCCTAAAATTGATGTTCGACCAACTAAAAATCAAATTGATGATTTACTTAGTGAAATTCAAGAACGTATTGATAGAGATGAACGTGTCTTAGTCACAACGTTAACTAAAAAAATGAGTGAAGACTTAACGACTTACATGAAAGAAGCGGGTATTAAAGTTAATTATTTACACTCAGAGATTAAAACGTTAGAACGTATTGAAATTATTCGTGACTTAAGAATGGGTACGTATGATGTAGTTGTGGGTATCAATCTATTAAGAGAGGGAATTGATATACCG
The DNA here is from genome assembly GCF_006094395.1 of Staphylococcus haemolyticus. Taxonomy (NCBI): domain Bacteria; kingdom Bacillati; phylum Bacillota; class Bacilli; order Caryophanales; family Staphylococcaceae; genus Staphylococcus; species Staphylococcus haemolyticus. The sequence goes on along the minus strand of NZ_CP035291.1, from coordinate 2,041,804 downwards.
GAAGTTTCATTAGTTGTTATTTTAGATGCAGACAAAGAAGGCTTCTTACGCTCAAATCGCTCATTAATTCAAACGATAGGTCGTGCTGCACGAAATGAGAAAGGTGAAGTGATTATGTATGCCGATAAAATTACCGATTCGATGCAGTATGCGCTTGATGAAACACAAAGACGTCGTGATATACAAATGGCACATAATGAAAAATATGGAATCACACCTAAAACAATTAATAAGAAAATTCATGATGTTATTAGTGCTACGGTTGATAATGATGAAACAAATGAAAAACAACAAACCGAATTACCTAAGAAAATGACCAAAAAAGAAAGACAAAAAACAATTGAAAATATAGAAAAAGAAATGAAAAAAGCAGCTAAAGATTTAGACTTTGAAAAAGCAACAGAATTAAGAGATATGTTATTTGAATTAAAAGCAGAAGGGTGACAGTTAAATGAAGGGACCAAGTATTATAGTAAAGGGTGCACGTGCACATAACTTAAAAGACGTAGACATTGAACTTCCAAAAAATAAATTAATTGTTATGACAGGGTTATCTGGGTCAGGTAAATCGTCTTTAGCATTTGATACGATTTATGCTGAAGGGCAAAGACGTTATGTAGAATCATTAAGTGCATATGCGCGTCAATTTTTGGGGCAAATGGATAAACCAGATGTCGATACGATAGAGGGATTATCACCAGCTATTTCAATTGACCAAAAGACGACAAGTAAAAATCCCCGCTCAACAGTAGCAACGGTAACGGAGATTTATGATTATATTCGTTTGTTATACGCACGAATAGGCAAGCCATATTGTCCTAATCATAATATTGAAATTGAATCTCAAACTGTGCAACAAATGGTTGATCGCATTTTAGAACTTGAAGAACGCACTAAAATTCAAATTTTAGCGCCAGTTGTTTCTCATAGAAAAGGTAGTCATGAGAAACTTATCGCAGATATTGGTAAAAAAGGCTATGTACGTCTTAGAGTTGACGGCGATATTGTCGATGTCAATGAGGTTCCTGAATTAGATAAAAATAAAAACCATACTATCGAGGTAGTCGTAGACCGTTTGGTAGTTAAAGATGGTATTGAAACACGTTTAGCAGATTCAATTGAGACAGGTTTAGAATTAGCTGATGGCAATATTACTGTCGATGTAATTGATGGAGAGGACCTTAAATTTTCTGAGAATCACGCTTGTCCAATTTGCGGGTTCTCTATTGGTGAATTAGAACCTAGAATGTTTAGTTTCAATAGCCCGTTTGGTGCTTGTCCAACTTGTGATGGTTTAGGCCAAAGATTAACAGTCGATCTTGATTTGGTAGTTCCAGACCCTAATAAGACTCTAAATGAAGGTGCGATTGAACCATGGGAACCTACGAGCTCTGATTTTTACCCAACTTTATTAAAACGCGTATGCGAAGTATATAAAATTAATATGGATAAGCCATATAAAAAGTTGACTGATAGACAGAAAAACATATTAATGAATGGTTCAGGTGATAAAGAAATTGATTTCTCTTTCCACAGTCGTAACGGTGGGACACGTCATAGAAGAATGAAATTCGAGGGTGTTGTTGCCAACATTGACCGTCGTTATCATGAATCACCATCGGAATATACACGTGAAGTAATGAGTAAATACATGACTGAACTGCCTTGCGAAACTTGTCACGGTAAACGTTTAAGTAAAGAAGCGCTATCTGTTTACGTTGGTGGATATAATATTGGAGAAGTTGTCGAATATTCTATCAAGAATGCATTAAATTACTATGAAAATATTGAGCTTTCAGAACAAGATAGAGCTATTGCAAATCAAATTTTAAAAGAAATCATTTCAAGATTGTCATTTCTAAATAATGTTGGATTAGAATATTTAACACTTAATCGTGCGTCAGGCACTCTTTCTGGTGGTGAAGCACAACGTATTCGATTAGCGACACAAATCGGTTCACGCTTAACAGGGGTACTTTATGTGCTTGACGAACCCTCTATTGGTTTACACCAACGTGATAATGATCGTCTGATAAGTACATTAAAAGAAATGCGAGATTTGGGCAATACACTTATTGTTGTTGAACATGATGATGACACTATGCGAGCAGCTGATTATCTCGTAGATGTCGGTCCTGGTGCAGGTAATCATGGTGGTGAAATCGTCTCTAGTGGCACACCAAGTAAAGTCATGAAAGATAAGAAATCTTTAACAGGACAATATTTAAGCGGTAAGAAACGTATCGACGTTCCTGAACATCGTCGAGAAGTAACTGATCGCAAAATTAGTATCAAAGGTGCACGAAGTAATAACTTAAAAGGTGTAGATGTAGATATTCCATTGTCTGTAATGACAGTTGTAACAGGTGTGTCTGGTTCAGGTAAAAGTTCACTAGTTAATGAAGTATTATATAAATCATTAGCTCAAAAAATAAATAAATCTAAAGTTAAACCGGGCGCCTTTGACAGTATTGAAGGTATTGATCAATTAGATAAAATTATTGAAATTGACCAATCTCCTATCGGTAGAACGCCACGTTCTAATCCAGCCACTTATACTGGCGTATTTGATGATATACGTGATGTATTTGCTCAAACTAATGAAGCGAAAATTCGTGGTTATCAAAAAGGACGCTTTAGCTTTAATGTTAAAGGTGGGCGTTGTGAAGCTTGTAAAGGTGATGGCATTATTAAAATTGAAATGCACTTTTTACCTGATGTGTATGTTCCATGCGAAGTTTGTGATGGAAAACGCTATAACCGTGAAACATTAGAAGTTACTTATAAAGGTAAGAATATTGCTGAAGTGCTCGAAATGACAGTGGAAGAAGCAACGTATTTCTTTGAAAACATTCCTAAAATACATCGTAAATTACAAACACTTGTAGATGTTGGTTTAGGTTACATCACGCTTGGACAACAAGCTACAACACTATCAGGAGGAGAAGCACAACGTGTTAAATTAGCATCTGAATTGCATAAACGTTCAACTGGTCGTTCCATCTATATTCTTGATGAACCTACAACCGGTTTGCACGTCGATGATATTAGTCGTTTGCTAAAAGTGCTTAATCGTCTAGTCGAAAACGGTGACACAGTTGTGATTATTGAACATAATCTAGATGTCATTAAAACAGCAGATCATATTATTGATCTAGGACCTGAAGGTGGCGATGGTGGTGGTACACTAGTAGCTACTGGTACACCAGAAGAGATTGCAAATGTTGAATCATCATACACAGGTAAATATTTAAAAACGGTACTTGAACGAGATAAAGTAGAATAAATTAAATTATAGATTATGGAAATTAATAGTAATTTAAGGGGTCATAGATATCTCGCATTAATTGACTTAACTGAGAAGACGCTCATATCGAGCTTTTCTCAGTTTTTTTAATAACTAAACATCAAACTCAACAAAGGGAATTGTAATAAGAAATTCAATAAGTGAGGTTAAGTAATCCAATACAAACTATATGTTGTTCCCTTAATCATTTAAAAGCAATCTAAGGTGTATATGAAACAAATATATTAGGATTTCTTCTTTTTTATATTAATCTTGTCTTTATTTTTGATATGATAATAGGTGAATGAATTCAAGTGAAAATTTTGAGGTGAACTCATGTTAACGACAGAGAAATTAGTCAAATTACTTAAATTAGAATTGTTTACAGGTGAAAAAGGATTACATAAACCTATTAAAAATACGGATATTTCTAGACCAGGTCTAGAAATGGCTGGATATTTTTCACACTATGCTGCAGACCGAATTCAATTACTAGGTACTACAGAATTATCGTTTTATAATTTGTTACCAGACGAGGAACGTCATGGACGTATGAGAAAATTATGTCGTCCTGAAACACCTGCAATTATTGTGACAAGAGGATTAGAACCTCCGCAAGAGCTGATTGATGCCGCTCAAGAAATGGATACACCACTCATCGTATCAAAGGATGCAACTACAAGTTTAATGAGTCGATTAACGACCTTCCTTGAACATGAATTAGCTAAGACAACATCATTACATGGTGTGTTAGTCGATGTTTATGGTGTGGGTGTGTTAATCACTGGAGATTCTGGTATAGGTAAGAGTGAGACTGCACTTGAATTAGTGAAACGAGGTCATCGACTCGTAGCTGATGATAACGTAGAAATTCGTGAAATAACTAAAGATGAATTAATAGGGACACCACCTAAATTAATTGAGCACTTACTAGAAATTAGGGGTCTCGGTATCATCAATGTCATGACATTATTTGGAGCGGGGTCAATCCTCACACAAAAACAAATTCGTCTTAACATTAACCTTGAAAATTGGGATAAAGATAAACTGTATGACCGAGTTGGATTGAATGAAGAAACATTACAAATTCTTGATACAGAAATCACTAAAAAAACAATTCCTGTAAGACCAGGACGAAATGTTGCAGTCATTATAGAAGTCGCAGCGATGAATTATCGTTTAAATATAATGGGGATTAATACAGCTGAAGAATTTAATCAACGTTTAAATGAAGAAATCTTAAAAAAAGGTCATCAAAGCAAGGAGAACTAGAACATGCTTTTTAATCTGAATTATATTGATCCTACTGCATTTAGCATAGGTCCACTTTCAATAAAATGGTACGGTATCATTATTGCGGTAGGAATCCTTATTGGTTATTTCATAGCTCAAGAAAGCTTGAAATATGTTGGTTTACATAAAGATACGCTTGTTGACGTCATCTTTTACAGTGCCATCTTTGGGTTTATCACTGCACGTATTTATTTCGTGATTTTTCAATGGCCATATTACGCCCAAAACCCTTTTGAAATTCCAATGATATGGCATGGCGGTATTGCAATACATGGTGGTCTTTTAGGTGGATTTATCACTGGTATTATTGTATGTAAAATTAAAAATTTAAATCCATTTCAAATTGGTGACATTGTGGCACCAAGCATTATTTTAGCTCAAGGTATTGGACGTTGGGGTAACTTTATGAATCATGAAGCTCATGGGGGTCCAGTCTCAAGAACCTTTTTAGAAAATTTACATATTCCAGAGTTTATTATTCGTAATATGTATATTGAAGGGATATACTACCATCCAACATTCTTATATGAATCTATATGGGATATATTGGGATTCATCATATTAATTACAATTAGAAAGCATCTTCGCGTAGGTGAAACATTCACACTGTATTTAATATGGTATTCAATTGGACGTTTCTTTGTAGAGGGGTTAAGAACGGATAGTTTAATGCTAACAAGTCATATTAGAGTAGCGCAATTGGTATCAGTTATTTTAATCATAATTGGTTTGGTTATTTTAATTTATCGTCGCATTAAATACCAGCCACCATTGTACAAAGAAGCAGGTCCGTTAACTTGGAATAGCTCTAAGGCGAAAGTGAAATCATGAGACGGTTAACTAAAGAAGACCATCATAAGATTAATCCGCTATGGCGGATTTATAGTTTAGTACGTTTTCCCAAAGTATTTACCAATACATTGCTTATTGAATTATGTCGTTTTATACCAAATTTAAAATGGAAACGTTGGATATATATTAATCTATTGAACATGACCATTGGACAACATACTGCTATTGCCTATAAAGTAATGCTTGACATCTTTTATCCGCAACTCATTACAATTGGCAATAATTCTGTAATTGGTTATAATACAACAATATTAACGCACGAAGTATTAGTGGATGAATATCGCTATGGCCCAGTGTACATTGGTGACCATACATTAATTGGTGCAAATTCGACCATTCTACCAGGTGTACATATTGGTAATCATGTAGTCGTTAAAGCTGGAACAGTTGTATCAAAAGATATACCAGATTATGCCATTGCATATGGCAATCCTATGCAAATACATCATAAATAAAGAGAGGTGACAAAGAATGGCGCAAAACAATGACAAAATTATCTCGATGAAATTTGATGAACCATTTTATCGTAAAATGGCTGATCAAAAATATAGAATGCAAGATTTTAATAAGGCAGTAGAATACTATAAAAAAGTGCTTGATTTGTCACCACAAGATTTTGATATTAAATTAAAGTATGCTTATTGCTTAAATAAACTTAATTTAGGTAGACGAGCTGAGCATTTGTTTTATGACAGCATTATTGAAGGTAATCATGTTGCCGACAGTTTCTATCAACTTAGTCAATTAAACATTGACCTTAATGAGCCAAACAAGGCCTTCTTGTTTGGTATTAATTATGTGATTTTAACTGATGATACTGACTTTCGAGAAGAATTAGAAAAAACATTCGAAGTGTCTTATATGAGTGAAGATAAAATTCAACTTGAAGCACAACTTTTCTCAACGCAATTACTATTCCAATATTTATTTTCTCAAGGAAGATTACAAGATGCACGTAAATATATTTTGAATCAAGATGAGAAAATTCAAGAACATAGAGTCATTCGCAACTTATTAGCAATGTGCTATTTGTATTTAAGTGAATATGAAATTGCTAAAGATATGTTTGAAGCGTTATTGGCTGAAGATAATTCAGATGTACATGCACTATGTCACTATACATTGCTACTTTACAATACGAATGAAAAAGATAAGTATCACAAATATCTTAAAATATTAAGTAAAGTAGTACCAATGAATGATGATGAAAGTTTTAAATTAGGCATAGTACTAAGCTATTTAAAACAGTACGATGCATCTCAACAAATATTATTACCACTTTATAAAAAAGGTAAGTTTGCCTCAATTCAAATGTTTAATGCATTGAGCTTTAATTATTATTACCTCGGAAATAAAGAACAGAGTAAAGTATTTTGGGAGAAGTTACTGCAAATTTCTAAAGTTGATGTGGGCTACGCACCTTGGGTACTTGAAGAGAGTAAACAAACATTTGATCAAAAAATATTACCACTGTTATTAGATGATGATAGCCATTATAGACTTTATGGTGTGTTTTTATTAAATCAATTAAATGGTAAAGAAATATTAATGACTCAAGAGATTTGGTCTATTTTAGAAACAATGAATGACTATGAAAAACTTTACCTTACTTATTTAGTACAGGGACTGCATTTAAATAAATTAGATTTCATTCACAAAGGTTTAGTGAGTTTATATGAAATGGACGACATACAGAAAGATACGGAATTATTTATAAGTTGGATTGATAAAGGTGAAGGGTTAATTGCGAACGATGTTGATTTTAGTGAAGTTGACAGATATGTAGCTGCACATGCTTATCTATATCATCGTTATTATCATAGCCATATGACTAAAAAGAAAATTATGGAATTGTTTAATATATCACGTTATAAGTTAGATAACGCAATTGATCAATTGTTGAGCATATAAATTTAAAGATTTCAAATATTAATATATAATGCGCATGATATTAAAAACGTAGGAGGCATAAAAATGACTGAAATAAATTATGATGTTGCAATTATCGGTGCTGGACCAGCCGGTATGACTGCAGCAGTTTATGCATCACGTGCAAATTTAAGCACAGTAATGATTGAACGAGGCATGCCTGGTGGACAAATGGCAAATACAGAGGAAGTAGAGAACTTCCCAGGATTCGAAATGATTACTGGTCCAGATTTATCAACTAAAATGTTCGAACACGCTAAAAAATTCGGTGCTGAATATCAATATGGAGATATTAAATCAATTGAAGATAAAGGTGACTATAAAGAAATTAATTTAGGCAATAAAGAGATAACAGCTCGTGCGGTAATTATTTCAACTGGTGCTGAATATAAAAAAATTGGTGTCCCTGGTGAACAAGAACTAGGTGGACGCGGTGTAAGTTATTGTGCAGTATGTGATGGTGCATTCTTCAAAAATAAAAACTTATTTGTAATAGGTGGCGGGGATTCTGCCGTTGAAGAAGGTGCATTCCTAACTAAATTCGCAGATAAAGTTACAATTGTACACAGAAGAGATGAATTAAGAGCACAAAAAATCTTGCAAGATCGTGCGTTTAAAAATGACAAAATCGATTTTATATGGAGTCATACTTTAAAATCGATTAATGAAAAAGATGGAAAAGTAGGTTCTGTAACACTTGTTTCTACCAAAGATGCCTCTGAACAAACTTTAGATGCAGATGGGGTGTTCATCTACATTGGTATGAAACCATTAACAGCACCATTTGTGAATCTAGGAATTACGAATGATATGGGCTATATTGTAACTGAAGATAATATGAGTACGAAAGTGCCAGGTATATTTGCGGCTGGTGATGTTAGAGATAAAGGTTTACGTCAAATTGTAACAGCTACGGGTGATGGTAGTATAGCAGCACAAAGTGCTATTGATTACATTGAAGAATTAAAAGATAAGCAAGAAGCATAAATAAGATTAGGCTAGAGCATGCAGTCACATCATATAGTGATTAAAGCATGAATTCTAGCCTTTTTTATTTAATTCAATATTAGATTCAGATATCGCAATAATAGTTACGATAAGTAGCTCATATGATATTATGAAAGTAAATTAACGATATTCTAAAACGTATGTATATATTAAAAAGATTAACTAGGCGGTGTCAAAATGACGAACCATAAAGAAAATGAAATGAGTAAAAGTGAACTATTAGTAGTAACAGGTCTATCCGGTGCGGGTAAATCAGTGGTCATACAATGTTTAGAAGATATTGGTTACTTCTGTGTTGATAATCTACCACCTATTTTACTCCCTAAATTTGTAGAATTAATGGAACAAGGTAATCCTTCTTTGCAAAAAGTAGCTATTGCTATAGATTTAAGAGGTAAAGAATTATTTAAATCATTAGTAGAAGAAATTGATGCAATCAAAAGTAGAAACGATGTAATTGTAGATGTCATGTTTTTAGAGGCGGAAACAGAAAAACTAATTTCTAGATACAAAGAATCTAGACGAGCTCACCCTTTAAATGAAAATGGACAAATGTCTTTGATGGATTCAATCTTAGAAGAAAAGCAATTGCTTAGCAATATTCGTACAATCGCTAATTATATTGTAGATACAACTCAATTGACGACGAAAGAACTTAAAGCTAGAGTGAAAGAAAAATTTGAAGATGAGAATTTTAAATCCTTTAGTATCAATGTATCAAGTTTCGGCTTTAAACACGGTATACAAAAAGACGCAGATTTAGTATTTGATGTCCGTTTCCTCCCAAATCCTTATTATGTTGAAGACTTAAGACCGATGACAGGAGAAGATGAACCAGTTTACCATTATGTTATGAAATGGAAAGAAACTGAAATATTTTTCGAAAAATTAATGGATTTACTGAAATTTATGATACCAGGTTATAAAAAAGAGGGTAAATCACAATTAGTAATTGCAATAGGTTGTACAGGAGGTCAACATCGCTCTGTTGCGTTAGCTAAACGCATTGGTGAAGAATTAACAGAAATATTTGATTATAATGTCTATGTTCATCACAGAGATGCACATATCGAAAGTGGCGTGAGAAAATGAAACAATTAAAGATTGTACTCATAGGCGGTGGAACAGGCCTATCAGTATTGGCGAGGGGGCTGAGAGAGTACCCCATTGATATAACGGCCATCGTTACTGTAGCTGATGATGGTGGCAGTACTGGTAAAATACGTAGTGAGATGGATATACCTGCTCCAGGTGATATTAGAAATGTTATCGCAGCACTAAGCGATGCTGAACCGGTCATAGAAGAATTATTTCAATATCGATTTAAAGAAAATCAAATCGAAGGACACTCACTAGGTAATTTATTACTAGCAGCCTTAACAAATATAAAGAATGACTTCGGTCATGCAGTTAAAGAATTAAGTAAGATTTTAAATATTAAAGGTAAAGTGATTCCTTCAACGAATACTAATGTTATGCTAAACGCAGTGTTAGAAGACGGAGAAATTGTACGAGGAGAATCTCAAATACCAAAGAAAAACAAATGTATTGATCGTGTTTTTTTAGAACCTGAAAATGTTGAACCTATGGAAGAAGCAATTGACGCATTAGAAGATGCAGATTTAATCGTGCTTGGACCTGGATCACTATACACAAGTGTTATTTCGAATTTATGTGTTAAAGGTATGTCAGAAGCTATTTTACGTTCTAAAGCACCTAAATTATACATATCTAATGTTATGACTCAACCGGGAGAAACATCAGATTACGATGTTATGGACCATATTCAAGCGATACATAAACATGCTGGAAGTGATTTTATTGATTATGTCATCTGTAGTAATGATAAATACGATGATAAAGTGTTAGAACGTTATAGAGAGCGTAATGCTAAACCGGTTGTTATGGATGAACATAAAATTACAGATCATAATATTAGAATGATTACGTCATCTAATTTAGTCGAAATATTAGATGATCATTTAGTACGTCACAATACTAAAGTTTTAGCAAGATTGATCTATGATTTAGCACTTGAAATGACAAGTACGATTCAATTTAGACCTAAAAAATAACACTTCTAATCATCTGTATAACTATGGTATGATATAGGGCGTATGTTTATTAATGTATTCGCGTAATATAGTGCAACTATATAGGATGTTAGTTACATGTATATATATAATTGATTAGAGGGGGAAATGTGATGAGTTTTGCATCAGATATGAAGAATGAATTAACACGCATTGATGTTGATGAAAGCAATGCCAAAGCAGAGCTTAGCGCATTAATTCGTATGAACGGTGCACTTAGCCTATCTAATCAACAATTCGTAATTAATGTTCAAACAGAGAATGCTACGACCGCTAGAAGAATTTATTCATTAATTAAACGCATATTTAATGTAGAAGTGGAAATTCTAGTTCGTAAAAAAATGAAATTAAAGAAAAATAATATTTATATTTGTCGTACAAAAGTGCGAGCTAAAGAAATTCTAGATGAACTTGGTATATTAAAGAATGGTACTTTTGTTCACGATATTGATGCTAGCATGATTAAAGATGATGAAATGCGTAGAAGTTATTTAAGAGGCGCATTTTTAGCTGGAGGATCTGTAAATAATCCAGAGACATCATCCTACCATTTAGAAATATTTTCTCAATATGAGAATCATTCTGAAGGTTTAACTAAATTAATGAATAGTTATGGATTAAATGCTAAACATTTAGAACGAAAAAAGGGTAGTATTGCTTACTTAAAAGAAGCTGAAAAAATTTCTGATTTTCTAAGTTTAATAGGTGGATACCAAGCATTATTGAAGTTTGAAGATGTGCGAATTGTTAGGGATATGAGAAATTCAGTGAATCGTTTAGTAAATTGTGAAACTGCAAACCTTAATAAGACTGTAAGTGCCGCTATGAAACAAGTAGAAAGTATTCAGTTAATTAATCAGGAAATCGGATTAGATAATTTGCCTGATCGCTTAAGAGAGATTGCCAAACTTCGAGTTGAGCATCAAGAAATCTCTTTAAAAGAACTAGGAGAAATGATATCGACTGGTCCGATATCTAAATCTGGAGTCAACCACCGTTTAAGAAAGTTAAATGAACTTGCAGACAAAATTCGAAGTGGTGAAAAAATAGAATTATAAGTATAAACTCGTCATGGATTGGCGAGTTCTTTTTTTAGAACTAGGGACTTGGATCCCTGAAAAGTCCCTGAAATTTAGTTTTCTTTGGTTTTTAATTAAAAGACAAATAAAAAAGAACGAGCCTGGGACATAAATAATATGATGATACTATTTTGCAAATTCGCAGTAGCTGTCTGAACTCAGAAGCCGCTTAAATCAAGCTTTTCTCAGTTCTAGTAATCCTTGCGGGCGGGGCCCCAACAAAGAGGATTTCACTAAGAAATTCTACAAGCAAAGCAAGTTGAGAGAGGGACGACGAATTTAAAAAGAATTCTGTCACACTTCCATTCTTGAAATTAAAATGTGCATAATTAAAGCTATTAGCCTCCTCGAGAGGAGTCGAACCTCTATCTTAAGAACCGGAATCTTACGTGCTATCCGTTACACTACGAGGAGATATTAAATGATAAAGACAAATTTCTGTACTAATTGTTATTTTAAAAGTACAATCTGAATGTATGTTTATAGTGTACAAAATCTATTAAAATATGGTCAACTTTTCTTAGTGCTAGATGAGTTTAAATTTTGACCATTTTTGACTTTTGATGTAAAATACTAATTAACAGTTAATCACAAGGAGGAAATATAAATGAATTTAATTCCTACAGTAATTGAAACAACAAATCGCGGTGAACGCGCATACGATATTTATTCACGTTTATTGAAAGACCGTATTATTATGTTAGGTTCTGCAATTGATGATAATGTAGCAAATTCAATTGTATCACAATTATTATTCTTACAAGCTCAAGACTCTGAGAAAGACATCTATCTATATATTAATTCTCCAGGTGGTAGTGTCACTGCTGGATTTGCAATTTATGATACAATCCAACATATTAAACCAGATGTACAAACAATTTGTATCGGTATGGCTGCATCAATGGGTTCATTCCTATTAGCAGCTGGCGCAAAAGGTAAACGCTTTGCATTACCAAACGCTGAAGTTATGATTCACCAACCATTAGGTGGTGCACAAGGACAAGCAACTGAAATCGAAATTGCTGCTAACCACATTTTAAAAACACGTGAAAAATTAAACAAAATTTTAGCTGAACGTACAGGTCAAAGTATTGAAAAAATTCAAAAAGATACTGATCGTGATAACTTCTTAACTGCTGACGAAGCTAAAGAATATGGTTTAATAGATAATGTTATGCAACCAGAAGAAAAATAATCAAATTTAACCATGGCATAGAAATGGGGGGTGTTTAAACTAACACTCCCCGTTTTTTTATGACTATTTTAATTGTTTGAAGAATGTTTTAGGAACAGTCGAATAGATATAATAAATAAAATAATGCCAATTAAAATGAAAGATATGGACATTAAAATAATTATTAAATTATGTTCGAAAGCGAAAACACCATTGAGTATAAGAAATAGACTTGCGATGATAAGTAGAATATAAGTTAATTTCTCGTCATTCATTTTTAAAACTCCAATTAAATTATTATGCATCTATTAAATCTTCGAAAGCAATTTTTAGATTAGGATAGTTAAATGTAAAACCGAGCGCATCCAGTTTATTTGGTAATACCTTTTGCGTATCTAAAACAACCGTAGACATTTCACCAAGTGCTAATCGCATTAGGAATGATGGCACCCACGTTTCGTGAGGGCGATGCATGACACGCGCAAGTGTGTACCCAAATAAATTTTGGCGTTCAGCAATTGGTGCAGCCATATTGAATGGACCTTTTGCTTTAGGATTATCGATTGTGAATAGAATTGCGCGTACTAAGTCATTAATGTGAATCCATGAATACCATTGGAATCCAGATCCTAATTTACCACCTACGAAGAATTTATAAGGAAGCTTCATCGTCTGTAAGGCGCCTCCATCATCAGATAAAATCATGCTAAATCTGCCAAGTATTACTCGCGTACCAAATGACTCAAAGCGTTTAGCAAAACGTTCCCACTGATAAACCACATCAGATAGAAAATCAAACGGATGTGTTTGATATTTTTCTGTATAAGTATGATATAAACTAGGTGGATAATAACCCATCGCACTAGCATTAAAGAGCACTTCAGGTTTATGTTCTCGGTCGCTAAATAAATCGACAAGTGCTTGAGTTGACTGAATACGACTAGTCATAATCAATTGTTTATATGATGGTGTCCAGCGTTTATTTAAAGTTGCACCAGCCAAATTAATAACAACATCTATATCTGGAACTAGGGACATCCAACCGTCTTTTGACCAATTAACATAAGAAATCTTTGGATCATCACTTTGCTTATCACTACGAGTTAGTATTGTAATATGTACATCGCGATTCTTTAATTCATTTACTAATTGACTTCCTACCATTCCAGTTCCGCCAGTTATTAAGAATTGCTTCATATTTACACCTCTATTAATTTATAGTATTAAGATAGCCTTTCTATTATCATCATTGAACTTTTGTTGTTCAAAAAATGTACAATGATTAGTCAATAATATGTCATTTACTAAGCTGTAAACAGGATTTAAATTATCTAAAGTTAAGTTATAATTAATTTGTACCTTCGCTATAGTAGATTTCAATATCTTTGAGTAAACTGAGTATACCCCATAGACTACACAAAATAAACGAAGGTCAATTTTGACTCCCTTTAGTAGAAGCCCATGCGAGAATCGTGTGGGCTCTTTGTATATCTATTATAGTACTAATGAATAAAGATTAAGAATAATATGATTAGAGGAATGAAAATGACTAATAAAAATATAAGGTCAAACTGAGATGTATGACTGTCATCATAATCATCATTATTCAACATCATAGATTTTAGATTATGTTTAGGGACATTTTCATCTTCAAATATATCTTCAGAAACAAATTTTTTCATTATGTCTCACACTTTCACATTATAATAAAATTAAATTTGCATAATTGATGTTTGTAATTACTTATGATGTTATCATATATAAGTGATTATGCATCATTATAATTAATGTCTTAAACCTTTTTATTTCATTTCCGCGCGAATTACTGTAAAATTATATGCTACATTTAGGGGACTAGACAATTTTAATATATTAAAGTGAGGTAACTTATGTCTAAGAACAATAGAAATAGAGATGACTTTGGTGAACCGGAAAAGAAAAAAATGAGTGGCATTTCGAAACTTATTAGTACGATTATCGTTTTATTATTATTAAGCGGATTAGCATTTGCGATTTTTGCATTTGTAGATCATTCAAATCGTTCAAGTGAACGCTTAAACAATCAATCAACTGAAGAGCACAAAGATAAAAATGATAAAAAAGACAAAGAAGATAAAGACAAGAAGGATAAGTCAGATAAAGATAAAAAAACAAGTGAAGATAGTTCGAATGTGACTCAAGAGAATGTTACGCAGCAAACAGCGCAAACCCAACAACGTCAGACACAACAAGCAACACCTTCAACTCAGCAAAGAACTAAACAACAACCATCAAGGGAAGAGAAACAAAGAACCAAAGAAGCACAGACTAAGGAAGAAAAAACACAAGAGAAAACAACTAAAGAAGAAGCTACAACAGAAGAAACTCGCACTAAAGAACAAGCAACTCAAGAAAGTAACAGTAATAATAGTAGTGATAATAATTCTAGTGAGTCAAATACGGATAAGTCTAATAGTAACCAGACAAGCAATCAAACTAGAACGCAACAATCACCACAGACCCAACAACGATCAACAACTCAGTCGTCTACGCAGCAATCAACCTCAAGACAAACTTCACAACGAAGTGCTACGTCTAGTCAAAGTCAGTCAAGCCAAGAATCATCAAATAGTAATGAATAATATAGTTAGTAGTTATCAAAGTGAGATTTTGAAACAGTCATGTTTCAAGTCTCACTTTTTACTTTTTTAAAACATCCAATTGAGTAAAAAGGTAAAAATAATTGAAAGCAAAATAGAAATGATTAGTGAAGAAAGGCAACCAAATGGACAACCACAACCATAATGATATCTTATTGAATAGTTGTTACGTTCATTATGATCATTACCATTAAAATAATTATCATCTTTATATCTACGATCTTCAGGGTCAATGACTTCTACATTATTATCATTTTCTCGAGCCATTTCTTCATCCTCCTTAAATGAATTTCTTATATTGTAAATTAAAATAGTTTAAACAAGAAAGCGTTTAGCAAAAGAATAGTTTCTAAACTTAAAGGGTAATACTATAAAATAAGGGTTAAATTAAACTTTGCACCACTTTATAAAAAGGAAATACTACTTAAATTAGAGGATTTTACAGATAATTTTAAATATTAGAGTTTTTCTCTTGCATTTTCAACAACACAATAGTACTATTGCAAGTGTAAAGAGGTTAGATTTTGTCCCACGCGGGACACAATAAGTCAAACCAGGTTTATGCTATTGGTTACCTTTTATATATAAAGGAGGAAGGTAGTAGTGAAGGACTTGATTAAAATTCAACAGAAGTTGATACCTGATCTAATTGATAAAATGTATCGACGCTTTTCTATCTTAACTACTATCTCAAATAATCAACCAGTAGGTAGAAGAAGTTTGAGTGAGCACATGGATATTACCGAACGTGTCCTAAGATCTGAAACTGATATGTTGAAAAAGCAAGATTTGATTCAAGTTAAATCGACTGGAATGGAAATCACTGAAGAAGGCAAGTCAGTTTTGAATCAGCTTAATGAATATTTCAATATTTATACTGATGATAATCAATTAGCTGATCAAATTAAGTCAACTTTTGGTATTAAAGAAGTTCACGTAATACCTGGTGATGCAGATGCTCAAGAAAATGTTAAATCTGAAATGGGAAGACAAGCTGGACAATTATTGGAAAACATCTTATATGAAGACGCTATTGTTTCGGTAACAGGTGGTTCAACAATGGCAAATGTAAGCCGAGCCATGCATCTTCTACCATTCAATGTATTTTTCGTACCAGCTCGTGGTGGCCTTGGTGAGAATGTTATTTATCAAGCTAACACGATTTCAGCGAGCATGGCGCAACAAACAGGTGGTTATTATACAACACTTTATGTACCAGATAATGTAAGTGAATCAACGTATAATACACTTCTGATGGAACCCTCTGTGGTTCATACATTAGATAAAATTAAACAAGCAAATATAACAATTCACGGTATTGGTGATGCGCTGAAGATGGCGTATCGTAGACAATCGTCAGAACAGGTGATTGAAAGCCTTCAACATCATCAAGCCGTCGCAGAAGCTTTCGGTTACTATTTTGACACTCAAGGAAATGTAGTCTATAAAGTAAAGACAATAGGACTACAACTTGAAGATTTAGAAACCAAAGATTTTATTTTCGCTGTTGCAGGTGGACAATCTAAAGGTGAAGCAATTAAAGCTTACTTAAGTATTGCACCTAAAAATACAGTTTTAATTACTGATGAAGCAGCAGCAAAGGTAATATTAAATTAGTAATAAAAAGTTTAAAGCTTTTTAAATATCATTTTAAAGGAGGCCATTATAATGGCAGTAAAAGTAGCAATTAATGGTTTTGGTAGAATTGGTCGTTTAGCATTTAGAAGAATTCAAGACGTAGAAGGTATTGAAGTAGTTGCAGTAAACGACTTAACAGACGACGAAATGTTAGCTCATTTATTAAAATATGACACTATGCAAGGTCGTTTCACAGGAGAAGTTGAAGTTGTTGATGGTGGTTTCCGCGTAAATGGTAAAGAAGTTAAATCATACGAAGAACCAGATGCAAGCAAATTACCTTGGGGCGATTTAGATATCGACGTAGTATTAGAATGTACTGGTTTCTATACAGATAAAGAAAAAGCAGAAGCACACATCAATGCAGGTGCTAAAAAAGTATTAATCTCTGCACCAGCTCAAGGTGATGTAAAAACAATCGTATTCAACACTAACCACAATGACTTAGATGGTTCAGAAACAGTTGTTTCAGGTGCATCATGTACTACTAACTCATTAGCACCAGTTGCTAAAGTATTAAGTGATGAATTTGGTTTAGTTGAAGGTTTAATGACAACTATTCACGCATACACTGGTGACCAAATGACTCAAGACGGTCCACATAAAAAAGGTGACAAACGTCGTGCACGTGCAGCAGCTCAAAACATCGTACCTAACTCAACAGGTGCTGCAAAAGCAATCGGTAAAGTTATTCCTGAAATCGATGGTAAATTAGACGGTGGTGCTCAACGTGTACCAGTTGCTACAGGTTCATTAACTGAAGTGACAGTTGTATTAGAAAAAGACGTTACTGTTGAAGACGTTAACAAAGCAATGAAAAACGCTTCAAACGAATCATTTGGTTACACTGAAGACGAAATCGTTTCTTCTGACGTAGTTGGCATGACTTACGGTTCATTATTCGATGCTACTCAAACTCGTGTAATGTCTGTTGGTGACCGTCAATTAGTTAAAGTTGCAGCTTGGTATGACAACGAAATGTCTTACACTGCTCAATTAGTTCGTACTTTAGAATATTTAGCAGAATTATCTAAATAATTTAGAAGCATAGTTAAATAAACTTGTGCTCAGTATGGATGTACTATTCACAGTACACTTGTACAAATTATTGAAATAAGTTAGCTTATGAGTAAGCGGGGAGCACTAACGCTTCTCCGCTTATTTTTATATTAGTAATTCCTATTTAGAGGAGGAAATTATAATGGCAAAGAAAATTGTTTCTGATTTAGATTTAAAAGGGAAAGTTGTTTTAGAACGTGCTGATTTCAATGTACCTTTAAAAGACGGTAAGATCACAAATGATAACCGTATTGTTCAGGCTTTACCAACAATTAAATATATCATCGAACAAGGTGGTAAATTAGTACTATTTTCTCACTTAGGAAAAGTTAAACAAGAAAGTGATAAAGAAGGTCTTACATTAAAACCTGTTGCTGATGCTTTATCTGAAAAATTAGGTAAAGAAGTTACTTTCGTACCTGAAACACGTGGTGAAAAATTAGAATCAGCTATCAAAAACTTAAGTGAAGGCGATGTATTATTAGTTGAAAATACACGTTTCGAAGATTTAGATGGAAAAAAAGAATCTAAAAATGATTCTAAATTAGGTAAATATTGGGCATCACTAGGCGATGTATTTGTAAATGATGCTTTCGGTACAGCTCACCGTGAACATGCATCTAACGTTGGTATTTCAACTCATTTAGAAACAGCGGCTGGTTATTTAATGGAAAAAGAAATTAAATTTATCGGTGGTGTTGTTAACGACCCACATAAACCAGTAGTTGCAATTTTAGGTGGCGCAAAAGTATCTGACAAAATTGGTGTTATTAAAAACTTAGTAAATATCGCTGATAAAATTCTTATTGGTGGTGGAATGGCGTATACTTTCTTAAAAGCACAAGGTAAAGAAATTGGTTTATCTTTACTAGAAGAAGACAAAATCGACTTTGCTAAAGAATTACTTGAAAGTAACGGCGATCAAATTGTTTTACCAGTAGATGCGAAAGTTGCGAAAGAATTCTCAAATGACGCTGAAATTACTGAAGTATCAATTGATAACATCCCTTCTGATCAAGAAGCAATGGACGTTGGCCCTAAAACTGTTGAATTATTCTCTAAAGAATTAGAAGGTGCACATACAGTAGTATGGAATGGACCTATGGGTGTATTTGAATTTAGTAACTTTGCTCAAGGTACAATCGGTGTATGTAAAGCCATTGCTAACTTAAAAGACGCTACTACAATTATCGGTGGTGGTGACTCAGCAGCTGCTGCAATTTCTTTAGGTTTTGAAGATGACTTCACACACATTTCTACTGGCGGCGGTGCATCATTAGAATACCTTGAAGGTATTGAATTACCAGGAATTAAAGCAATTAATGATAAATAATCACCTTATAAAAGGTGTACGTTTTTCTAAGCATTTTCAAGGGAAAATGTATAAAGAATAAGACTTTACGTCTTAAAAATTTATTTAATGCTAAAATTACAATTTTAAATATATAGGAGTGTAATCAATGAGAAAACCAATCATAGCTGGTAACTGGAAAATGAACAAAACAGTTAAAGAAGCTAAAGACTTCGTTAATAATTTACCAACATTACCTGATGAAAAAGAAGTTGAATCAGTAATTTGTGCACCAACAATTCAATTAGATGCACTAATTTCATTAGTGAATGATGGCAAAGCAAAAGGATTAAAAATTGGTGCTCAAAACACTTATTTTGAAGATAATGGTGCATTCACAGGAGAAACTTCTCCAGTGGCATTAGCTGACTTAGGTGTTAAATACGTAGTTATTGGACACTCAGAACGTCGTGAATTATTCCATGAAACAGATGAAGATGTGAATAAAAAAGCACATGCGGTATTTAATCATGGCATGACACCAATTATTTGTGTTGGTGAAACAGATGAAGAACGCGAAAATGGCAAAGCTAATGAAATCGTTAGCAATCAAGTTGAAAAAGCATTAGAAGGTTTATCAGAAGAGCAACTTAAAGAAGTTGTTATTGCATACGAACCAATTTGGGCAATCGGTACTGGTAAATCAGCTACTTCTGATGATGCTAATGAAATGTGTGCTCACGTGCGTAAAACAGTAGCGAAAGTGGCTAGTCAAGATGTTGCTGACGCAACACGTATTCAATACGGTGGTAGTGTTAAACCTAACAACGTTAAAGAATACATGGCTCAATCTGACATTGATGGTGCATTAGTAGGTGGCGCATCATTAAAAGTTGAAGATTTCGTACAATTGTTAGAAGGTGCAAAATAATTATGGCTAAACAACCGACAGCTTTAATCATTTTAGATGGTTTCGCTAATCGTGAAAGTGAACATGGTAATGCTGTGAAACAAGCGCATAAACCAAATTTTGACCGCTATTACAGTAAATATCCAACTACACAAATTGAAGCAAGTGGTTTAGACGTAGGTCTTCCAGAAGGCCAAATGGGCAACTCAGAAGTTGGTCATATGAACATTGGTGCAGGACGTATTGTTTACCAAAGTTTGACACGTATCAATAAATCAATCGCAGATGGCGATTTCTTTGAAAATGATGTGTTAAATAACGCCGTGCAACATGTTAATGAGCATGATTCTGCATTACATGTCTTTGGATTACTATCTGATGGTGGTGTACACAGTCATTACCAACATCTATTTGCATTGTTAGATCTTGCTAAACAAAAAGGTTTAGATAAAGTTTATGTACATGCATTCTTAGACGGTCGTGACGTAGACCAAAAATCAGCACTAAAATATATTGAAGACACAGAAGCCAAATTTAAATCATTAGGTGTAGGTCAATTCGCATCTATTTCTGGTCGTTATTATGCAATGGACCGTGACAAACGTTGGGACCGTGAACAAAAAGCATATAATGCTATCCGTAACTTTGAAGGGCCTACTTATGCTTCAGCAAAAGAAGGCGTTGAAGCTAACTACGCTAATGATTTAACAGATGAATTCGTAGAACCATTTATCGTTGAAGGTCAAAATAATGGCATCAATGATGGAGATGCAGTTATCTTTTTCAACTTCCGCCCTGATAGAGCAGCTCAGTTGTCAGAAGTATTTACTAACAAAGCCTTTGATGGTTTCAAAGTAGAACAAGTCAACGATTTATTCTACGCAACATTTACTAAATATAATGATAATGTAGATGCTGAAGTTGTCTTCGAGAAAGTGGATTTAACAAACACAATTGGTGAAGTTGCTCAAAATAACAACTTAAAACAATTACGTATTGCTGAAACTGAAAAATATCCACATGTAACGTACTTTATGAGTGGTGGACGTAATGAAGAATTTGAAGGTGAGCGTCGTCGTTTAATCGATTCACCAAAAGTAGCGACTTACGATTTAAAACCAGAAATGAGTGCGTATGAAGTTAAAGATGCGTTATTAGAAGAGTTAGATAAAGGTGATTTAGATTTAATTATCTTAAACTTTGCTAACCCTGATATGGTTGGACATAGTGGTATGTTAGAACCAACGATTAAAGCAATTGAAGCAGTGGATGAATGCTTAGGTGAAGTTGTTGATAAAATCTTAGACATGAATGGTTATGCAATTATTACAGCTGACCATGGTAACTCTGACCAAGTATTAACAGATGATGATCAACCAATGACTACTCATACGACTAATCCGGTTCCTGTTATTGTAACTAAAGAAGGCGTTACATTACGTGAAACTGGTCGTCTAGGAGATTTAGCACCAACACTATTAGATTTATTAAATGTAGATCAACCATCAGACATGACTGGTGAATCACTTATTAAACACTAAAAATTAGTACAGTTATAAATGGTAAGAACATTGTAATCCCTAATGCGATATTTGAAACTTTAGGGATTCAGTCCTTATCTGATATAAATATTTTATTTAAAGATTAAATCAAGCTATAATAGCTTTAGAATCTAAATTAAAGGAGATTTTTCACATGCCAATTATTACAGATGTTTATGCTCGCGAAGTCTTAGACTCACGTGGTAACCCAACAGTTGAAGTTGAAGTATTAACTGAAAGCGGTGCTTTCGGTCGTGCATTAGTGCCATCAGGTGCTTCTACAGGTGAACACGAAGCAGTTGAATTACGTGATGGAGATAAATCACGTTATAGCGGTAAAGGTGTTACTAAAGCTGTTGAAAATGTTAACGAAATTATTGCACCAGAAATCGTTGAAGGTGAATTTTCAGTATTAGATCAAGTATCTATTGATAAAATGATGATTCAATTAGACGGTACACCTAACAAAGGTAAATTAGGTGCAAACGCTATTTTAGGTGTATCTATCGCAGTTGCACGTGCAGCAGCAGACTTATTAGGTCAACCTTTATACAAATATTTAGGTGGATTCAACGGTAAACAATTACCAGTTCCTATGATGAACATCGTTAATGGTGGTTCTCACTCAGACGCACCAATCGCATTCCAAGAATTCATGATTTTACCAACAGGTGCAGAATCATTCAAAGAAGCATTACGTTGGGGTGCTGAAATCTTCCATAACTTAAAATCAATCTTAAGTGAGCGTGGTTTAGAAACAGCAGTAGGTGACGAAGGTGGTTTCGCTCCTAAATTTGAAGGTACTGAAGATGCTGTAGAAACAATCATTAAAGCTATCGAAAAAGCAGGTTACAAACCTGGTGAAGATGTATTCTTAGGATTTGACTGTGCATCATCTGAATTCTACGAAAATGGCGTATATGATTACACTAAATTCGAAGGTGAACATGGTGCAAAACGTAGCGCAGCTGAACAAGTTGACTACTTAGAAGAATTAATTGGTAAATACCCAATCATCACTATCGAAGATGGTATGGATGAAAATGACTGGGACGGTTGGAAACAATTAACTAATCGTATTGGTGATAAAGTTCAATTAGTAGGTGACGATTTATTCGTAACTAACACTGAAATTCTTTCTAGAGGTATTGAACAAGGTATTGGTAACTCAATCTTAATCAAAGTTAACCAAATTGGTACTCTAACAGAAACTTTCGAAGCAATCGAAATGGCTCAAAAAGCTGGATATACTGCAGTAGTTTCTCACCGTTCAGGTGAAACAGAAGATACTACAATCTCTGATATCGCAGTAGCTACTAATGCTGGTCAAATTAAAACTGGTTCATTATCAAGAACTGACCGTATTGCTAAATACAATCAATTATTACGTATTGAAGATGAATTATTTGAAACTGCTAAATTCGATGGTATCAAATCATTCTACAACTTAGACAAATAAGTCTAATAATTTAACCTATTTAAAACAATAATAGAGTTCACGCTTATGTATTACCTGTCACAGAGTTGAGACTGTGGCAGGTTTTTTAATTATTAAACAATGTAAGTGATTAACTAAATTGTGAAATCATAATGACAAAATCATTAATGTAGCTTTTATCATATATATCTAACCTACTAATGATTCTTGACGAACATGGAACAGATTTAATTTAGGTATACAAACTGATATAATAGTTATGTATATAAAAGAAGGAGAAATAAAGATGGAGAATCAACTTAATCAACCTAGTCAAAGAGAACGCAATGCAGGTAAATTAATAGGCTACAGTTCTTTAATTTTATGTATTTTATTGATCATCCATAACTTTATTGCATTAGATACGTTAACAGCTAAGACACTATTATCACAGGCAGGACAGAAAGCAAGTGATAGTGCAGTAGCTAATATATTAAATAGCTTTAGATATACTGGCATTATGTATATATTGGCATATTTAGCAGGTGTCATTGCATTATGGAATCGACATAAATATCTGTGGTGGTTTATGTTTGCAGTCTATGTTTCAAATGTATTATTTACATTAGTAAACGTAACTATGGTTATTAATGCGATAATAACAGCTAAATCAGTGTTGTTTATTATTCCTATTATAATCGTAATTGTGGGCTCTACAGTATTAGCATTATACATGCTAGTTATTTCAATCATCCGTAAGAGTACGTTTAATCGATAGTCATTGATTATAAAGACTAGTATATGATATAATTCGGAACGTATATAATGAATGGAGGACAATTTTCATGCATACACTTTTCATAGTACTATTAATTATTGATTGTATTGCATTAATCACTGTTGTATTACTCCAAGAAGGTAAAAGTAATGGACTTTCAGGTGCTATTAGTGGTGGCGCAGAACAGTTATTTGGTAAACAAAAACAACGTGGCGTCGATTTATTCTTGCATAGATTAACAATTATTTTAGCAGTCATTTTCTTTTTAATAATGATTGGTATCAGTTACTTTGGTTTATAAGGTCCGACGATGTTAATGTCGGGCTTTTTTATTTATAATGAATAGTGACGGACGACGTCATTGATATTTAGTCAGGAGACCTAAGGTCCGATTTTAAATAATGCATATTTCCGAGATAGTAAGGGAATATTTAGTTAATTATAATATTAATACGAAGCATTGTATTTGAATTAAAAAATATAACGCAAGAATAATTTTGAGATAATAATGGAAGAGGGATTTTGAATGCAAATTAAATTACCACAACCGTTTTTCTTTGAGGAAGGGAAACGAGCAGTCTTACTTCTACATGGATTTACAGGTAATTCATCAGACGTAAGACAATTAGGGAGATTCTTACAGAAGAAAGGCTACACTTCTTATGCGCCTCAATACGAAGGGCATGCTGCACCACCTGAAGAAATTCTAAAATCAAGCCCACATGTATGGTTTAAAGATGTGCTTGATGGTTATGATTATTTAGTAGACCAAGGCTATGAAGACATTGCCGTAGCAGGCTTATCTCTCGGTGGTGTATTCGCATTGAAATTGAGCTTAAATCGTCCTGTAAAGGGTATTGTAACTATGTGTGCACCCGCTGAAGGTAAAACGCAAGGTGCTATATACGAAGGCTTTTTAGAATATGCAAGAAACTTCAAAAAATATGAAGGCAAAGATCAAGCAACGATTGATAAAGAAATGGAAGACTTCCATCCTACTGAAACGTTAAAAGAGTTAAGCGAAACATTAAATAACGTTAGAAACGAAATCGATGAAGTGTTAGATCCAATTTTAGTAGTACAAGCTGAAAATGATGAAATGATTAATCCTCAATCAGCAAATTATATATACGAGAATGTCGACTCAGATGAAAAAGACATCAAATGGTATGCGAATTCAGGTCATGTCATTACAATCGATAAAGAAAAAGAACAAGTATTCGAAGATGTATACAGTTTCTTAGAATCTTTAGATTGGTCTGAATAATAAATTTAAAAAAATTAAACGAAAGAAGAAAGGAGGGGCATGATGAATTTAAAGCAATCCATTGAAGAAATCATAAAGCAACCTGATTACGAACCGATGTCGGTATCTGATTTTCAAGATGCTTTAGGTCTTAATAGTGCCGACTCGTTTAGAGATTTAATAAAGGTGCTAGTAGAACTTGAACAAGCAGGTTTAGTTGAACGAACTAAAACAGATAGATACCAACGCAAACAATCGCATAAAAGTTCAAATTCTAAGTTAATTAAAGGGACATTAAGTCAAAATAAGAAGGGCTTTGCATTCCTACGTCCTGAACAAGAAGATATGGATGATATCTTTATTCCACCAACTAAGATTAATCGCGCATTAGATGGTGATACAGTTATTGTAGAAATACAGAAGTCTAAAGGAGAGCATAAAGGTAAAATTGAAGGCGAAGTTAAATCAATCGAGAAACATTCTGTCACTCAAGTAGTCGGTACCTATAGTGAAGCGAAACATTTTGGCTTTGTTATCCCAGATGATAAACGCATTATGCAAGACATCTTCATTCCGAAAGGTCAAAGTCTTGGTGCGGTAGATGGTCATAAAGTACTCGTTCAAATTACGAAGTATGCAGATGGTACAGATAATCCTGAAGGACATATATTTGCGATTCTAGGCCATAAAAATGACCCAGGAGTAGATATCTTATCAATCATTTATCAGCACGGTATCGAAATCGAATTCCCTGATAATGTATTGAAAGAAGCCGAAGCGGTCCCTGAAGAGATTAAGCCTGATGAAATTAAAGGTCGTACAGACTTGCGTGACGAGTTAACTATTACCATTGATGGTGCAGACGCAAAAGACTTAGACGATGCTATTAGTGTAAAAAAATTAAAAAATGGTCACACTGAATTAACTGTAAGTATTGCGGATGTCAGCTACTATGTTAAAGAAGACTCAGCACTTGATAAAGAAGCTTACGATAGAGCGACAAGTGTTTATTTAGTAGACCGAGTGATTCCAATGATTCCACACCGATTAAGTAACGGTATTTGTTCATTGAACCCAGAAGTTGATCGCTTAACACTAAGTTGTCGTATGGAAATCAATGAACGAGGCGAAGTGGTTAAACATGACATTTTTGATAGTGTCATCCATTCTAATTACAGAATGACTTATGATGCGGTTAATCAAATTATCACTGAAAAGGACCCTGACGTGCGTAAGCAGTATCAAGAAATTACACCAATGCTTGATTTAGCACAAGATTTATCAAATCGTTTAATCCAAATGCGTAAACGTCGTGGTGAAATTGACTTTGATATTAGTGAAGCTAAAGTGTTAGTGAATAACGAAGGCTTACCAACTGATGTGGTTTTACGTGAGCGAGGCGAAGGTGAACGTTTAATTGAATCATTTATGTTAGCTGCTAACGAAACGGTGGCAGAACATTTCAATAAACTTGAAGTTCCTTTCATTTACCGTGTTCACGAACAACCAAAATCAGATCGTTTAAGACAGTTCTTCGACTTTATTACAAACTTTGGAATTATGATTAAAGGTACGGGTGAAGATATTCATCCTTCAACATTACAATCTATCCAAGAAGAAGTTGAAGGTCGCACTGAACAAATGGTTATCTCAACAATGATGTTACGTTCAATGCAACAAGCACATTATGATGATACAAACTTAGGTCACTTTGGTTTATCAGCAGAATATTATACGCATTTCACATCACCTATTAGACGTTATCCGGACTTAACAGTTCATCGTTTAATTCGAAAATATCTTATCGATAATTCAATGAATAACAAAGAATTACACAAATGGGAAGATAAATTACCTGAATTAGCTGAGCACACGTCTCAACGTGAACGTCGTGCAATTGAAGCAGAACGAGATACTGATGAATTGAAAAAAGCTGAGTATATGATTCAACATATCGGTGATGAATTTGAAGGTATTGTAAGCTCTGCTGCAAATTTCGGTATGTTTATCGAACTACCTAACACAATTGAAGGTATGGTTCATATTTCAAATATGACAGATGATTATTATCAATTTGATGAACGTCAAATGGCACTTATTGGTGAGCGTCAAGCAAAAGTATTCCGTATAGGCGATCAAGTTACAGTGAAAGTCACACATGTCGATGTAGATGAACGAATAATTGATTTCCAAATTGTTGGTATGCCATTGCCAAAAAATGATCGAAGTCAACGACCATCGAGAGGTAAAACGATTCAAGCTAAAACACGTGGCAAGTCCTTAGATAAATTTAAAGATGATGATCATAAAGGCAAGAAGAAAAAGCGCAAGCAACGAAAAGGTAAAAACCAACGTAGTCGTGATAAACAAGGTAAAACGAATCACAAACCATTCTATAAAGATAAAAGTGTGAAGAAAAAATCACGTCGTAAGAAAAAATAATCAGCAAAGAGGTGACACAGATTAATGGCTAAGAAGAAAACGAAATCACCCGGCACACTAGCTGAAAACCGTAAAGCCAGACATGATTATAATATTGAAGATACAATTGAAGCGGGTATTGCTTTAAAGGGAACAGAGATTAAATCTATTCGTCGTGGTAGTGCCAATTTGAAAGATAGCTATGCGCAAGTTAAACGTGGCGAGATGTTCATTAATAATATGCACATTGCACCTTATGAGGAAGGTAACCGTTTCAATCATGACCCTTTACGTTCTAGAAAGTTATTACTTCATAAGAAGGAAATTATTAAACTTGGCGAACGTACGAGAGAAATTGGCTATTCACTTATTCCATTAAAACTTTATTTAAAACATGGTCAATGTAAAGTCTTATTAGGCGTAGCACGTGGTAAGAAAATACATGATAAACGTCAAGCTTTAAAAGATAAAGCAATGAAACGTGATGTTGATCGTGCAATCAAAGACCGTTATTAAGCGTGTTTGTTGCTTAATCTGGTGCTATTTGGTATGATAACTGATGTTGTGAATAAAAAAATACGTTAGATAGAGAGTGAAGTAGGATTCTTTCGATTGTGTTATTTCACTTTAGTATGAATGACTAGAACTAAGAATTGCTTTATATATTGCTTTCTTAGTTCAGTCAGTCACTACGTATTGTAATGATTTATAAATTTTATTACGGGGGCGTTTTTGGATTCGACAGGGGTCCCTCGAGCACATTAAGCGTGTCGGAGGGTTGTCTCCGACATCAACACATTTCAGTAAATATAACTGACAAATCAAACAATAATTTCGCAGTAGCTGCGTAATAGCACTCTGCATCGCCTAACAGCATCTCCTACGTGCTGTTAACGCGATTCAACCCTAGTAGGATATGCTAAACACTGCCGTTTGAAGTCTGTTTAGAAGAAATCCAATCAAACTAGCATAATACTGGTTGTCTGTTGCTTACTATTATGCGAAATTCATCAATAGACTACACACGTAGAAAGGTGTGTATCAGGACCTCTGGACGCGGGTTCGAATCCCGCCGTCTCCACTATATAGCCTATAACCCTTGTGGTTATAGGTTTTTTGTTTTGTATTTAAACGTTTCTAGGTTAATACATATAAATGTTTTATTTATTATATAAAAATATTATAATATAATTAAGTCAACGACCATGCGTGGACTTTAAAAAACAAAATCATGTACAGTAGTAGCCGTCTGCTATGAGACTAGGCATTATAATTGAATATCATAGTGTTGATAAAGAGATATGATTAATGAGTGATTAGTCATATCTCTTTTTTACATATGCTAACATAGAAAATCAAACCATCACATTAATGTGTAATGAACTAAAGTTAACCTTTTAAGTAGAAGAGGTGGTTATTTGAGATATGTGAATAACGAGAAACATAGACATGCTTTAATCAGTCAATTAACTGATAACCAAAGAGAAATACTGTTTAAGTATTATAAATACAGAAAAAAGAATATATTAATCAATGATATGTATCGCTATTCAGAAGAGTGGGAACTTATCGACTTTAAAGTAAATGAAAATTACCGAACGTGTTGTAATGATACGCCGTTATATTGTGAATGCGGAAAAGAATTAAAGTATCAATATATACTTCGATCAAAGTCAAAAGACACAATTATGAAACTTGGGATTGAACATTTTAAAGAACATAGTGGCATTCCAAATCGTATTGCATATCAGGTTAGAAAGAATATATTTCTGTTAGATGATTGGTTGGATGATATACTCTTAAATCATGAGAAATTAATGAATGATTCAGAGCATCATTTTAAAGTTATAAACATGTATAAAGAGTGGACTACGATCTCTGAGTTAGATGTGAAAGATTTTAATTCGAATTCATCAAAGCCTATTACGAGAAAGAATATTGAATTAATTAATGATTTTAAAAAGTATAGTATGGCTTTGCCCACTAACATCGAACAGAAAGTCTTTGCTTTGATTGATTATTTTCATAAAAAGAAATATCTTGCGTATCTAGAAGAACTAGAACGAGAAAGACGTATTCAAAGAGAAAAAGAACAAGAAGCATTAAGAAAAGAGCGAGAGTTAAAACGACAGCAATTATTAAAAGAGGCTGAAGCACGTAATAGTCAAAAAAGAAAAATTATGGCCAAAGAAAAGGCAGATAAGATGTTAATTGCTGAATGCAGAGTGAAAATAACAAAACTATTAGACGTACAAAATGTGATTGATATCACTACAATTTATAATGAATGTAAAATAGAGATAGACGAATTATTAAGATCGCATGTTAATACAAAGATTGTAAATGATATCGTAAATTCTATTAATAGATACACGATGTATAATGTGAAATTTCAGAACAACAAGCTATTTAAATCATGGACTAAGCGTTTTTGATAAGCAACATAGTCATATCCAAAATATATTGGATGAGTACAACTAAATTATATTACATTTATTAGCCTTGATATATTTAATAAAAATATTATAATATAAATGTCAACGACAATGTGTGGACGTTATAAACCGAAATACATTGCATAGCTAAGAATAAGTTTTAAATAACTTAGAAGAAAGCGTAAGGTTAACTTACACTTTTTTTAGTCAACGGTCGTGCGTGGACTTTAAAACAAATACATTGATTATCGGAATTGAAATGTAAATTTCAATAAATGTAGACGAAGCGTTAGAACGAAAGGTTCTAACGCTTTTTAAAGATTCTTGAACATAAATAATATGATAATGCTATTTGGCAAATTTACAGTAGCTCACTGAATTGATAAGACACTTAAATTAAGCTTTTCTCAGTACAGTCAGGGCCCCAGCAAAGAGAATTTCGAAAAGAAATTCCACAAGCAAAGAAAGCTGTGGTTCGGGGCCCCAGCAAAGAGAATTTCGAAAAGAAATTCCACAAGCAAAGAAAGCTGGGGTTACAAAGGATTTAAAATTCTGTACCACGCTTCAATGATGTTACATCCAATTTCGATGTGGTATATATATTGTAAGCAGACTAAAGTCAGCATGATGAATTAAGACAACTCGTTAGTAAAGGAGCTGTTGTAATATGGAATTATTAACGAAAGCGATTAGTTTTACGATGTCATCTCTTTCAACATGGCTAGGAAGTAAAGATTTATTAAAAGATGTCGGAAAACTATTTGATAAAGATCACAATTGAAAGTAAGTCAACGTATCGTTTTAGGCATATGTAAAAACAAAAAAACAAGCATTTACGTTTCAATTAAAGAAACATGTAAATGCTTGTTTTGCTATTAGTTATCGTTGATTTTTTTACCATCTGTACGATCTGATTCGCCTTTATCTTTATGAGCCTTAGGGTTGTCTTTTTTGTGAGAACTTTTTTTAACATTATCTACTGAATCATCATTGTTACCACATGCCCCTAATAGTAAAAAACTTGAGAGTAGTACAAAAGCTACTTTCTTCATAAGTGTCACCCTTTATTTAATTATATTTAATATCTAATTGATATAAATATTATTACTATAAGTATGTCACACTTTTCTAAAAATTCAACAGTTAATAATATTTGATAATTTAAATTAAAAAATACCGGGATAAGTCGAAAAGTTGATTATCCCGGTAAAAGTAATTGAATTAATTAGTTTATATATTGATTACACTAATTAGTTTGCACTATTATTTGATTCATCTGTATTAGTCTCAGTTATTGCTTCGCCATTTTCAGATTGTTCAGCGGAGCTATTTTCTGAATATGTCTGTGTTTGATTTTCATTAGACTGATTCTCAGTACTTGAACTATCCTCTGTAGAAACATTTCCGTTTGAACCGCTATTATCACCATTGTTATTACTATTTCTATTACTTTGATTATAGTTTTGATTTGTGTCGTTTGCTTGATTCGCATTTTGATTATTATTAGAAGAAGTATTATTTTGATTGTTTACAGTATTATCCTGTGTAGTATCTTGTTGAGTAGAAGGTGCTTCGTTATTTGATTCTTCAGTTGTTGGTTGCTCTTGTTGTGAGCTTTGTTGTTCTTGAGTATTTAATTCTTCATTAGTTGATGTTTCTTCAGAACGATTTTGTTCTTCTTGAGTAACATTATTATCATCTTTGTCGTCATTTTTTTTGTCTTTTTTCTTTTTATCTTTAGATGATTTATCCTCTTTAGATTGCTTATCTTTAGATTGAGTTGCTTGATTTTTAGATGGATTATTACTTTCAATCATTTTATGAATGCCTAAAGCAAGTATACTTAGTAGAATAATCGTAATAGCCATCGCAAAATATTTAAAATAATTCTTATTTTTAAATACTGCCACAATAGCGAACAAGATTAATATAATCGCAATAATTAGTAATACCGTGCCTGTATAGAACAACAGTTTCTCCATACGCTACCTCCATTAAATTTACATCATTAATTGTATTGTACTACACATATAATATAATACATATTACCTTGTAGTTAACATCTAATTACTATTTAAAAACAGTAGTGTAAACGTATAATTAATCAAGCTATTTCACCTTATCGAAAATGTTAATCTCTTTATGCTCTTTACTTACAGATACATATAAGTTTTCATCGTTAAGTTGTGCTTCGTTTGATGTTTGATTTAAGTTAATTTCAGCTAATATTTTGAAAGATCCATTATGATAAGGTTCAACAATAGATATTTCATTCGCATGTTCTTGAATCATCAAATGTCTTTGTGATTGATTATTTATTTTCCAGTTAGTCATATATTCACCTTTTTCGTAAAAATAAAACTGGGAGTAGGATAGAATTTTTTTAAATTCATCGTCCCCCTCCCAACTTGCTTTGCTTGTAGAATTTCTTAATGAAATTCTCTTTGCTTGGGCCTCACTCGCAAGGATGACTACAACTGAAAAAGCTTGATTTTAAGCACCTTTTCAGTTCAGTCAGCTACTACGAATTTGAAAATTCGCATCATTATTTCACTTATGTCCTAGGCACAGCAGTTTAACTATTTAAAACTTTGCTCTATTTCGGTAAAAGCTTTGTTAGTAACGGTAATGTCATCAATTCTATCTGCTGTAAGTTGTCCTTCAAGATAACCATGATCGATTAGAACTTTACAATTCTCTAAAAAATCATCGTATTCACGATCACAGAAATAATCATCTTGTGCTTTTATACTATCTCCAAAATAATTCGCTTCACTTTCAGATTGCCCTTCATTAGAACGTTCCATGTATAATTTATAAAATTTAGCTATCGTATATTTTTGTTCTTGAGTTAATGAATCTAACATGACATGTTCCCCCTCACTATAGTACGTTATACCCAAATTAAATATGATTGAAAACGTAGCGTAGGGGTTAATAAACTACTGTGCATCTTCAATGCCTTTATTAACTGCTTTAGCGAATTTGTAAAATGTATGTGTGTAATTGTCAGGGTTCTTTCTTATATTTTGATCTAATTGTTTATCCTTAAAGAATAATGCTCTTTGACCAGTAGTTAATTCAAGTTGAACGCCCGAATCATTATCACTTCTATTAATAATGTTAGATGAAGATGTTGCTTCAATACCTTTAGGACTCTTTTGAACGGTGAATCCTTTATTTTTTAATGATTTTGTGATAGATTTCGCTAATTTTTTATCCTTACCACCAACGTAAACAATAGGGTCTTCACCAGAATAGCCATGAATGGATATTGTCTCATCTGAGTGGTCTAACATTTTTAATAGCGTCGGTTCATCAAACACAGTTGAGGTGATATGCAAGCGTTCGTTATGCTTTGGCATTAATCCTTCGAATGTGTAAAAATCATATTCACCTATATTGGCTACACGACGTGCAAGTTCAGTTGTACCTGGTTCAATACCTCCGCCATGTATAGCTGTGACAAGAATGTGATTATCTTTACGATTTTTCGTTTTAATACGCCAATCTTTACCTTCTGTTGTGTTTTCTTTTAGCTCTTCGAAATTTGAATAATAATCTAATGAACGATTTTGTTTATCTTCACGCGTTTTATAAAGTATAAATGCAATAACTATAATAGTAATAATTATGACAGAAATAAAAATATAATATAATTTAGAATACCAGTTTTTTCTTTTTCTCATATGACCTTCCTTTATATTGATTGTAATAATAAAAATGTGTAATTTAACTTTTATATTATAAATTATATTACTGATAAGCTCAAATATTGTTTAATTTAGAAAAATAAGTAAATAATTGAAATAAGGAGGAATGAAAGTGACGAAAATAACAATTCAATCAGCGAAGCCTCACCATAATGAAGGGGGTCAGTTAATTTACTCGGCAATAGATGACATGGCTAAAATTATATTAGGTAAGTCAAGTGATAATGAAATTATTGATGACTTACAACAACTTTGGAAAAATCGTGCGAATCGCTTTAGTCATGATATGTCATTTGTAGCTCTTGAAGATAATCAAGTGCTTGGGGCTATAACGTGCAATCCTTTAAAAAAGATTGATAGAGCGATGACGCCAACAGTACTTCAAATAATTTCAATGAATAAGTTGAAACCTTTCTTATCAATCATTTCACATCCGAAGTCCTTTTATTCACTTGTAACGATGGACGAGGGTAATGAAGATGAATACCATATTAGTATGCTAGCGACTATGCCTAATGCAAGGGGAAAAGGAGTAGGGCAACAATTATTAAATTTTGCTGAACAAAAAGCTAAAGAATCAGGCTTCAGTAAACTTTCTTTAACAGTAGTACAAGATAATGATGCAGCATTGAAACTATATCAAAAAATGGGATTTGAAATTGTTGGAGAAATTAATAA
Source organism: Staphylococcus haemolyticus (assembly GCF_006094395.1). Lineage (NCBI taxonomy): Bacteria > Bacillati > Bacillota > Bacilli > Caryophanales > Staphylococcaceae > Staphylococcus > Staphylococcus haemolyticus. Next base: position 2,007,324 of record NZ_CP035291.1, on the reverse strand, counting down.
GAAACCGTACTATCTATATCAAATGAGAAAAGAAGTAAAATAGAGAGAGGCATAGTCACATCATATATTTAACATGTGATAGCTTGCCTCTCTCTAAGTCCATGAACTTTATTAATTATTCTTATATTTATCGTATTTACCGTTAGCTATATCTTGTTCTCGTTGTTGTATTGTTTGATAAACTTCTTCAGCATCATCACCATCATAATAACCTTGTTCAATTGCATGCTTAGTTTGAATCTCTCCAGAAGATAAACCGCCGTTATATTTTTTTCTCAAAGCATCTACGTATTCATCCTCATTAGTTGCAGCGTTGATTTCTGCATTTGGATCGTCTATGTTTTCTTCTTCTGAAGACTGGTTAGACTGATCATAAACAGGTTTTTCTTGACCACTTTCCACGCGTAGTGAACTTGCATAAGCTTCACTTGCAGGGCCTTCCATTACATTACCTTGTGGAATAACACCATTTGCAACTGCACTATTATATGCAGCAATTTTATCTATTTCAGAGTAATTGTTGCTGTTAATAACTGCTTCTAATGTGGCGCGGTCTGTTATATTGTGAATATCGATTTGCTTTGCATTCTGAGAAGACGAGTTAGAAGTAGATTGCTGTTCGCTGGAAGAACTGTCTTCATTGCTTTGATCAGTAGATTCATCATCGCTTTCTGTATCATTTTTTGATGACTTAGAATCAGAATGTTGATCATTTTTCTTTTTAGTATCATCATTCTCTTTTTTATTCTGTGAGGAAGATTTAGATTTAGAATGATCTTCTTCCTTATCTTCATTCGAAAAACTACAACCAGTTAATATAAAAAGACCTAATAATAATGTAAATAAAACTTTTTTCAATATAGTCACTCCTAAATTTAATATAATATTATTTTATAATGAAATGACTAGTAAATGTTTTGAATTTTTGAAAATATTTTAAAAGATATATTTACATAAATTATACGCTAATTTCATTGTTATTTTACAAAATAATGGTAAATATGAAGTGAATAGGATGTGAGATAACATGGATAAAAAATTATTAAAAAAGTACTTTGATAATAATGATTTTAAAGCAATTGCGATTGTAGTGGGTTCTAAAAAAATGGTGTTAGAAAATGATATTCATCTAGATTATGAAAATGAAATTATCATCTATCCTTTAAAAAATTGTACACGTATTATCCCGTTTAGCTCTATTTCTTATATTGATTTATTAGAAGAAAATGAGCATTTCATAAATTATTTCAAGGAAACTGTCTAACTAAAAAAGAGTAGCTATTTCAAAGCTACTCTTTTTACTATAGATATTTAGTATTGTTTAACTAATTTGAGTTGATAATCTTTCGTGAAATTATCTACAAGCGCGTATGGAGAAATGATGAGTAAGCCATGTTCGTTAATTGAATTTTTACTTACGCCATATTTATAAGCTTGATAAATAATCTTAGTACAGTATGTAAATCTTTCACTTTTAAGATTTAAAGTGACTAGATATGTCTTATCTGTATCTTTATAGTGTTCTTCAGCCCATTTAGCGGCTCTCTCTCCAGCTCCAGGCATAGAACAACGGTAGATTTTAATCCAATCATCTTTGCCTTCACCAAATCGTTGTTTGAAAGAATGGAATGACTCTGTAATGGGTTTGTCCCCAGGGCCTTCTATTTGTAAAACGGTATCGTGATCAAGTGCGATACTAGAATGACCAAAGAAACCAAATAAAACTGGGCCCTTAGTGAGTATAATATCACCTGGTTGTAAATCAAAATCATCTTCAGTTGGTGAAAGTGCATTAGAGTTACTCGTATAAGCTAATAAGTGTGTTGGAAAAGTTATAAGAATTATCAGTGTAACAAAGAATATTTTTATAAATGGAGAAATTGAATATTTCACTTTGATACTCCTTAGAAATTAACAAATCATATTTGATGAGTTATTAATGAATATTACATATAGATATAAATAAAAAAGAACAAAAATAACAATGTCATTTTGTTCTTTAATTCTACGCTATAATATACCAAATATGAATACGTAGATGAGTAAAGCAAATCCAAAAATATAAAATATTACGGTAAAACCTAAATATGATTCTTTACGTTCTTCTTTTTTAGATTTAAGTAATAAGCCCAATATAATTGAGGCTGCTATTACAAAAATGATACCAAGCCATAACAATATAGTTAAATGCAAACTCATGCGTAAGCCTCCTAAATTTATATTAAAAGAATGTATATACCATAGGATAAATGTAGTATAAAAGCATAACAATATTGATTAGAAAAATAACTTCGCTAACCAGGTTCTTGCAAATGAGCGCAGTACTTAAGCTTAGTACAATTGTGATACCACTAATTGTCAGTCCTGGAATTAGCCAGAAGAAATCATCTAAGTCTGCATTGTAAGTGACAATGATATTGAAACCCAAAAATAATAGCGTCATAAAAATATTTATCCAAAAAATTTTATTATTATTCATGGGTGTCACCTCTTATTAAATAGTTAAACTTTATATAATCATATCATTTATTGTATACCGGTAGAATGAGTTAATCAAAGTAATTGTATGTTTTTATCCTAATATTAGAATTTGTCAAAAATTTAGTTGCTAATATTGTAAAAGTGAGCAATAATAAATATCAAACTTATATTTAATCTTCTTTATATACAAAAATGTCAACCGACTTAATGAAGCGGTTGACACAACATCCCTTATAACTTTTGATAAATGTTTTAATATTTATTTTCATTTTTGCGTGAAGCTACATAACTAAACAAATGAACTTCGATTTCTTCACCATATTGTAACAATTACGACAAGTTACCATCTTAATAAATAACAAATTTAGTGATTAATTATTGGGTAAATGATTTAATAATCTTAAACAGTATATTTAATGCAATGAGTTATATACTAGAAATAAGCAAAAGTTGCTAATTACATGTTAAAGTTGAGTTATCTTATATGTTTAGACAATATTAATAATGAAATATTTTAAGAGAGATAAATTAAACTGAGGAGGGGAACTATGACATTCTATGATTTTATAATTGGGTTTATAAACGATGATACACCTCTAGGAAGTTTAGCTCAATATATCGAAAACGACTGTGAGTTTCCAAAACACGAACGGAATAACAAAGCTATTAGGTCGTATGTTATGTCTAACTACGTCGATCATCAACTTATTGAAAGTACTAATAGAGCAATAAGTCTTTATAAATTAATTTGAGTGAGCGTAATACCAATTTTGGGTGTTTAGCGCATTCCACACATCTTTAGTTTTAAAGTTAATTTCATTATCTTTTATTGAAAAAGGCTCAATAATATTTCTGTCCATCCAAGAATTAATTAATTCTTTTGGAACACCATCTAATAACATATCTGTTTTACTTATGATTAAACATTCCCAATCTAACGAGAGCTTATTTGGATTAACATAATTATATTGATTATGGTCGCTCATGAAAGACACTCCTTTTAGAATTGTGAATCTTATAATAATTTATACCCACCATGACGGTACTCAAACCACTTTATAAATTTTTTCTATGTTCTTGTTTTTGAAAATTAAAAAATTAATGTATACTATTACTCGAAAATACAATTGTACTTAAGAACAGTTAATAACAAATAAAAGCATTCAATTAATGTCAGAAATTTGAAACAAAAACTAAGTTTGAGGTGTATACAATGTCAAAAACACTTTATTTAATGAGACATGGACAAACAATGTTTAATTTACGAGGTAAGGTGCAGGGGGCAAGTGACTCTCCTTTAACAAGTTTAGGAATCTCTCAAGCCAAACAAGCTGGTCAATATTTTAACGAACATAATATTTCATTTGGAAATTTATATTCATCTAGCTCTGAACGCGCATGTGATACATTGGAATGCGTCGCACCAAACCAAGACTATAACCGTTTAAAGGGACTCAAAGAATGGCATTTTGGTATTTTAGAAGGCGAAAGTAATGATTTACTAAACGCAAATTATGATATTAAAGATGCTTTTGGGGATCGTTTAGTAGTGTTTGACGGAGAGTCTAAAAATGAAGTGGAAGAACGTTTTATAGGTACATTAACTGAAATAATGCGTACATCAGATAGTGATTCAAATTTAGTTGTAAGTCATGGAACTACGATTGACGTATTTTTAAGAAAAGTTATTGGAGATACAGAAGCAATTAATTACTTTATTGGAAATTGTCATATTTTAAAATTTGAATATAGAAATAACGAATTTCGGTTTATTGAAAAGATTGATCCAGAAAACGAAGAAATTACTAAATATGAAAATTAAAATATAGCAAATATAGATAGACACAAGTCAAAAAATAAAATATTAACTCAACATTCTCTACAAGGACAATTACTTGTAGAGATTTTTTCCTTTTTAAATCTACAAAACAGAAATGGCTAGAACCTAAAAACACTTATGATAAGTTATTTTAAGTTCTAGCCTACTACTATAATTAAGAAAAAATTTTTAAAATATGAGTTGATAAATTTTTTGAAGTATCATGAATGCAACGATTAAGATAATAATACTTGAAATTTTATTTAGTAGAATCAATAGGCGACCTGATTTATCAAAATGGCCTACAGTACGACCAGCAATAGCTAGAAATATAAACCATAGCCATGAAACGCTAATTGTCGCAACAGTAAATGCTATCTTTTCAGAGCCATCATAGGCAGAAGCGCTTGTACCTATTACGCCAATGGTATCCATAATTGCATGAGGATTAAGTAATGAAACAGAAAGTGCGAAGCTTATTTGCTTTGCAGGTGATATGCCACCTTGCTCATCAATGTCACTACTTTGCTCATGCCACAATGTCCACGCCATATAGAGTAGAAATACTAATCCTATTATGTAAACAATCAATTGAAGTATTGGAAATGACATAAGTATAAGGGACACGCCAACCACTGCTAGTATAATGAGTAAAGAATCACATAAACCAGCTGTAATAATAGCAGGAAGTGCACGCCTAAATTTTGTTTGGTTAGCGCCTTGGTTAAAAACAAATATATTTTGAGCCCCCAATGGTAGTATTAAGCCTATAGCTAATAATACTCCGTGTAAAATAGCTTGTAACAATATAATACCCCTAGACTTAAGTGTATTTAAATTTTATAAAATCTGAAAATTTAGAATATATCAATTATTATAAAGGCTATAAATTAAATGTCTAGAGAAAAATTTTTAAAAAGTATAGTTAAAATAGGGGGTTAAACGATATCATACAATAGCCAATGAACATCGAAATATTCGTCACCAATTTTTGAAGACTTCGATTCGAGACCCAAAGTTTCAAATCCCATTGATGAGAAAAAGATTTTGCCACTAATATTATTAGAAGTTACACAAGTCATCAATTTTTCAATGTTGCGAGATTTAGCGTAATCTATAGCAAATTGCATTAAATTTAAAATTGTACTTTCATCTTTTTTATCAAGTAAGAATAAATTCTCTATCATGGCTTTGTGTGAACTTCCAACTTGCCTTAATTGACGCAAAGTAACACATGCTACAAGTTTATCATCTTTAAAAGCACCGATAATATTACAAAATTCATCATCATCATATAGCATTTGTTTGAGATCATTGTTTGAAATGTTTTCGAGATAGACCTTGTCCCACGAATAAGTGTGCGTATTGCTTGATAATAATTGAGTATAATGGTCTAAATCATCATGTTTAAGTATACGAATATTTGTCATCATGGCCTCCTATACCTGTCATAGAATAACGTTTTTAAAATTTCATTAATTATATAAATAATGGGGTGAACTCAAAAGATTGAAGTAAAAATAATTTTATAAAAACTATTTGATTTTTAATATGTATAAATGATTTATAAAGTTTTTTATTTACTGTATTTATAGAATAACTTAAATTGGAAAAATTCACAAAAAAAGAAGACACAAAAATCCCTAAAAGATTTTTGTGTCTAAAATTATTAGTACATGATTAAAAATAAATTTAATCTACTACTTGAACGTTTAAATCAACATCGATATTACCACGAGTTGCTTTAGAATATGGGCAGAATTCGTGTGCATCTTGAAGATATTTTTCAGCGTCTTCTTGAGACAATACATTTTTAACTTTAGCATCAATCGCTACGCTTAATTTTGGACTTTCCGCATCTGGATCATCTTCAAGGCGAACCGTTAAAGTAACTTCTGGTTCAGCGTCACGTACTTTATTTTGTTTTAAGATAAGATCGAACGCACCATTGAAACATGAAGCGTAACCAGCAGCAAATAATTGCTCAGGGTTAGTTGCGTTTCCGTCTGCTTGTTGTGGTGGTAATACATCTACATTTATTGCATTATCGTCAGTGTTTACATGTCCTTTACGTCCACCAACGTTTGTAGCTTTTGTTTCATATTGAACTGCCATTATTATTACCTCCTAAATTCGTATACATTTATTATTTACCCATTTACATATTTTTAAATCATTGATTATTAATTTTATTGAAAAGTATGTTACTCGAGGTTGGAGAGTGACGGCCTTTAGTTTAAAATAAATACAAGTTAAATTGAGGAAGAAGGGATCGTTATGACGAATGTTGAAGTTGCTGCCACAGTTGCTCCCAATCAATTACTGGATACAGTAACATTAGATAACATCAAAGAATATAGTGATGATATTGATATAATTGAATTACGAATTGACCAATGGGAAGATCGACATCTTGAGTTGCTTAAATCCAATTTAGAACGACTACAAGAATTAAATATAAACGTTAACGTCTTGGTAACATATCGCACGGTCTCACAAGGCGGTAAAGGTGAAATGAAATATGAAGCATACATGACGTTATTAAAAGAAATTATTAAAAATCATCATTGCCAAATGATTGATATTGAATGGGATAGTGATTTTGACGTTTTTGCGCATCGTGATTTAATTAACCTAGCACACCGATATAATAAACAAGTTGTTATATCTTATCATAATTTTCAAGAAACACCTGATATAGATATTTTAAAATTCACATATTATAAAATGAATCAATTGAACCCAGATTATGTCAAAATAGCTGTCATGCCACAAGACAAAGAAGACGTAGCTACATTGCTTGAAGCAGTAGCAACAAGTGCTGACACTCTTGATGCTAAGGTGATTGGTATTTCTATGTCTAAAGTTGGCTTAGTTAGTAGAACAGCTCAAGGTGTGTTTGGAGGCACTGTATCCTATGGATGTTTAGGTGAGCCCCAAGCCCCTGGACAAATACATGTTAAAACTTTAAAACAACAACTATTATTTTATAGTAATCATTAAGATACATTTGAAATTAATAGGTAAAGGTTTTATAATTGAGAAGAGTTATCAACAATAAGGAGCGATAATTGTGGAATTACAAGAGGCAATTGCTTCAAGAAGAAGTATAAAGAAATTCAAACATGATATGACAATAGATGATGATAAGCTTTATCAAGCGATTGAAAAAGCTGCAGATGCTCCAAACCATGGCATGCGAGAACCATGGAGAATTATCCATATAGCCAAAGATAGATTAGGTGAAATGAGCAGGGATGTAACGCATTTTGCATTTCCAAATCATCCTGAGAAACAAGAAGATCATTATAATAATGTGACTAATCTTGGTGGTATGTTAGTGTTAGTACTTAAAACTGACCCAAGACAACGACAAAATCGTGAAAACTTTTTTGCGATGGGTGCGTATGCTCAAAACTTAATGCTTCTATTACATGAACAAGGGATTGGTACATGTTGGAAGACACCACCTTACATTTTTGAACCAAAAGTTCGTAAGGTATTTGGCGTTCATGGAGATGAAGTCATTGCAGGTTTCCTTTACCTAACAGATTTAGAAGAAGTGCCACCAAAAGCACCGCGTAAAAACAAACATTTAATTTCAAAATACTAGAATTAATAAAGACGGCTGGACAAATAAATGTCTCAACCGTCTTTATTATTACACGGGCATAGCTAACAGAACTGAGAAAGCATCTATAACAAACTTTATTCAGTTCTAGTCATCTATGCCAGAATAGTATCATCAAATTAATTTTTCAAATTAGATAACTATTCTATATCCTATTTATTAAATGTTTCTGATAAGAATGATTCTACTTGTTCAGGTGATTTAGCATTAGCAGAGTGTAAATGCGCAAGTTTATTGCCATTTTCAAATACTAATAAGCTAGGAATACCCATTACATCATTATCTGCAGCTACATCTTCGAGTTCATCACGGTTAACAGTATACCAATCATAGTCATTATATTTTTCGACGATTGGATCAATCCACATGTCCATAGATTTACAATCAGGACACCAACCAGCTTCAAATTTTACGATAACTGGTTTATCGCTTTCAATTGTTGATTTAAACGCATCAGTTGTATTAATACTTTGCATAATAAACGCTCCTTTAGATAATTACTAAATGTATTATAACGAATAATTTCCTTTAATTGAAAAATTAAGCTTAAAATATAGAGCGTTTACATAGATTATCTGATATATTTAAATTAAGACAGAATAGGAGGTTACATCTGAATGATTAAATTTTATCAATATTCAAATTGCACAACTTGTAAAAAAGCCGCAAAATTTTTAGATACACATGGCGTAAGTTACGAACCAATTGATATTGTACAACACACACCAACTAAAAAAGAGTTTGAAGAAATTATCGATAAAACAGGTGTAGAGGTTAATAAATTATTTAATACCCATGGTGCTAAATATAAAGAACTAGGGTTAAAAGATAAATTAAAAGATTTATCAACTGATGAAAAATTAAATTTATTAGCTTCAGATGGCATGTTAGTTAAACGACCATTAGCTATTGCTGGAGATAATATCACATTAGGATTTAAAGAAGATCAATACAAAGAAATTTGGTTATAGTTTAAAATTACAAATTCTAATTATATAAATTATTGTAACTTTTTGTTTTAATAGTTGAATGAAAACTTACGGTATGGCATCATTAAATTGTAATTAATTTTAGGAGGGGATTCTCGTGGCAGTACCGAGCGAATTAAAATATTCTAAAGAACATGAATGGGTAAAAGTTGAAGGCAACACAGTAACAATTGGTATTACTGAATACGCACAAGGTGAATTAGGTGATATCGTATTCGTTGAATTACCAGAAGTTGATGACGAAATCAACGAAGGGGATACTTTTGGTAGTGTAGAATCAGTTAAAACTGTTTCTGAATTATATGCGCCAGTATCTGGTAAAGTTGTTGAATCAAATGAAGAATTAGAAGATAGTCCTGAGTTTGTTAACGAATCACCATATGAGAAAGCATGGATGGTTAAAGTTGAACTTAGCGATGAAAGCCAATTAGATGATTTATTATCAGCTGATCAATACAAAGAAATGATTGGTGAATAATTAATTTAAACTCCTTGATTGCGGTCATGGAGTTTTTATTTTGCCTATTTTTTGTAAATAATAATCAACAAATTTTAAAATTTATACTTTGTTGATATAAAATGTTAAGTAATCGTAAATAATGTTTAATCTATTAGCGTTCTGTGAAAAAGTAACTGATTGTTTATTATCGACTTAGAAGGTGGATTATCATGGCAATTTTAAATAAAGTTATTATTGTTGAAGGCAAATCTGATAAGAAGAGAGTACAACAAGTCATCGCTGAACCTATAAATATTATTTGTACGCATGGTACAATGAGTATTGATAAATTAGATGACATGATTGAAACATTATATGAAAAGCAAGTCTTTGTTCTAGCAGACTCAGATGACGAAGGTGAAAAGATAAGAAAATGGTTTAAACGTCATCTTAGCGAATGTGAACATATCTATGTGGATAAAACATTTTGTGAGGTAGCTAGATGCCCAAAGAATTATCTTGCGCATGTATTGAGTAAACATGGTTTTACAGTTCGTAAAGAGAAACGTCTAATTCCTAATTTAACGACTGAAAGGTTAGTAATCATGCATGAGTAAATCTGTAGAAATAGAAGATATTTGTGAGAATTTTAATAAAGAAAAACATCTAATTTTTGGATACACACCGATGTGTGGTACTTGTAAAATGTCAGAGCGAATGCTAGATATTGCGAATGAAATACTACAATTACCCGTTAAAAAAATCGATTTGAATTACCATCCTAAATATAGTGAGCGTAACAAAATTATGTCAGTTCCTGTTCTAATAGTAATGAATAAAGATATAGAAATAGATAGAATCTATGCTTTTCAATCTGTTCCTTATTTGTTAGAAAAGTTAAAATAATTATTGACGAAATTATAGTGCAATGGTAGGATATAAATTAATTAAATAGTGCGAAAATTCTTATCAAGAGAGGTGGAGGGATGTGCCCTATGAAGCCCGGCAACCGTCTAGTTATAGAAATGGTGCCAATTCACATAAAGTTGATTACTTTAGAAGATGAGAGAAAGATGAATCAATGCTTTCTCAACTTTGCTAAAGTGAGAAAGCATTTTTTAATTACATAATGATTTTTAAGGAGGCACTAAACGTGATTGAGTTAAATCAAGTTGTAAAACGTTATCACACTAAAGATAAAGATGTACTAGCAGTTGATAACGTTAACTTAAATATAGAAACGGGCTCTATTTTCGGAGTTATCGGATTCTCTGGTGCTGGTAAAAGTACGTTAATCAGAATGTTCAATAATTTAGAAGAACCTACTTCTGGCGATATTATTATAGATGGCGATAATATTAACAAACTTTCAAAAGCAGAATTAAGAAGAAAACGACAAAAAGTAAGTATGGTATTCCAACACTTTAATTTATTATGGTCACGAACAGTACTTCGAAATATCACGTTCCCTTTAGAAATTGCAGGGTATTCTAAAACCAAAGCAAATGAAAGGGCGAAAGAATTAATTGACCTTGTTGGTTTAAATGGCAGAGAAAATGCTTATCCATCAGAATTATCAGGTGGGCAGAAACAACGTGTGGGTATTGCAAGAGCTTTGGCTAATGAACCTGACGTCCTCTTATGTGACGAAGCTACAAGCGCATTAGATCCACAAACAACAGATGAGATTTTAGACCTACTGCTAAAAATTAAAGAACGTGAAAACCTTACAATCGTGATTATCACTCATGAAATGTATGTTATCAGACGTGTTTGTGATGAAGTAGCCGTTATGGAAAGTGGACGTGTAATTGAGCAAGGTAAAGTAACGCAAGTATTTGAAAATCCACAACATGAAGTTACAAGACGATTTGTGAAAGATGATTTGGATGATGATTTTGAAGAATCAATCAAACATCTAGAACCATTAGATTCAGATGCATACATTGTTAGACTTAATTTCAATGGTGGTAATACGACTGAACCAGTTGTATCTTACATAAGTAAAACGCATAACATTGATATAAATATTCTTGAAGCAAACATAAAAAATACCCGTGGTGGTTCTGTCGGGTTCTTGGTGGTTCATATTCCACATATTGCTGAAACAGAGTTTGAGACATTTAAAGAAGATTTACATCAGCAACATGTAAATGTGGAGGTGGTTAAGCATGGATAAATCTTATGGTGATATTTTTAAAGAGATGATTACAATGCCTAACGTCCAATGGCCTGAAGTATGGCAAGCCATTTATGAAACATTATATATGACTATAGTTTCAACTATTTTCGCATTTATTTTTGGATTGATTTTAGGAGTATTATTATTCTTATCAGCTAAGAGTAATTCTAAAGGTGCTAGAGTCTTTTATAGCATCGTTTCATTTATTGTTAACTTATTCCGAGCGATTCCATTTATCATTTTAATCTTGTTATTAATTCCATTTACAAGTGTGATCCTTGGAACAATAAGTGGTCCAACTGGTGCCTTACCAGCTCTAGTTATTGGTGCAGCACCATTCTATGCAAGATTAGTAGAAATTGCCTTCAAAGAAATAGATAAAGGTGTTATCGAAGCGGCTTGGTCAATGGGAGCTAGTACTTGGACAGTTGTCCGAAAAGTATTACTACCTGAGGCAATGCCAGCACTAGTTTCAGGTATTACTGTAACAGCAATCGCATTAGTTGGTTCTACTGCAATTGCAGGTGTAATTGGTGCAGGTGGTTTAGGTAACTTAGCTTACTTAACAGGTTTCACTCGTAACCAAAACGATGTCATTTTAGTTTCAACTGTATTTATTTTAATTATCGTATTTATAATTCAATTTATTGGGGATTGGATTACAAATAAAATTGACAAACGCTAAAAGAAAAGAGGAATGATTCAATGAAAAAACTTTTAAGCTTATTTTTAGTATTAACATTAACAGTCGTTTTAGCAGCTTGTGGTAATGGTAGTGGGGATAAAGATAAAAAAATTGTTGTAGGCGCATCTCCAGCACCTCACGCTGAAATTCTTGAAAAGGCTAAACCTTTACTTAAAAAGAAAGGCTATGACTTAGAAATTAAAACAATTAATGATTACACTACGCCAAACAAATTATTAGATAAAGGTGAATTGGATGCTAACTATTTCCAACATGTACCTTATTTAAAAACTGAAAGTAAAGAAAAAGGATACAAAATTGAAGACGCAGGTAAAGTTCACTTAGAACCAATGGCTGTTTACTCTAAAAAATATAAAAGTTTAAAAGACCTTCCTAAAGGTGCAACAGTTTATGTATCAAATAACCCAGCTGAACAAGGACGTTTCTTAAAATTCTTTGTTGATGAAGGATTAATTAAAATTAAAAAAGGTGTAAAAATCGAAGATGCTAAATTCGAAGATATCACTGAAAACAAAAAAGACATTAAATTCAACAGTAAACAATCAGCAGAATATCTTCCAAAAATCTATCAAAATGAAGATGTAGATGCTGCAATCATCAACTCTAACTATGCGATTGATCAAGGTTTAAGCCCTCAAAAAGATTCAATTGCTATTGAAAAACCAAATAACAACCCTTATGCTAACTTAATCGCAGTTCAAAAAGGACATAAAGATGATGAAAAAATTAAAGCTTTAATTGAAGTGTTACAATCTAAAGAAATCCAAGATTTCATTAAAGACAAATATAAAGGTGCAGTTGTACCAGCGAAATAATAATGAAAGAAACTCCGTAACCATTTTGATTACGGAGTTTCTATTATTTAGAAAGATTTTCTGTCCTTATACAATATACCGACGCCTTGTCCACCAGATCCCATTGTATAATCAAATTTAATAACTTCGATATACGGGTTCTCCTCTAAAAAGCGATTTACTTTTTTAGTTAAACCACTTTCAGTCATAGCGGTAAAATTAATAAATTTCATCATATACCCCCTTTAATTTTATTGTTACAGTGTCATTATATAAGAATTATTCAATAGAATGAAAATATTCTATAATATATAAAATTTATGAATAAGGTGTTTAATGATAAGATTATAGGGGTATTTAATCATTAAGTGAAGATACAGACAATCAAGGAGGAATTTTAAATGGCTGAAGATAAATTTGAACAAGCAAAAGGTAACTTAAAAGAAACTGTTGGTAACGTAACTGACAATAAAGATTTAGAAAAAGAAGGTCAAAACGATAAAGCTTCTGGTAAAGCCAAAGAAGCAGTTGAAAACGTTAAAAATAAAGCTAACGACCTTATCGATAAAGTAAAAGGTAATAACGATAACAAATAATTTGTCTATATCATAAAGAGTCTGGGACATAAACCCTAGAGAAATAGCCAGTAAATGAGTTTTAACAATTTCATTTACTGGCTTCTTTATTTACAATACTCCGTATTGTTGGCTCGCTTTCTTAGGGGACAGCTTCAGCCTGTAGTCTTCAGCTTGTCCTGTTCCCTCAAGAGTCTCGCCAAAATACTTTGTATTTATATGTAATTTTACATTGTAATACTTTAAAAAAATAAAGCACTTTCGTATAATTTAATAAACATCACTAAACTAAATTAACGAGGTGCCTTATGTATAAAAATTATAACATGACTCAACTTACTCTACCAATGGAAACTTCAGTTCTTATCCCCACAAATGATATTTCACGACATGTAAATGATATTGTTGAAACAATTCCTGACAATGAATTCGACGAATTCAGACATCACCGTGGTGCAACTTCGTACCATCCTAAAATGATGTTAAAAGTGATTCTATATGCCTACACACAATCTGTATTCTCAGGTCGTAAAATAGAAAAAATGCTTAATGATAGCATCCGAATGATGTGGCTATCACAAAATCAAAAACCTTCTTATAAAACAATTAATCGATTTAGAGTAAATCCAAAAGTAGATGCTTTATTAGAATCTTTATTTATTCAATTTTACAGTCAGTGTGTAAAACAAAATCTTATAGATGATAAAGCTATTTTTATTGATGGTACAAAAATTGAAGCAAATGCCAATCGATATACATTTGTATGGAAAAAGAGTATTCAAAACCATGAATCAAAGATGAATGAGGATTCTAAAGCCCTCTACCATGAATTGGTAACCAATAAAATCATACCGGAAATTAAAGAAGATCATGATAATGAATTAACAAAAGAAGAAATAGATTTGATTGGTAGTCACTTAGATAAAGAAATCGAAGATTTAAACCAACATATCAACAATGAAAAATGTACTAAAACAAGAAAACAAATACGTCTCAAAAGAACTAAAATCAAAAAATACAAAAAGCAAATCAATGATTATTTTGAGCGAAAGTATCGATACGAATTTCAAAAATCTATTTTAAAGGATAGAAATAGTTATTCTAAGACAGATCATGATGCGACATTTATGAGAATGAAAGAAGATCACATGAAAAATGGACAACTTAAGCCAGGGTATAATTTACAAATAGCGACAAATTCCCAATTTGTTTTATCTTATAATGTGTATCAAAATCCAACGGATACTAGAACGATGATTCCATTTTTAAATTCAATTCAAGAGACCTACGGTCATTTACCTGAATATATTGTAGCTGATGCAGGTTATGGTAGTGAATCAAATTATAAGGCAATTATAGATGACTTTAATCGAACGCCACTCATAACATATGGAATGTTTATAAAAGATAAAACTAAAAAATATAAAAGTGACATCTTTAATACTCAAAATTGGAACTATGACGAAATTAATGACGAATTCATTTGTCCGAATAATAAACGGCTAGGTTTTAAAAGATATGCCTATCGTCATGATAAGTATGGTTATAAGCGAGACTTCAAATTATATGAATGTGATGATTGTTCAGAATGTCCTCTGAAAAATCAATGTATGAACTTCAATTCAAAAACAAACAAAAAAATAATGAAGAATTATAACTGGGAATATTTTAAATCCCAAATTAACAAAAAGCTTTCAGAACCAGAAACAAAAAATATCTACAGTCAAAGAAAAATTGATGTGGAACCTGTTTTTGGATTTATGAAGGCTATTTTGGGTTTCACTCGGATGTCTGTCCGAGGACTCAATAAAGTCAAAAGAGAACTTGGTTTTGTATTAATGGCACTTAATATAAGAAAAGTAGTAGCTCAACGAGCTGAAAATAATCAAAAAATTTATAAAAAAGACAATTTCTATATTATTTCAATAGAAATTGTCTTTTTTTCACTTATCCAAGAACTTTATGTCCCGGACTCTTTCAATTTAAAATGAATTTTAATTTAACAGAAAAACGGGCCCATTAGATTAACCTTATGGGTCCGTTTCATTATAAATATTTATATAATATTTTAAAATTAATTACACATTATCATCAGTAATTTGACCAATCCAATAACTAGCTGCAAATCCAATGATTAAAGTGATGATTGAAAGTGTCCACTCAATACCAGTTTGAGGAAGACCAGGGAATACAGCATATATGGAGCCGATAACGAATCCAGTTATTAATGCGAATGTGGTATAGAAATGATGATGTAAGAAGTATTTAATAATACGACTTGATAATAAAAACCCTGCTAACACACCTAATCCTACAACAATTAATAATGGTAGGCCATCGAAATTCAATTTAACTAAATCAGCAATGGCTAACATAATTGTTCCATAAGCACCAAATACTAGTAGCATAAACGATCCGGAAATACCAGGTAATAACATTGCGCTTGAAGCACACGCACCAGCTAAGAAATATTTAATAATAAGACCGAATGATAAATCTAGTGATGTATCAGCACTTTGATTACCTGAATTCATTAATGTAATTACTACTAAAATGATAATGCCTACTACCATAATGCTATAATGTTTTGCTTTAAACGTTTTATTAAATTTCACAGTTCTTAGTAAATAAGGGATGATACCAATAATTAAACCGGTAAAGAAGAACATTGTAATTACTTGGTGATGTTCTAATAAATAATTGATTAGATTACTTAATATACCGATAGCTAAAGCCATACCTATTAAAATAGGAAGTAAAAACTTTAAACTAGGCCAAAATCGTTTTGAGAATAAGCCACTAATTGAAGAAATGAATCCATCATATATGCCTAATAGTAAGGCAATGGTTCCTCCACTTATTCCAGGAACTAAATCGCTTGTTCCCATACCAAACCCTTTTAATATATTTATCCATTTAAAATTTTGCATGAATGTCTCCTTTCAATTAAATAGCATCATAACAGAATTTTGAATAATTATAAAATATTCAGTTTGTAAAAATATAATTTTTATAAAAATCGCGCTAAATTAATAACATTTGTGTCGGAAATATTTCTATTGAGAACAATAAGCCTTTGATTATCAGTTGCGAGAAAAAATTGAGTATCAAATAAAAATTATTTTAGATAGATAATCACTATAATTTAGAGTTTTAATAAGTTTATATTAAGGGCTATTTACGTTATAATGAAGTGTATTAAAGTACACAAAGTCTTTTTGACTACAAATTAAAATTATTATAAACTAGTTAAGAAAACTTTATATTTTACGGAGGGAATATAAATGTCATCAACATTAGAAATTAAAGACCTACATGTGTCTATTGAAGATAAAGAAATTTTAAAAGGTGTTAATTTAACTATTAATACAGGTGAAATACATGCAATTATGGGACCAAATGGTACTGGTAAATCAACATTATCATCAGCGATTATGGGACATCCATCATACGAAGTAACTCAAGGTGAAGTGTTACTAGATGGCGTTAATATTTTAGAATTAGAAGTTGATGAAAGAGCAAAAGCTGGTCTGTTCTTAGCAATGCAATATCCATCAGAAATTACTGGTGTGACAAATGCTGACTTCATGCGTTCAGCTATTAACGCGAAACGTGAAGAAGGACAAGAAATCAACTTAATGCAATTTATCAAAAAATTAGATAAAGAAATGGATTTCTTAGATATCGATAAAGATATGGCACAACGTTACTTAAATGAAGGTTTCTCTGGCGGTGAGAAAAAACGTAACGAAATCTTACAATTAATGATGTTAGAACCAAAATTTGCCATCCTAGATGAAATCGACTCAGGTTTAGACATTGACGCATTAAAAGTTGTATCTAAAGGTATCAACGAAATGCGTGGCGAAGAATTTGGTGCTTTAATGATTACACACTATCAACGTTTATTAAACTACATCACACCAGACAAAGTACATGTTATGTACGGTGGTAAAGTAGTTAAATCAGGAGGTCCTGAACTAGCTAAACGTCTTGAAGAAGAAGGTTATGAATGGGTTAAAGAAGAATTCGGTGCTAAAGAATAATCTAGCAATCGTTTATTTTAAATGATGAAACTAGAAACATGGTGTTAATGTGAAACATTGCATTAATATCAACGATTAAACATGTGAGACTTAGACATCGTATAAACTTAATCATTTAAGTATACGAAATATCTACAGTCGCTAAAATTTTTCATCAAGTAGGAGGAAAAGAGAGTTATGACAACTGAAACTTTAAACATTTCTGAGGAACAACTTGTTGATTATTCTAAAGCGCACAATGAACCTTCTTGGATGACTGAGTTACGTCAAAAAGCGTTGAAATTAACAGAAACTTTAGAAATGCCAAAACCAGATAAAACTAAATTAAGAAAATGGGACTTTGATTCATTTAAACAACATGAAGTTAAAGGTCAATCTTTCAGTAATTTATCAGAGCTTCCAGAAGCTATTAAAAAAATTATAGACGTTGAAAACACTAAAAATTTAGTTGTTCAACATAATAATGCTTTAGCTTATACTCAAGTATCAGATCAAGCACAAAAAAATGGTGTGATAATTGAAGGATTATCAGAAGCTTTAATTAATCACGGGGAGTTAGTTCAAAAATATTTAATGACAGATGCAGTGAGTGTTGATGAACATCGTTTAACTGCATTGCATACAGCTTTAATTAATGGTGGCGTGTTTGTTTATGTGCCTAAAAATGTAGTTGTTGAAGATCCAATTCAATATGTTGTGTTACATGATGATGATAATGCTAGTTTCTTTAACCACGTGATCATTGTTACTGAGGAAAGCGCTGAAGTAACGTATGTTGAGAACTATTTATCAACTGCAAGTGGTGAAGGTAACCAATTAAATATTGTTTCAGAAGTTATTGCCGGTGCTAATTCAAATATCACTTATGGCTCAGTTGACTATTTAGATAAAGGATTTACTGGTCATATCATTCGTCGTGGTACTACTGCAGCAGATGCATCAATTAATTGGGCATTAGGTCTAATGAATGAAGGTAGTCAAATCATTGATAATACAACTAATTTAATTGGTGACCGTTCAACAAGTGAACTTAAATCAGTTGTTGTCGGTACTGGTGACCAAAAAATCAACTTAACATCTAAAATTGTTCAATACGGTAAAGAAACTAATGGTTACATTTTAAAACACGGCGTTATGCGTGAAAATGCATCATCTGTATTTAATGGTATTGGATATATTAAACATGGCGGTACGAAATCTATCGCTAACCAAGAGTCACGTGTCTTAATGCTTTCTGAGAATGCGAGAGGCGATGCGAATCCAATCTTATTAATTGATGAAGATGATGTAGAAGCAGGACACGCAGCGTCTGTTGGCCGAGTTGACCCTGAGCAACTTTACTACTTAATGAGTCGTGGTATTTCTCAAAAAGAAGCTGAACGATTAGTAATTCATGGTTTCTTAGATCCTGTAGTACGTGAATTACCAATTGAAGACGTTAAACGTCAATTAAGAGAAGTAATTGAACTTAAAGTAAATAAATAAACATATAAATCTAAAAGAGATTTTTAATATTAGAAAGGTCGTGAAAAAAGTGGCCGAAACTTCATTAAATGTTGAGGAAATCATCAAAGATTTTCCAATATTAGATCAAAAAGTTAATGGAAAAAGATTAGCATACCTTGATTCTACAGCTACCAGTCAAACACCTGTTCAAGTGTTGAACGTATTGGATGATTATTATAAACGTTATAATTCAAATGTACACCGTGGTGTTCATACACTTGGTTCACTTGCTACTGACGGATACGAAGGTGCTCGTGAGACTGTAAGACGTTTCATTAACGCTAAATACTTTGAAGAAGTCATCTTTACTAGAGGAACAACTGCAGCAATTAATATTGTTGCGCGCAGTTACGGAGATGCCAATGTTGAAGAAGGCGACGAAATTGTTGTTACTGAAATGGAGCACCATGCCAATATTGTTCCATGGCAACAATTAGCTAAACGTAAAAATGCCTCATTAAAATTCATTCCTATGACAGATGAGGGTGAATTAAGACTTGAGGATGTTAAAGCGACAATAAATGATAATACTAAAATTGTAGCGATTGCACATGTATCTAATGTGTTAGGTACAATTAATGATATCAAAGAAATCGCTAAAGTTGCTCATGAGCATGGTGCAATTATTAGTGTCGATGGTGCACAATCAGCACCTCACATGAAAATAGATGTTCAAGATTTAGACGCTGATTTCTTCAGTTTCAGTGGTCATAAAATGTTAGGACCTACTGGCATCGGTGTGTTATATGGTAAACGTGATTTATTAAAAGAAATGGAACCAGCTGAATTTGGTGGAGATATGATTGACTTTGTAAGTAAATATGACGCTACATGGGCAGATTTACCTACTAAATTTGAAGCTGGTACACCTATTATCGCTCAAGCAATTGGATTAGGTGAAGCCATTCGCTACATTGAGAAATTAGGCTTTGATGCTATTCATGAACATGAAAAAGCATTAACAGAATACGCCTATGAACAAATGTCATCTATTGAAGGACTTGAAATTTATGGTCCTCCAAAAGAACGTCGTGCCGGTGTTATCACATTTAATTTGGCTGATATCCACCCACATGATGTTGCTACAGCAGTAGATACAGAAGGTGTTGCTGTAAGAGCTGGACACCATTGTGCACAACCGTTAATGAAATGGTTGAATGTATCATCTACTGCACGTGCAAGCTTCTATGTATACAATACTAAAGAAGATGTAGACCAACTTGTTGAAGCATTGAAACAAACGAAGGAGTTTTTCTCTTATGAATTTTAATAATTTAGATCAACTTTATCGATCTGTAATTATGGATCATTATAAGAATCCTAGAAATAAAGGCGTTTTGGACAATGGCTCAATGACTGTAGACATGAACAATCCTACTTGCGGTGACCGCATTAGATTAACGTTTGATATTGAAAACGGCATTATTAATGATGCTAAATTCGAAGGAGAAGGTTGTTCTATTTCGATGTCTAGTGCATCTATGATGACTGAAGCGGTAAAAGGTCATTCTCTAGGTGAAGCAATGCAAATGAGTCAAGAATTTACTAAGATGATGCTTGGTGAAGACTATGAAATCACTGAAGAAATGGGAGATATTGAAGCACTACAAGGTGTATCTCAATTCCCAGCACGCATCAAGTGTGCAACATTAGCCTGGAAAGCACTTGAAAAAGGAACAGTTGAAAAGGAAGGTAAAGCAGAAGGTACGACAGAAGAGTAAACTTTAGTCGTATGTGAAACTTTATAGTGATGATAGATAGCAATTTCTAAAGTCCAACTTTAACTTTTTACACTTTTGACTTTTTATGAAGGTTGCATATTGTTACAATGGCAATAGACAATAATGAATATTAAAAATCTCACGCACGTCGTTTTAAATATATTTAAGGAGTGATTGAAATGGCTAAAAAAGCACCTGATGTTGGAGATTATAAATATGGTTTCCACGATGAGGATGTTTCCATTTTCAGATCAGAACGTGGTTTAACAGAAAATATCGTTAGAGAAATTTCAAAAATGAAGGAAGAGCCTGAATGGATGCTCGACTTCAGATTAAAAGCTTTAAAATTATTCTACAAAATGCCAATGCCTCAATGGGGTGGCGATTTATCAGAATTAAACTTTGATGACATCACATACTACGTTAAACCTTCAGAGCATACTCAACGTTCATGGGACGAGGTGCCTGAAGAAATTAAACGTACATTTGATAAATTAGGTATTCCAGAAGCTGAACAAAAATATTTAGCAGGTGTTTCTGCTCAATATGAATCAGAAGTTGTATATCATAATATGGAAAAAGAATTAGAAGAAAAAGGTATCATCTTTAAAGATACTGATAGTGCTTTACGTGAAAACGAAGAACTATTTAAAGAATACTTTGCTTCTGTTGTTCCAGCAGCTGATAACAAATTCGCAGCATTAAACTCAGCAGTATGGTCAGGTGGTTCATTCATCTATGTACCTAAGAATGTTAAATTAGATACACCATTACAAGCATACTTCCGTATTAACTCAGAGAACATGGGTCAATTCGAACGTACATTAATTATTGCTGATGAAGGTGCTTCAGTAAACTACGTTGAAGGTTGTACTGCACCTGTTTATACAACAAGTTCATTACACTCAGCAGTAGTTGAAATCATCGTTCATAAAGATGCACACGTACGTTATACTACAATTCAAAACTGGGCTAACAACGTTTATAACTTAGTTACAAAACGTACGTTTGTTCATGAGAATGGTAACATGGAATGGGTTGACGGTAACTTAGGTTCTAAGTTAACGATGAAATATCCAAACTGTGTTCTTTTAGGTGAAGGTGCGAAAGGTAGTACATTATCTATCGCCTTTGCTGGTAAAGGTCAAGTACAAGATGCTGGTGCTAAAATGATTCATAAAGCACCAAACACATCTTCAACAATCGTATCTAAATCTATTTCTAAAAATGGTGGTAAAGTTATTTATCGTGGTATCGTTCACTTCGGACGTAAAGCGAAAGGTGCACGTTCTAATATTGAATGTGATACTTTAATTTTAGATAACGAATCTACTTCAGATACTATTCCTTATAATGAAGTATTCAATGACAATATTTCATTAGAACATGAAGCGAAAGTTTCTAAAGTATCAGAAGAACAATTATTCTACTTAATGAGCCGTGGTATTTCAGAAGAAGAAGCGACAGAAATGATCGTTATGGGCTTCATTGAACCATTCACTAAAGAATTACCAATGGAATACGCAGTAGAAATGAACCGCTTAATCAAATTTGAAATGGAAGGTAGTATCGGTTAATTTTAACTCATACTATTAACTTTTTCTTAATAACAATCACAAGTACCAAAGTGTTCTAACTAAGTGAATGCTTTGGTGCTTTTTTATATCTCAAAATAGTTAACACTTATTTATATTAATTATTTATTTTTATTATGATATATTTATATATAATATTAAAAAAAGTAATTGATTTATCAAAATACATGTTTTGAGAGGACTCTACAATGTTTGACTTTTATGCGAATTGGTATTCTTTGATTATCATTATTGAATATCTTGCTATATTTTTAGGTTCAATTGGCTTAATCTTTATAGCAATGATCAGTCTAAGGCAGATTCAAAAGAAAAAGAAGATTTGGTATTTAGGAATATTTTTATTTTATTCATCATTACTTGAATTGCTAATACATTTTACAGGAGAAGATATCCATACTTACAACTTGGTTTTTGTCGCAACACTTCTTCCGTTCCTATTGATGTGTTATTTATCGAGTCATTATTTGGTAAAACGGCCATTCAAAACAAAAATAGAATTTGTGAAAACTGGACACGGTAAAACTAACAAAGTTACCAAGCAAGAAATGAAAGATATGAAAGACGAATTGCAATCGGCTAATATAATTGCATGGTCAGGTTCAATTGGAGCTGCTTTTCTAATAGTTGCTTGGTCAACTAAAGTAAGATTTATACATAGTAAGGAATGGATGATGGCGCAAGAATTGACCAAAACTACTGATAATTTGTTAGGGTTTGGAGGCTTTATGTTTTTAATCTCAGCGTTTTTAATTGTCATTTATTTCATTGTTGACGTAGTGTTATGGAATAAAAGAGGCAAATTTCCCGGTCTAGTATTTCGACCAATGATTTTGTGTTTATGGCAATTTTTATTTTTGATTTCGATTTAAAAATTAATAATTAGATAAGTATCAAATTTAGAAACTTTCCTAATTTTAAATATCTTTTTGAAATACATAAATATGTGATGTCTGCATAATTAAATAATTATCTTTTTAACAAGTGCACTATTGTAAAATCATCATTTTATAAGCAAGGCTAACTTTACATAAGTTCAGTCCTTGCTTTTATTTTTTCAAAAATTAGCAAAGTTTACTGAAAATGGGAGTAGGGAATACTTTGAATAATTATTTAAGTGAAATAAGCATAGTAATTACCCTAAAATAAAGAAAAGGTGATTTTAAATGTGGTATAACAATCAACTAACGCAATCTTTAAATATTCAATATCCTATTATTCAAGCAGGTATGGCTGGTAGTACAACTGCGGAACTTGTTGCAACTGTAAGTAATAAAGGTGGTTTAGGCTGTATTGGAGCGGGCTACTTTACTACAAAAAAGTTAGAGCAAGAAATTCAAAAAGTGCAAGGATTAACATCACAACCATTTGGTGTGAATTTGTTTGTACCAAGTCATCAATCATACACTAATGAACAAGTCGAACATATGAATGCTTGGCTGAAACCCTATCGTAAGGCATTAAATCTTGAAGAGCCAGTAGTCAATATTTCTGAAGAACAACAATTTAAAAGTGCAATTCAAACTGTGATTAAATATAGAGTACCAGTATGTTGTTTCACCTTTGGTATCCCGTCAAAAGAAATCATTGAACAATTAAAAGGTGCTAAAATTACTTTAATTGGTACAGCTACTACTGTAGATGAGGCAATTGCAAATGAGCATGCAGGTATGGATATTGTAGTTGCTCAAGGCAGTGAAGCAGGTGGACATAGGGGGTCATTTTTAACAACCAACAATCAGCGTGAACCGCTCATAGGAACAATGAGTTTAATACCACAGATAGTTGATCATGTATCGATACCAGTTGTTGCTGCAGGTGGTGTTATGGATGGTCGTGGTATATTAGCTAGTCAGATACTAGGTGCACAAGGTGTACAAATGGGAACCGCTTTCTTAACTACTGAAGAAAGTGGCGCAAATCAATTAGTTAAACAAGCAGTGCTTCATAGTAAAGAGACTGATACAATAGTCACTGACGTATTTAGTGGTAAATCAGCACGCGGTATCAACAATGAATTTGTAGAGACGATGAAACAATACGAAGGGAACATACCGCCATATCCTGTACAAAATCAACTAACTAATTCTATTAGAAAGACAGCCGCTTCCACAGGGCATCGTGAATGGACGCATATGTGGAGTGGTCAATCGCCACGTTTAGCTACGTCACAACATGTCAATCAATTGATGGATCGACTTGTTGAACAAGTAAAAACATTATTAACGGTTGTTCGATGATTTTTAGAAAAATAGAGTGTGCATGAGAATGCAACATTTCCGAAAATAATAAGATAATGTAAAGATGATATAGAACAAGTGATATCATAAAATTGAATATGGTATCATATAGCTGGTGATAAAAATGATAAATATAGGTCTTACTGGATGGGGAGATCACGATTCTTTATATGAGGATTTAGAACGACAATCAGATAAGTTGCAAACATACGCTAGTCACTTTCCAATCGTTGAACTTGATGCATCTTACTACGCCATCCAACCTGAAAGAAATATCATGAAATGGATTAAAGAAACACCTGATCGTTTTGAATTTATAGTGAAGATTCATCAAGCACTTACACTACATGCAGATTATAAAGATTACGCAGAAACAAGAAGTGAATTATTCGAGCAATTCAAACAAATGCTACAACCACTTATAGATCATCACAAACTAGCTATGGTCTTAGTTCAATTTCCACCTTGGTTTGATTGTACGGCACAAAATATCAAATATATCTTGTATGTTCGTCAACAATTGGATGATGTACCGATTTGTGTCGAGTTTCGACATCAATCATGGTTTAACGATCAATTTAAGGAACAAACGCTGTCATTTTTAACTGAGCACCACATTATCCATTCAGTAGTAGATGAGCCACAAGTGCGCGAAGGCTCAATACCACTAGTTAATCGTATTACTACTGAGACGGCTTTTGTACGCTATCATGGAAGAAATAGACAAGGCTGGACCAAAAAAGACATGACCGACCAAGAGTGGCGTGATGTGAGATACTTATATAACTACAACAAAGAAGAGCTTACCGATTTAGCTAATAAAGTTAGAATTATAGAACAAAAAGCTAAAAAGGTTTATGTCGTATTTAATAATAACTCGGGTGGGCATGCTGCTCAAAACGCTAAAACATATCAGGATATGTTAGATATTGAATACACAGGTTTAGCTCCGCAACAATTAAAATTATTCTAAGAGGCGAAATATAATGTTAGTGACAATTATTTTATTAGTGCTTATCGGCCTTTTCTCTGCTATTTTAGGGTCATTAGTAGGTATTGGTGGTGGGATCATTATTGTTCCAACACTGGTATACTTGGGCGTTACACACGATGTTTTACATGGTATTACACCACAAATAGCGATAGGAACATCATCGGTGATTCTAATCGTCACAGGCTTATCTTCATCCTTAGGCTACTTAAAGACGAAGCAGGTAGATATTAAAAATGGTTCTATCTTCTTGTTTGGATTATTACCAGGTTCATTGTTAGGTTCGTTTTTAAGTAGATATCTTACTTTAGAGTCTTTCAATTTATACTTCGGTATTTTTATGATTATTGTTTCAATTATTTTAATGGTGAGACATAAAATCAAACCGTTTAAGATTTTTGATAAAGAGAAATATCGTAAAACGTATGTTGATTCTGAAGGAAAGACATATCACTATAGCGTACCACCTTTATTTGCATTTGTTGCGACACTGTTCATTGGTATTTTAACAGGTCTATTCGGAATTGGTGGTGGCGCATTAATGACACCACTAATGTTAATTGTTTTCAGATTTCCACCACACGTTGCAGTTGGTACAAGCATGATGATGATTTTCTTTTCAAGTGTTATGAGTTCTATAGGTCACATTTTACAAGGACATGTTGCATGGTCATATTCTATAATTCTTATTATTTCAAGTTATATCGGCGCCCAAATTGGAGTACGTGTTAACCACTCGATTAAATCTGAAACTGTTGTAACGCTATTACGTACGGTTATGTTGATAATGGGTGTATACTTAATTATTAAATCTTTTCTTTAAATAAATATAGGGGGAATTTAAGTGAAGTTAACCATTTTTCACACGAACGATATTCATAGTCATTTAAACGAATATGCACGTATAACATCTTATATGGCAGAACATAGACCCAAACTTCAACATCCCTCACTCTATTTAGATATAGGCGACCATGTGGATTTATCAGCACCAGTGACTCAAGCAACGATAGGTCGCAAGAATATCGACTTGCTTAATGAGGCTCAGTGTGATATTGCGACGATAGGTAATAATGAAGGTATGACCATCTCTCATGAAGCATTAAATAATTTATATAATAATGCGACATTTAACGTCATTTGTACAAATGTTATCGATGAAGAAGGGAAGTTACCTCATAACATAGCCTCATCATGTATTAAAGAAATTGAAGGCGTACGTATTTTATTTGTAGCGGCAACAGCACCTTTCACACCATTTTACAGAGCTCTTGATTGGATTGTAACGGATCCTTTAGAAGCGATTAAAGATGAAATCGCTAATCAACAGGGTAATTATGATGTACTTATTGTGATGAGTCATGTAGGCATCTTTTTTGATGAAAAGTTATGCCAAGAGATTCCTGAAATTGATGTGATTTTTGGGAGTCATACACACCATCATTTTGATGAGGGTGAAATGAATAATGGCGTACTTATGGCAGCTGCTGGTAAATATGGTTATTATTTAGGTGAAGTTAATTTAACTATTGAAAATAAAAAGGTTGTTAGTAAAGAAGCGATTATTTATCCGGTTGAAACATTACCTATGGTTGAAACAGATTATGAGTCAGAAGGAAAGGCATTGATGAGTGAACCGGTGATTGATTATCCTATCAACTTAAATAGTAAAACAGATGTCATTACTAAAACGACTTATTTATTAGCTGAAAGTGTATTTGAATTTACTAATACAGATTGTACTATCATAAATGCTGGTTTAATTGTAAAAGGAATTGAAGCGGATAGACTAACGGAATATGATATTCATAAAATGTTGCCACATCCAATTAATCTAGTGCGCGTACGTTTGACAGGTAGTGAATTGAAAAAAGTAATTGAAAAAAGTCAGAAGCAAGAATATATGCATGAACATGCTCAAGGACTAGGTTTTAGAGGAGATATATTTGGAGGCTATATTTTATATAATTGCGGTTTTATCCAGTCAGAAAATAGATTCTTTGTTAATGGTGAAGCGGTAGTTGATGATAAAATATACACTTTAGGAACAGTTGATATGTATACGTTTGGTAGATATTTCCCTATATTGAAAGGGAAGTCAATTGATTATATTATGCCTCAGTTCCTTAGAGATATCTTTAAAGATAAGTTATTGAGACTGCAATAGAATAACACAAATAAATTATGTATAGAATAGAATTAAATTCAAGGTTGAAATTTGTGGTTTATTACGTTTTAATTTAATGTAAATTTCGTTATAATAGGAAAAGATATATTATACAGGAGGGTATACGTGGTTATGGCTACTAAAAATGAAGAAATCTTACGTAAACCAGATTGGTTGAAAATTAAGCTTAACACGAACGAAAACTATATTGGCCTCAAGAAGATGATGCGTGAAAAGAACTTACACACTGTTTGCGAAGAAGCAAAGTGTCCAAATATACATGAATGTTGGGGTGCTAGACGTACTGCTACATTTATGATTTTAGGTGCAGTATGTACAAGAGCATGTCGTTTCTGTGCAGTTAAAACTGGATTACCTAATGAACTAGACTTAAATGAACCAGAACGTGTTGCAGAATCAGTTGAGTTAATGAATTTAAAACACGTTGTTATCACTGCAGTTGCACGTGATGACTTAAGAGATGCAGGTTCTAACGTATATGCTGAAACAGTACGTAAAGTACGTGAACGTAATCCATTCACTACAATTGAAATCTTACCATCAGACATGGGTGGTGACTATGAAGCACTTGAAACATTAATGGCTTCTAAACCTGATATCTTAAACCATAATATCGAAACAGTACGTCGTTTAACACCAAGAGTTCGTGCACGTGCAACATATGAAAGAACATTAGAGTTCTTACGTCGTTCTAAAGAATTGCAACCAGATATTCCTACTAAATCAAGCTTAATGGTTGGTTTAGGAGAAACGATTGAAGAGATTTATGAAACAATGGATGATCTTCGTGCAAATGATGTAGACATTTTAACAATTGGTCAATATTTACAACCATCACGTAAGCATTTAAAAGTTGAAAAATACTATACACCATTAGAATTTGGTAAATTAAGAAAAGTAGCTATGGACAAAGGTTTCAAACACTGTGAAGCTGGCCCAATGGTACGTAGTTCTTATCATGCCGACGAACAAGTAAATGAAGCGGCTAAAGAAAAACACCGTTTAGGTGAAGAAAAATTACAACAAAATTAATTTGAACAATTAAACGGTTTAGATTAAGTTTTTAGAGACTTAGGTTGCACATTTTAAATTGAATTGTGTAATCTAAGTTTTTATTATACGAGTTAAAGGTGACAAATTATGATTAAGATAGGTCAACAATATTTTGAAATCATTGAAGAATATAGATCATGCTTTGATGAAGAATTATTTGCATCGAGATATTCAGATATATTAGATAAGTATGATTTTATTGTAGGGGATTTTGGATATGATCAATTACGATTAAAAGGTTTCTATAAGGATACGAATAAAAAAGCTGAAATCTCGAAACGTTTTTCGAGTATTCAAGATTATATATTAGAATATTGCAATTTCGGTTGTCCTTATTTTGTTTTACGTCATTTATCTAACAAAGAGGTACAACAATTAAATCATGATGAAGAGGATGTTATTTTGTCTGATTCTGAAGATAAATTGCATGATGTTAAAATTAAACCTACCATTCAGGAAGTTAAGCACCAAGATGAGTAACTATAGAATTAATAAAATGAGCTGTGAAGAAATCTAAGAGAAGAGATTTTTTCACAGCTTTTAAAATAGTAATTATTGAATGACTTGATTAAGATATTCAATGATTTCATCACTTTCTTCTTGACTCACACCTAGAATATGCGCGATATATCCTTCTTCTTCAATATCATCTGTCCCGATAATACCGAATTTGTTTGTTTGCATATTTAGCACAAGTGTCTTACCGTAATGACGATCTGTTTGAACGAGCATTAAATCATAACGGCTATGTTCACCTACAAAGCCTACAAACTGTACTTGGCTTTGTTCTTCATCATCATATAAGTACATATCTATCATAAGAGTAGAACTCCTTTTATCTTGTATTTTTAATTAAGTATAACGACAAATGAAGACCTATGCAAAACTGTGATATGATAGACATATTAAGAGGTGAAGGATATGTATTTTGTAGATAAAGATCAGCTTATTTTAAAATTAACTTACTTAAATCAATTAATTAAAGATTATGAATCGAATAAAGGAAATCATTATGCATTTGAACGTATCGCACAAATGTTAATTGAATCATCTGTGGATATAGGTAATATGATTATTGATGGTTTTATCTTGAGGGATCCAGGAAATTATAAAGATGTCATCGATATTCTTGAACTAGAAGGTGTTATTTCGAAATCTACTCAACGATATGTTAATGAAACAGTTGACATTAGAAAGCAGTTCGCACACCATTATACAGAACTTGATAATAGTAAGATTCAGCCATTATTTGACGAGGCTTTGCCTTATTATGAACAGTTTATTCAAGAGGTAACTCAGTTCCTTGAGAAAGAGAATGTTCCAGTTACCGCTTTTGGAAAAGGAGATAACAAGTAATGAAAAATTATAAAGGATATTTAATTGACTTAGATGGAACTATGTATATAGGTACAGATGAAATCGATGGTGCAGCACAATTTATTGACTACTTAAACAATCATCAAATCCCGCATTTATATGTTACAAACAACTCTACAAAGACGCCTGAAGAGGTAACGCAAAAATTAAAAGAAATGAATATTGATGCGAAGCCTGAGGAAGTTGTAACGTCTGCCTTAGCAACAGCAAATTATATTGCAGATGAGAAAAGTGATGCTACGGTATACATGCTTGGCGGCAGTGGCTTACGCACAGCTTTAACTGAAGCTGGATTAACTGTAAAAGATGATGAAAACGTTGATTATGTTGCGATTGGTTTAGATGAAAACGTTACTTACGAAAAATTAGCTGTGGCAACGCTTGCAGTACGTAAGGGTGCAAGATTTATTTCAACGAACCCTGATGTATCGATTCCTAAAGAACGTGGTTTCTTACCAGGTAATGGTGCGATTACAAGTGTAGTTAGTGTATCTACAGGTCAAGCACCACAATTTATTGGTAAACCGGAGCCAGTCATTATGGATATTGCTTTAGACATCTTGAAATTAGATAAATCAGACGTAGCAATGGTTGGCGATTTGTATGATACCGATATCATGTCTGGTATTAATGTTGGTGTTGACACAATTCATGTACAAACTGGTGTAACGACTTATGAAGAACTAAAAGAAAAAGACCAACAACCTACATATTCATTTAAAGACTTAAATGTAGCAATTTCAGAATTAGAAAGAAATGCCCAAAAATAAAAGAGGGGTGGCATGACATGGTTAAAATTCTAGTCACACGTCAAATTCCAGATCGTTTCATAGAGCAATTGGAACAGTTCGGCGACGTTAAAATGTGGAAAGAAGCATTTGAACCTATGCCTAGAGAGCAATTTTTGAAAGAATTAGAAGATGTTGATGCATGTTTCATCACATTAAGTGAAAAGATTGATGCCACATGTCTCGAACACGCTAAACATGTAAAGGTAATAGCAAATATGGCGGTTGGTTTTGACAACATTGATGTTAAGTTAGCTCAAGAAAAAGGTATAGTCGTTACTAATACACCTCAAGTACTTACAGAAACGACAGCCGAATTAGGGTTTACGTTAATGTTAACTGTGGCACGACGTATTGTTGAAGCGGAAAAATATGTACAAGATGGTGAATGGAAAAGCTGGGGACCATACTTATTATCTGGTAAGGATGTTCATGGTTCAACTGTAGGTATTTATGGTATGGGTGATATTGGAAAGAGTTTTGCACGTCGACTTCAAGGATTTAATACAACTATCTTGTATCATAATCGTTCAAGACATGAAGATGCAGAATCAGAACTTAATGCAAGTTATGTATCCTTTGATACATTATTAGAAGACAGTGATTTTGTCGTATGTACTGCGCCATTGACACCTGAAACAGAGAATAAGTTTAATAAAGATGCGTTTTCAAAAATGAAAAACGATGCAATCTTCATTAATATCGGCCGTGGTGCAATTGTAGACGAGGATGCTCTAATTGATGCATTGAACAATCATGAAATTGGTGGATGTGGTTTAGACGTCTTACGTGAGGAACCTAGTAAACTTGATCACCCTCTCTTAAAAATGGAGAAAGCAGTCATATTACCGCATATAGGTAGTGCTTCTGTGGCAACTAGAGATCGAATGATTCAATTATGTGTTGATAACATTGCTGCGATATTAAAAGGAGAAAAACCGTTGACTCCGATTACTAATAAATAAATTTTAAAGAACTTCTAACGTTTAGGTAAAGATTTAACCATGAACGATAGAGGTTCTTTTATTATAACTAACAGTTTTGTTATACCGTATGTAATTGTTAAGCTAACTATTTGGTACTAATATAATTATTGTCATTTGAATTCATCATTGCCACTAATGCAGTGTTGTTGATAGTAACATTAACGCATAAAATCTTATTAATTTTTTAAGTGTTAATTTAGCATCATTAGCACAATAGTTTGAAGTGGGAAAATTAATTTGCCTTAAAATCAAATTTTAATTATAATAAGATGAATATATAATATATAAAAATTATATTTAATGAATTTTGTTTTGTTTTCGTGAATTCGGTTTTAACTCAGGAGTAGGACGAATACTTCACTCCGATATTTGAAATGATAGTGAGGTGCAATAGTGCATTGAAAGAGAAAAATCATAAGATGATGAAATATTATGAGAAAGCTAAACCTTATTTATTAACACTTTTATATTTAGCGATATTTATTGCGCTGTACCTAATTTATGGTTCCGGCGATACACATAATAATTTCATTTATAATGAATTTTAATAAGGAGTCTAATTATGACAGATATCATAAATTTAATAAATGACTTCGGTCAAAGTGATCCTGAACGTGTAGCAGTTAGACATAAAGATGAAGAATTAACATATCAACAATTAATGGATGAATCTAGTAAATTAGCGCATCTATTACAAGATAATCATAAGCCGTTAATCGTTTATGGACATATGTCACCTTACATGTTAGTGGGAATGATAGGTGCTATCAAAGCAGGTTGTGGCTATGTACCTATTGACACTTCAGTACCAAGTGAACGTGTGAATATGATTATAAATAAAGTACAACCGGACATTATATTTAACACAACAGATACACAATTAAATTATTCCAATATACAAGAACTTACAATTCAAAGTATCCAAGGTTCTGATAATCCAACACTATTTGACAGTCAAATGGGATTAACGGATGTTGTATATACTATTTTTACATCTGGTTCAACAGGTGAGCCTAAAGGTGTTCAGATCGAATATGCAAATTTAATAGAATTTGCAGAATGGATGGTATCGCTTAATGAATCAGAAGGTTCACAAGAGTGGTTAAATCAAGCACCATTCTCGTTCGATTTATCAGTCATGGCAATTTATCCTTGTTTAACATCAGGTGGCACACTTAATTTAGTAGATAAAGAAATGATCAATAAACCTAAATTACTCAATGAAATGTTAGTTAATACACCAATCAATGCATGGGTATCTACACCATCATTTATGGAAATGTGCTTGCTATTACCTAACCTTAACGAATTAAGTTACACAAGCTTGAATCATTTCTTCTTCTGTGGAGAAATCTTACCTCATAGAACTGCGAAAGCACTTTTAGATAGATATCCAAGTGCAGTGGTTTATAACACGTATGGACCTACGGAAGCGACAGTAGCTGTTACAGGTATTAAATTGACACCTGAAATTATTGAAGCTTATAACCCGCTACCTGTTGGTGTTTCAAGACCTAACACATCATTGTTTACAACAGACGAAGGTGAACTTGTTATTAAAGGTAATAGTGTTAGTCTTGGGTATTTAGATAACAAAGAAAAAACCGATGCGGTATTTAACTTTGAAGATGGACTTCGTATATATCATACGGGTGATAAAGCCATCGAGAAAGATGGACAATGGTTCATTCAAGGAAGAATTGATTTCCAAATTAAACTTAACGGTTACCGAATGGAATTGGAAGAAATTGAAACGCAACTTAGACAATCAGAGTTTGTTAGAGAAACTGTTGTCGTTCCAGTATATAAAAATAATAAAGTAATACATTTAATCGGTGCTGTCGTTCCGACTGAAGAAGTTAAAGATGATTTAGAAATGACAAGACAAATTAAATCTGAACTAAAATCTCGCTTACCTGAATATATGATTCCGAGAAAATTTGTTTGGATGAAACAGTTACCATTAACGTCAAACGGAAAGCTTGATCGTAAACAAGTCGCAGAGGATATTAACGCATGATTCCATATGGCACGTTTACCTTCTTCTTAGTTGCATTTATAGTACTTTTACCAGTCATCATACTCGGATTTTTAGGTAAGCGAAGCTATATTTATAACGGTTTAAGTACTGTAATTATGATTGTCATCATCTTTTCATCAGATAAACATAATTTATTCGGTAATAAATATTTAAGTATTCAACTCATCAGTTTTGTAATTTATCTCATATGGCAAGTGTTATTAATTATGGGTTATTATAAATCAAGACAGAAGAGTAATACATTTAGCAAATTTGTCATTGTAATGATTTTATCCATTTTGCCATTAGCGATTGTTAAAGTATTACAAAGCTCATGGCTAGGTGGTCAACAAATTCATTTCCATGAACACAAGCTTATAGAATTTGTAGGTTTCCTAGGTATTTCTTATGTAACGTTTAAAAGTGTGCAAT
Source organism: Staphylococcus haemolyticus (assembly GCF_006094395.1). Lineage (NCBI taxonomy): Bacteria > Bacillati > Bacillota > Bacilli > Caryophanales > Staphylococcaceae > Staphylococcus > Staphylococcus haemolyticus. Next base: position 1,972,768 of record NZ_CP035291.1, on the reverse strand, counting down.
TAATTATGGAGATTCGAGATGGATCTATTAAAGAGATCAAAGTTGGGAAATTATTCCAATTCATTTCTTTCTTCCCAACGGTGTCTTCAGGGCCAATTGATCGCTATAAACGTTTTGTTAAAGACGATAAAAAGGTTCCTACAAGTGAACAATATAGGGAAATGGTTGCCAAAGCGATACACATGATTATGCTTGGATTTTTATACAAGTATATTATCGCTTATTTAATCAATGTTTATGTAATTCATCCATTATTAATGAATCTAGATGGATTTACTCATAAATGGCTATATATGTATGCTTATAGTTTCTATTTATTCTTTGATTTTGCAGGATACAGCTTATTTGCTGTAGCAGTAAGTTATTTATACGGTATTAATACACCGCCTAACTTCAAGCAACCTTTCAAAGCCAAAAATATAAAAGACTTCTGGAATAGATGGCATATGTCATTATCGTTCTGGTTTAGAGATTGTATTTATATGCGTACATTATTCTATATGTCACGTAAAAAAACATTTAAAAGTCAATTTGCGATGTCTAATTTCGCATTCTTCTTAAACTTCTTTATCATGGGTGTGTGGCATGGTTTAGAGTTATTCTATATCGTTTATGGTATTTACCATGGACTGATGTTTATTGGTTATGGATACTATGAACGTTGGAGAAAGAAACATCCACCACGTTGGCAAAATGGTTTTACTACAGCGTTGAGTATTATCATTACTTTCCATTTTGTAGCATTTGGATTTTTAATCTTTTCAGGAAAATTAATTTAAAAGGAGTCATAAATTATGGAATTTAAAGAACAAGTATTAGATTTATTAGCTGATGTGGCAGAAAATGATGTTGTAAAAGAGAATCCTGATGTTGAAATCTTCGAAGAGGGTATCATCGATTCATTCCAAACGGTAGGTTTATTACTTGAGATTCAAAACAGATTAGGCATTGAAGTATCTATCATGGATTTCGATCGTGATGAGTGGGCAACTCCAAACAAAATTGTTGAAGCATTAGAAGAATTACGATGAAATTAAAACCATTTTTACCAATTATTATTAGCGGCATTTTATTTCTAGCCTTCGTATTAATGCCTGCTAGCTGGTTTACTGGATTAGTTACAAACAAGGCTGTCGCTAATAATAGAATATCTTTAACAGATCAAGTTCTTAAAGGTACGCTCATTCAAAATAAACTATTTAGTAGTGATAAATATTATCCAATATATGGGTCAAGTGAACTGAATAAATTAGATCCATTTAACCCTGCACTTGCTCTAAATCATAGAAAACATACTAAACCAATTTTTCTAATTGGTACGGGTGGTAATACAGATTTAATCAATGCAATTGAATTAGCTGGTCAATATGATCAACTAAAAGGGAAAAAGATGACATTTATTATTTCACCACAATGGTTTAGTACGCATGGTGTTAATGATCGTGATTTTGCAGCACGTACAACACCAAATCAAATTAATCAGTTATTTCAACAAAAAGATATGCCTTCAGAATTAAAAGAGAGATATGCCAAACGCTTATTACAATTTAAAAGTGCGTCGAATAAAGAATTCTTGAAAGACGTCGTAAATAATCACGGTAAAGTAGATGGTAACTATGTTTCTCGCTTTAAAGAGAATCAGTTATTAAAAATTGAAGCGATTAAAACTTACTTCTCATTAGATAAGTCGCCATTATCACATGTGAAACCTGTGACTGAGCCAAATGTATCATGGCAGGAAATGCAAGATAAAGCTGTGACATTAGGTGAGAAACGCTCATCATCAAATAATTATGGAATACGTAATGAATATTGGGAAAAACTTATGCATAAAAAGCCAATGAATCATCGTAAATATGAGTTTAAAATGAACTCTCCAGAATTTAATGATTTATCATTGTTAGTGGATACAATGCATAATGCAGGTGCAAACGTACAATACGTTATTTTACCGGTGAATGGTAAATGGTATGATCACTTAGGTATTGAACGCTCAACAAGAGAACCAGTCTATAAGAAAATACATCAAACTGTAGTAGCACATGGTGGTAAGGTGTATGATATGTCAGATAAAGATTATGAGAAATATGTTCTTAGTGATGTCGTTCACGTAGGTTGGAAAGGTTGGGCTCACATGAACCAACATATTGTTCAACATATGAATGGTGACAAAAACCCGCATAACAAAGATCATAATAAACAACATGAACACCAATAATTAACAAAAGCACCAACGCGCAGAGTTTAAGAACTCTGCGCGTTGGTGCTTTATTGAATATATATATTATATTTCAGACGCTTAGAATACTTGTTCAACTTCAATAACGCCTGGAACTTCTTCGTGTAACGCACGTTCAATGCCGGCTTTTAATGTGATTGTTGAGCTAGGACAAGTACCACAAGCTCCGTGTAATTGTAATTTCACAATACCATCTTCTACATCTACTAATGTACAGTCTCCACCATCACGTAATAAAAATGGACGTAAACGTTCAATGACTTCAGCTACTTGATCAAACATCGTTGCATTCTCAGTAGGCATGAGATATGTCTCCTTTCAAGTAAATTACTTCATAAATTCATTATTAATTTATTATAATAGATAAAGAAAGAAAAATCTATAAAACAAAACGGGGGATTTGAGTATGACTAAAGTAAGCGTGGTAGTATATGGCGCTGATGTCGTATGTGCAAGTTGCGTCAATGCACCAACATCTATTAATACATTTGAATGGATTAAACCTTTATTAGAAAGAAAGTATCCAGACATTCAATTTAAATACACATACATTGATTTTCAAAATCAAACAGATAATCTAAGTGATCATGACCAACAGTATATTGAACAAATTGAGGAAGATGAATTATTTTATCCTTTAATTACAATGAATGATGAGTATGTAGCAGATGGTTATATTCAAACAAAGCAAATTACAAACTTTGTAGATAAACATTTTGCAAATTAATTTAAAGTATAATTCTTGAGAAAAAGAGGTCGGGGTAGGATAGGATTCATCATGAATTCTATCCTACCCCTTATTTTATTATTAACCATTATGATATTTATATAACCATAGGACGCCCGATTTAAGTATATGAGCAAGACGTCCGGTAACTGTACGGTCCATAATATAGGCAAAGCCTTTTTTCTCGCCAAGAGAACCAAGGAAACCTTGTACTTTTAATTCAGGCATTTTATCTGGTAATGGTTCATTATTCCATTGTTTCTTAAGTACATTAGCGATTTGATCACCTTGAACTTCAGCTAATTGTGCACTTGGTGCATGAGGTAAATCAGCACAATCTCCGACTATAAATACATTAAGATATGTTGGCACTTGATGATATTGATTGATGATGACACGTCCACTTCGATTGATATCAATCGGTAAATGTCTTACAACTTCAACAGGTTGAATTCCAGCAGTCCAGACAACTAAATCAACATTTTCTGGTGTACCACTATTATAAATTTTTCCTGGTTCCACTTTATCAATTAAAGAATTAGGCACTACTTTAACATTGTTTTCACGGAACCATTTAGCGATATAATTGCTTAATTTTTCAGGAAAATTCCTTAAAATTCGCTCACCACGGTCATAAAGTATGACTTCTAAATCTTCACGACTTTCACGAAGCTCACTTGCTAACTCTATGCCGCTTAAGCCAGCACCAACAATACCTACACTAGCGCCACTAGGTAATTCACTAATACTATGAAATGTTTCGCGTGCCTTGGAGAGTGTTTGAATACTATGCGTGTATTCCTCAGCACCAGGAACATTATGATATTTATCTTCACAACCTAAGCCAATAACTAATTCATCATAATCTACTTTTGTATTACCAACAGATACGATTTGAGCATCTAAATCAATATCATTAATTTCCCCATAAATAGTATTAACGCGTTCTGAATCAGGAAAGTTCATACGAACATCACTATCAGACTTAGTACCCGCAGCTAAAGCATAAAATTCTGGTTTCAAGCCATGGAATGGCATACGATCAATTAACGTTAAAGTATAATTTTCTGGTAATGCATCAGGTAAGATACGCGACATGATACGCATATTACCATAGCCGCCACCAAGTAATACTAAATTTTTCATCTGTTATACCCCTTTATAAAAATTTGTTATTCCGAAATGATTTTGACTAATACCCTTTGAATTAAGCAAACTTTAGTAAATTATTTAAACTTTTATTTAAAAATTTCAAACAATCAAAGTAGTTTATCCACCACATTTATTGCCCCTAACAATAAAGTGTATGATATATGTATATGGTTATTATATCTTTTTTTCAAAATGACTACAATGAAATGTGTGGTAACGAAACTAAGCTAAAGATATAGGTGTGTATTGTTGTTCCAAATAATATAAAAATGATGAGCGAGGACAATGCAGGCCAAATCAAGATTTGTTATAATAATATAATTAAAAAAATGAAGAAGAAGGTGAAGTATGTTTCCATTAGTCGAATTTTGCATTTCAAATATGGCAAAAGGCGGAGACTACGTTTACGATAAGCTTGAGAATGATCCTGATGTGGATGTATTAGAATACGGATGTTTAAATAATTGTGGCGTATGTTCATGTGGGTTGTATGCATTGGTAGATGGTGATACTGTTGAAGGTGATACACCAGATGAGTTATTAAATAATATTTATAAACATATAGAAGAGAATGACTTTACTAACTTATTATAGGAGGAATGGTTTATGTCAACTGTAACATTAACTGAAGCGGCAGCTTATGAAGTAAAAGATATGTTGAAAAGTAATGACATGGCAGATGGATATTTAAAGATTAAAGTAAACGGTGGTGGCTGTACAGGTCTGACATATGGTATGTCAGCTGAAGAACAACCAGGAGAAAATGATGAAGTACTTGAATTTTATGGATTAAAAGTATTAGTAGACAAATATGATGTGCCTGTATTAAATGGTACGACAATTGATTTCAAACAATCTTTAATGGGTGGAGGATTCCAAATTGAAAACCCTAACGCAATCGCTTCATGTGGTTGTGGTAGTTCATTTAGAACTGCTAAAGTAGCTGGAAATCCGGAAGAATGCTAATATAATTGCAAGTAATTTATCACTAAGAGTAATACTTTAAGACAGTAATTTTCAGGATAATATGATTATTTTAATAATAGTCTTGTTGTTGCTTGAAAATGAACTATAAAAACTATAGAATTGAAGATGGATTGAACTTTGTCTTTTTTGTGAACTAAAGTTCATAAAATCGAACTGAAAATGAAAGTGTTGACTAAGACTATAAATGGGGATGAACAATAGGTTAAGTGCAAAGTCTTTTGAATGAATCAGATAAACATATATTAAGGTAAAATATATTGTTACATCTGAACTTTGTTATGTTCTGAAATTTGTAGCCTTTTTCTACATTTAAGAAAATAATTATGAAAGCTTAGGTGAATGAAATGGCACAAGATCGTAAAAAAGTACTTGTTTTAGGTGCAGGTTATGCTGGTTTACAAACAGTAACTAAATTACAAAAAGAACTTTCTGCTGACGAAGCGGATATTACATTAATTAACAAAAATAAATATCACTACGAAGCAACTTGGTTACATGAAGCTTCAGCTGGTACATTAAACTATGAAGATTTAATTTACCCAATTGAAAGTGTAATTAAAGAAGATAAAGTTAAATTTATCAATGCAGAAGTAACTAAAATCGACCGTAACGCTAAAAAAGTAGAAACAAATCACGGTATCTATGATTACGACATTTTAGTAGTAGCATTAGGTTTTGAAAGTGAAACATTTGGAATTAATGGTATGAAAGACTATGCTTTCCAAATTGAAAATATTGAAACTGCACGTAAATTATCTCGTCACATCGAAGATAAATTTGCAAACTACGCAGCTTCTAAAGAAAAAGATGATAAAGACTTAGCTATCTTAGTTGGTGGTGCAGGCTTTACAGGTATCGAATTCTTAGGTGAATTAACTGAAAGAATTCCTGAATTATGTAATAAATACGGTGTTAATCAAAACAAAGTTAGAGTAACTTGTGTTGAAGCTGCGCCAAAAATGTTACCAATGTTCTCTGATGAATTAGTTAATTACGCAGTTAACTACCTAGAAGACCGTGGTGTTGAATTCAAAATTGCTACACCAATCGTTGCTTGTAACGAAAAAGGTTTCGTAGTTAAAATTAATGATCAAGAACAACAATTAGAAGCTGGTACAGCAATCTGGGCTGCTGGTGTTCGTGGTAGTAAATTAATGGAAGAATCATTTGAAGGTGTTAAACGTGGTCGTATCGTGACTAAACAAGATTTAACTATTGAAGGTCATGATGATATCTTTGTTATTGGTGACGTTTCAGCATTCATCCCAGCTGGTGAAGAACGTCCATTACCAACTACAGCACAAATTGCAATGCAACAAGGTGAACACGTTGCGAAAAGCATTAAAAACATCTTAAACGGTCAAGCAGCTACAGACTTTGAATATGTTGATCGTGGTACTGTATGTTCATTAGGTGCACATGATGGTGTTGGTATCGTATACGGTAGAGACATTACTGGTAAAAAAGCTGCATTCATGAAAAAAGTTATCGATACTCGTGCAGTATTCAAAATCGGTGGCGTAGGCTTAGCATTCAAAAAAGGTAAATTCTAAGTTTCTCATATAAATTATCTAATATGATTTTGAAAATAAATACTAATTTAAAGCTACAATGCCAATTCGCAGTAGCTGACTGAACTGAAAAAGCGTATAAATCAAGCTTTTCTCATTTCTAGTCATCCTTATGGGGGTGGAATAACGAATTCATTGTGAATTCTGTTCCACTCCTTCTTTTATATGATATAAAAAGGAAGTGTAGAGGTTATGGTTAATTTCAATATAAGTAATACAGTTTTAAATTCAGAAGTATTTATTATAGGGTTGCCTGATCACATCAATCAACTTGGTTATATTAATTACAATAATGAAGATATAACAAAACAAATTGATACATACCGTCATCATCATTTAATTAGCAGTCAATTAGGTAAAATATCTTCAACTTTGTTACCTTTAAAAGACTCATCAAAACGACTTATTACTGTTGGATTAGGAAATTTAAAGACGCTTGATTATGGTACGCTATTGAGAGCTTTCGGCAATTTATTTCAATTTTTAAAAGAAGAACGTGTAACTGAAGCAGATGTATTATTCGATACATTGATTTCAAAGAAAATAGAGCAAACCAAAGTCGCAGAGGTTATGGGACTACAAAGTGAACAGGCAGTTTACAGTTTTGACAACTATAAATCTGATAAATCTGCACCCTATCAATTAGAGTTAAACATAAGTACGAATAAAGAGGACTTACATCGATATTTTATCAATGGTGCTATAATCGGACAATCGGTTAATGTTGCACGTGACTATAGCAATATGCCACCTAATATACTAACGCCTAATTATTTTGCTGAACAGGTTACGCAACACTTTGATGAAACATCAGTAAAAGTTGATATTAAAGATGGAAAACAATTATTAGATGAAGGATTCGGACTTATTCATGCTGTTGGTAAAGGGTCGGAGAATCCTCCAGTTGTAATAACTATGACATATAATGGTGGTGACAGTGAAGACGCACCAATTGCATTAGTAGGAAAAGGTATTACATATGATTCAGGTGGCTATAGCATTAAATCGAAGATAGGTATGCAGACTATGAAATTTGATATGTGTGGCGCAGCTAATGTAGTTGGAATGATTGATGCGATATCACGCTTGCAAATTCCTATCAATATTGTAGGAGTTATTGCTTCTGCTGAAAATATGATAAGTAGTAATGCAATGAAACCTGATGATGTATTGACGGCATTGAGTGGTGAAACAGTTGAAATGTTAAATAGTGATGCGGAAGGGCGTTTAGTACTAGGAGATGCTGTATTCTATGCTAATCAATTTCAACCTAAGATTATTTTAGATTTCGCTACATTAACAGGAGCTGCAGTTGCAGCACTAGGTGAAGATAAAGCAGCTTTATTTAACTCTAATGCAGATAAAGAGATTGAGGAAATACGAGTTAGTGCTAAAGAAATGGATGAATATGCTTTTGAATTACCTATGACTCAAACTGAGCAACGATTAATACGTCAATCTGACGTTGCAGATTTAGTCAATCATACAAACGGTCATGGAAAAGCACTCTTTGCAGCCACATTTATTACTCATTTTAGTGGATCTACACCACATATCCATTTCGATATTGCTGGTCCTGCGACAACTAACAAGACTAGCTATAAAGGTCCAAAAGGCCCAACTGGCAGTATGATTACTACTGTATTAAATTGGTTAAGATAAATAGAAAAGTAGAAATCATTTGGTTAAGGAGTAGAAACATGTGCTATTGCGTGTTTCTACTCCTTATTTAATATGAATAATCTTATTAACTTAGAATGTAATTCTACATTGACAACGTACCAGCTACTTGGTATGATAAGGAACATATTAAATACTTTAGTTCGGTAGAGAGATAAAGGATGTGTTGTTATGTTTAATGCAGTTGTAATAGCCGTATTATTAATGATTGTTTTATGCTTATGTAGACTAAATGTAGTTATTAGTCTGTTCATTAGTGCATTAGTAGGCGGTCTCATTTCTGGAATGAGTGTTGAAAAGGTAATCAGTGTATTTGGAAAAAATATTGTAGACGGTTCCGAGGTAGCGCTAAGCTATGCATTATTGGGTGGATTTGCAGCATTGATTTCATATAGTGGTATTACAGATTATCTTGTAACTAAGATAATCCGCGCAATTCACTCTGAAAATAGCAGACTATCAAGAATAAAAGTAAAAATCATTATTATCATAGCTTTACTCGCGATGAGTATAATGAGTCAGAACCTTATACCGGTTCACATTGCTTTCATTCCAATAGTTATACCGCCACTATTAAGTCTGTTTAATGATTTAAAAATTGATAGAAGACTTATTTCTCTAGTCATCGGCTTTGGTTTGTGTTGGCCTTATGTCTTATTACCATATGGCTTTGGACAGATTTTCCACCAAATTATTCAAAGCGGTTTCCAAAAAGCACATCACCCTATCGAATTTAATATGATTTGGAAAGGCATGTTGATTCCTTCACTTGGTTATATAGTTGGTTTAATCTTGGGTATGTTTTATTATCGTAAACCACGAGAATATAAAACAGAAACTTATGTAGAAGATGAGAATACAATTAATGAAATTAAACCGTATGTACTCGTAGTTACAATAGTCGCTATATTAGCTACATTCTTAGTTCAAACTTTTACTGATTCAATGATTTTTGGTGCATTAGCAGGTGTACTCGTATTCTTTATTTCGGGTGTTTACAAATGGAGAGAATTGGATAGTCAATTTGTTGAAGGTATTAAAATCATGTCATTTATAGGTGTTGTTATTCTTTCAGCTAATGGTTTCGCAGGTGTCATGAATGCAACAGGAGATATCGAAAAATTAGTATCAAGTTTGACTGACATTTCAAATGGTCACAAGTTATTAAGTATTGTCATCATGTACATTATTGGTTTAATTGTAACTTTAGGAATTGGTTCATCATTTGCAACGATTCCTATAATTGCAACATTATTTATTCCACTTGGTGCTTCACTCGGCTTAAGTACTATGGCTCTAATCGCTTTAGTAGGAACTGCGAGTGCTTTAGGTGATTCAGGATCTCCTGCAAGTGATTCTACGCTAGGGCCAACAGCTGGGTTAGATGTGGATGGACAGCATGATCATATTCGCGATACATGTATCCCGAATTTCTTATTCTATAATATACCTTTAATGGTATTTGGTACGATTGCAGCTATGATATTATAGGTGTAATGAGGTGAACAATTAAATGACTAACTTATTGGAAACTTTCGAAATGCAGATTGAAGAAACATCAGAGGGTAAAGTAGTAATTTCAATGCCTGTTACTGATAAAGTTAAACAACCATTCGGTTATTTGCATGGTGGTGCAACAATTGCTTTAGGTGAAACAGCGTGTTCATTAGGCGCTGCTAATCTAATCGATACGAAATCGTTCATACCACTAGGTTTAGAAATGAATGCTAACCATATTCATTCGGTTAAAGAAGGTCGTGTTATTGCTACAGCAACGATTATTCATAAAGGAAGCACAACTCAAGTTTGGAATATAGAAATAAAAAGTGAACAAGGCCAATTGATAAGTGTTATGAGAGGAACAATTGGAATTAAACTTTTAAAGCAATAAAATACCAAACGCTGCTTTAGTTCGATTAAGCATTGTTTTAAATATCCTACTTATAAAAGTATTTGTTTAAGAAAAAACGCAGACGTGGGACGGTGAATTCATAAAGAATTCTATCCTACGCCTGCTTTTTTATAAGAAATATACAAGAGATCGTATTTAAAAATAGTTTATAGTTGTTACGTTGACAATTACTTCTAATGAAATTAAGCATGTTTTTGGATAGGTTGAGCCGATAAACGTTTATAAGCCTGTTTAATTCTTTGAGCGGCTTCTCTTCCACCCATGATATTTCTAGCAAAAGGACCCAGTTCTAAATCTGCTAAACCACCTGACACAAACAATTGAGGTAACCACTCTAATTCAGAACTAATGGAAGGTAATCCACAGCGTGTTAATGGAGCATCTTCATTTTTAATTAATGATTGAATCATAGGCTGTTTTAATAGTGTTGGTTCAAAACCGGTTGCTAATAAAATGAAATCATAAGGGATAGCCGCTTGTTCTGTATGAATTTGATGTTGGTCAACTGATAAAATATTCTCTTTATGAATTATAAGTCGTCCAGATTGAATATGTTTCTTAAGTCGTAAATATAACTCTCTAGGCATTGAACCTTTATGTCTTTCGTGTTGAATGATAGACTGCCGTTCTAAAGAAGATTCAATATTTAAAAAGTGATTCATATTTTTAGGACCTAACCAACCTGGATCTGCATCGAAATGTTGGATATCAATGTCTTTATTCATCCATAAATGAATAACTTTATCATGAGATTGATTTATAAGTTTTAAAGTTAAATGGGCAGCAGAAATACCACTTCCTATAACGTGAGAACTATGTCCATACATAGTTGTATTAAATGATTTATCGAAAATGTGGCACACATCATCAGCATCTTGATAAATATTAGGAATATAGGGTTTATGCGTACATCCATTTGCTAATATAACGCAATCCGTGTGTATGACTCGATTATCATTTAATTGTATTTGCCATTGACCATCTTTCTTCGCTAATGCTTCTACATAGCCTTGAATATGATTTTCGTTTAAATCATAATGATGAACTTGTTCGTGAACATGATGCATAAACATATCTGTTTGTGGACGTTGGTATTGACCATATGTACCGTGCGCATATTGTTGAACTTTAGCGAATTGTTTTAAATGGAATGGGTTAGGGTGGATGTGATGTACAATTGGTGAACGCAAATAGGGCATGCTGATACGATGAGAAAAATCATTGAATTGTTCACATAGTGTGGCATAAGGGTCTATAATTGTTAATTTATCTCTAGATAGCCCTAATTCTCTTAGTTGAATCGCAATTGTTGTACCTTGTAAACCGCCACCGATAATTGTCCAATGCATAATAACACTTCTTTCTTTTTTAAAACGTAATAATTACGATTTATATTATCATAAATATGTAGACTAGACAATAAAAAAAGGGCGGGGACAGAAATCATTTTGAATTCTGTCTCCACCCGCAATTGTGACTTGAGCTATATAAAGTTTGCTATAAGAACTTTTTCAATTTAGTAAGTTGATGTATTAGTTAAATCATCTTATCTTTAAATTCATTTTTTAATTCATCGATCTTCGTATCTTTAGTATAAGGTGTTTTATTATTATAAGCTGCTCTCATTATTAAATGACTTGAAAGTGGGCCAGTTATAAGAATAAAAAGAATACCAAAGATTAACTGCATATTAATATATCCATCTGTAGCGATAAAGTATAAGAATGTGCCAAACAATAGGAAAATAGCACCTAAAGTTGCTGATTTGCCTGCAGCATGACCACGCGAATAAATATCTTTTAATCTTATAATACCAATAGCAGTAACGGCACTTATAATAGCTCCTAAAATGACAAAGATAACAGCTAAACTAATGATGATGTTCGTTATCACGTTCAATCACCTTACCTTTATCCATATATTTTGAGAAGACGGCTGTTCCTAAAAAGGCTAAAATACCAATTAATAAAATAGCTACGAGTAAATATTCTGAACCTATGAATATACTATATAAGGCGATACACGCCATTAGTTGTAAACCGATTGCATCAAGTGCTAAAATTCTATCGGCTAATGTGGGACCTTTGATGATACGAACAAACATCGCTAACATTGATATTGCAACAACAATTAAAGCAATAATCATGATGATTTTTAACATTAGTCTTCGCCCACCTCTCTAACTACTCTCTCTAATGAAGATTTTATACCTTCAACTTCTTCTTCTTTAGTACTAAAATCTATAGAGTGAATATATATTTTTTTTCTATCATCACTTATACCTAATACGACTGTTCCAGGCGTCAATGTTATTAAATTAGATAATAAAACGATTTGCCAATCAGTTTTTAAGTCAGTGTGATATACGAAGAATCCTGGTTCATTCTTAAGTTTAGGTTGTAGAACAATTTTTAAGACGTCGATATTAGCTTTTAATAATTCTACAAAAAATACAACCGCTAATTTTAATATCTTATAAATTTTTATGAAATAAAATCTTCCTGGTAATATTCTACTAAATAAATATACAAATCCGAGTCCTAGTATGAAACCGAGTAAGAGGTTATTTAATGTATAGCTACCACTTAAGAAAATCCAAATAAAAGCTAAGATAAAGTTTAAAATAATTTGAATAGCCATTATGATCTACCTCCTAAGACACTCTCAATATAGATGCTAGGATCGTAAAACGATTGAGCCGCCTCAGAAATTAATGGATATAATAAATCAGCAGATAATCCAAATACGACTGTGATGACGACAGCAATTATTGAAATAGTAGTTGCGTGTTTAACGTTAACACTTTGAGTAGGCTCATAACCTTTAGGTTTCCCGAAAAAGCCTTTTAAGAAAATATGAATGACTGAATATAGTACAACTAAACTTGAAAGTAAAACGATAATACCACTTACATAAAACCCTTTTTCAAAGGTTGCTTGTACAATGTAATATTTACCATAAAAACCACTTAGAGGCGGTATACCAGCGAGACTTAGTGCTGCGATGAAGAAAGTCCATCCTAGTACAGGGTAGTGTTTAATTAAACCGCCAAAGTCTTTAAGACTTGTAGATTTCGTAATTTGATACATCACACCTATAAGTAAAAATAGGGCAGTTTTGACTAACATGTCATGAATTGTGTAGTAAATCGCACCTATAATACCTGCTTCATTCATCATTGCTACGCCAACTAAGATAACTCCGACAGCAATCATGATATTATAAATAATAATCTTTTTAGTGTCATCGTATGCAATCGCACCTACTGAACCAAAAATGATCGTTAATAACGCTAAGAATAAAATTGTATAGTGCGAGAAACTCATTGTGTTGTGGAAGAACAAGCTCAAAGTTCTTAAAATCGCATATACGCCTACTTTTGTTAGTAGGGCACCAAAAAATGCAATGATTGCAAATGGTGGTGCATAATATGAACCTGGCAACCATACGTACATAGGGAAAGCACCAGCTTTAGTTGCGAACACGAAGATAAATAAAATAAAGACTATACTTAAGAGTCCGCCATGTGTGTTAGACAATGTAGATAATTTTTCACTAATATCTGCCATGTTTAACGTACCAACGATGGAATATAAAATCGCTACTGCAATTACAAAGAATGTTGAGGTAACTATATTAACTAATAAGTATTTGACAGTTTCACGTAATTGAATTTGAGTGCCACCTAGTACAAGTAGTGCGTAAGATGACATTAGGAAGACTTCGAAAAATACAAATAAGTTAAATATATCTCCAGTTGTAAATGCACCTATAATTCCTACTAACATAAATGTGATAGAGAAGTGATAATAATAACGTTCTCTATCTATTCCTGCTGTGGTACTTGAAAATGCAGTAATTAAAATGGTGATAATGATACTAGTCACAATCAACATTGCACTAAAACTATCTAGTAAAAAGATAATGCCATAAGGTGCAGGCCAAGAACCCAATTCTACTTTAAGCGGACCATCGACATATACATTTCTTAAATTGATTATTGCCACAATTAGTGTCAGGACTAGACCAGTTAAAGTGACATATCGTTTCGCACGATAACGTTGTCCTAAAAAGACCAATATAATTGCTGTAAAGATAGGTACGACTAATGAAAGGACGACTAAGTTATTTTCAATCATCATCTAAAACTCCTTTCATTCTTTCTACGTTGTCAGTACCTAATTCTTTATATGTTCTAAATGCTAAGACTAAGAAAAAGGCAGTTGTCGCAAACGCGATAACGATTGCCGTTAGTATTAATGCATGGGGGATAGGATCGACATATTGACTAATATTTTTTTCATAGATTGGCATTTCGCCATGTTTCAATCCACCCATAGTAATTAAAAATAAATTTGATGCATGTGTAATTAAAGTTGTCCCCATAACAATTCGTATCAAACTTTTAGATAAAACGAGATAGACACTAATTGAAGCGAGGATGCCACATACAAATATCATGATTATTTCCACTATTCGCTCTCTCCAATCGTTATAATAATTGTCATAATCGTTCCAACTACTGCGCAAAGAACTCCGAAATCAAAGAACATCGGTGTGTTCATATGAACAGGTTGAAGTAGGGGCAACGGTATATTAAATTCCGTGTGTGTGAAAAAGTTTTCACCATAGAACCAACTCGCTAATGGAGTACCAACACAGAATAATAAGCCAATTCCAATTAAAATTTTAAAATCCCACGGGAATACCTTTTCCATCGTTTTAATATCAAACGCAATTGCGATGATAGTTAGTGCACATGATAATAGTAGGCCACCTACGAAGCCACCACCAGGTGTATAATGTCCTGCAAAGAATAAAGTGACCCCAAATAAGGCGATTAGAAAGGCGATAATAACAGCGGCATATTGAAACATTAAATTATTGTTCTGTCTGTTCATCACTTTTCACCTCACTTGATTGATGTTTACGACGCAACTTAATCATTGTATACACACCTAAACCTGCAATACCTAATACAGATGATTCAAATAAAGTATCCATACCACGGAAGTCAACAAGTATGACATTTACCATGTTCTTACCGTGAGCTAAATCATAAACATGTGCTTTATAGTATTCTCCAATAGATGTAAAATGTCTGTTTCCGTACGCAATTAAACCTAAGATAATGACAACAAGTCCGACACCAATTGAAATAAGTGCGTTCGTTAATTTAAATGATCGTGTTTCATTATAACGATTTAAATTAGGTAAATGATAGAAACATAATAAGAATAACGCTGTAGAAATCGATTCTACTACGAACTGTGTTAAGGCAAGGTCTGGTGCTTTGAAAAATACAAATAACACAGATACTGAATAACCGACCACACCTAGCATGATAACGCTAAATAAACGTGATTTAGCAATAACAACCATAAATGCTGCGATAATTAATAATATTAAAATCGCTATTTCATAAATATGAATATTATTTATATCTTTAAAATTAAAGTCAAAAGGAACGCTTAGTAGCGTCACAATCGTAACGACAATAAGCATACCGAATATAATGACTAAGCTATCTCTAACATAACCATTTACATAACTATTCGTCATATTCGCTGAATAATTAGGCAAGTATTTTCCAGTAGAATCATACCAATGATTTAACGTTAAACGTGTTGGCTGAGCGTGTAAGAGTCGGATCCAATAACTAAATGTTAGTAATAAAAGAATACCTAATATCCAAATAATTAATGTTGAAATAAATGCAGGCGTAATACCATGGAATAAGTGGAATTCCGCATTAACATTACTCATACCACTAATTGCAGTTGTCGCTGGTTCTACAATAGATTGCGTTAATAATCCAGGGAATAACCCAAAGACAACAACGAGTACTGCTAAAATGATTGGAGATAATAACATTAATATTGAAGCTTCATGTGCTTTTTTAGGTAAAGCATTCGGTTGATGTTTACCAAAGAAAATATACATAATAAATTTAATTGAATAAACAAATGTAAATATACTACCCACAATAGCTAAAATAGGAAAAACAATACCTAATGTATCTAAACTGAAAACATTAGCGTGAGAAATCTCAATCATGGCTTCAAGAAATTTTTCTTTAGAAAGGAAGCCATTAAACGGTGGAATGCCTGCCATACTTAATGCTGTAATAACAGTAATTGTAAATGAAATAGGCATAATCGTTAGTAAACCACCAAGTTTTTTAACATCTCTTGTGCCTGTAACATGATCTACAGCACCTGTAATCATGAATAACGCACCTTTAAATGTGGCGTGATTCACTAGATGAAACACTGCTGCAGTAAATCCAGCAATGTACAATTGGCTTTGACTTCCCTCGAAATGATAACTTACGGCACCAATACCTAACATCGACATAATCATGCCAAGTTGAGATACTGTTGAGAAGGCAAGTATACCTTTCAAATCTTGTTGTTTTGTGGCATTTAAAGATGCCCAGAAAAGCGTGATTAGACCAACTAAAGTAATTGTCCAAATCCATCCTTGTGATATCGCAAAAAGCGGTGTAACACGAGCAACTAAATATAATCCTGCTTTCACCATTGTTGCCGAGTGTAGATATGCACTGACTGGGGTAGGTGCTTCCATAGCGTCAGGCAACCAAATATAAAATGGAACTTGTGCAGATTTAGTGAATGCACCCAACATAATAAGTACCATTGCGAAGATAAATAATGGACTATGTTGAATTTCAGATGCATTAGCAATTAGCTCGTGTAAGCTAAGTGAATCACCTGCTAGAGAAATTAAAATGAATCCCCCTAATAAACTTAATCCACCAAATACGGTAATGATTAATGACTTTTGTGCACCATAAATAGATGCCTTTTTTTCTCTCCAGAAAGAGATAAGTAAAAAACTTGAAAACGAAGTCAATTCCCAAAATAGATATAAAATAATTAAATTGTCTGAAAGGACAACGCCTAACATTGCACCCATAAATAGTAATAAATAACAATAAAAATTACCAAGTTGTTCAGATTTACTTAAGTAACCAATGGAATATAAAACCACTAACGATCCTATACCTGTTATAAGTAAACTAAATAAAATGCTTAAGCCATCAAGATATAAATCAAAATTCATACCTATATGTGGCATCCAGTTTAATGTTTTTATTACTGTATTACCTGACTGAGTAGTCGAAATAAGAGATGAGAAATAGATAAATAAGACAACAGGAATAGGTAATACAAACCAACCTAAATGAATCTTTTTAAAGAATCGATATAGAATTGGAATAATGAGTGCAAATATTAACGGTAAAATGACCGCAATATGTAACAAACTCACTATGTTATCCTCCTTAAAAAATATTTATGCAATATATTATACATGAATCATATTGTTCTGAAAAACGCCGAAAACTCATATGAGTAGTGATTTTTCAGAACTTGTTAAATAAGAAGAAACACGTTCAAATGACCTATAAAAATTTTTGTTTATATTGAATTGAATAGTCATTTTTTAAATTTTCAAGATTGTTTAAGGCTTGTTTTGCAAATTCAGTATTTTGTTGTTTTAAATCATTTTCCATTTTTGTAATAGCTTGTTGAAGTGACGCTTCATAAGTCATTTCTTCAACATTAAACTCACGCAATTGTGAACGCGTTGCATAACGTTTTTCAAAGTGACTTAGAGCACGTCTTTCATGGAAAAAGACACCTTCAGTTTGTCCTGGATTATGTAAATCACCTTGTTTTGGATGTTTAATCACTTGTTCAACTTGAACTAGAACTTGGTCGTCATTCTCTTCTTTAATAGTAACGCCGTAAGCGCCAGTCTTATGTGAGAATCGGTATAACATGCTATATTACTTCCTTTCAAATGTGTTAAGATGTATCTATATCATCATAACATGAATGGAGAATTGAAATGACTAACTATCCACAACTAAACAAAGAAATACAAGACAATGAAATTAAAGTTGTTATGCATACAAATAAAGGCGATATGACATTTAAGTTGTTCCCAGATATCGCGCCGAAAACTGTAGAAAATTTTGTGACACACGCTAAAAATGGTTATTATGACGGTATTACTTTCCACCGTGTTATTAATGACTTCATGATTCAAGGAGGAGATCCTACAGCAACTGGTATGGGTGGTGAAAGTATTTATGGAGGTTCTTTTGAAGATGAATTCTCTTTAGAGGCTTTTAACTTATATGGTGCGCTTTCAATGGCAAATGCAGGACCAAACACAAATGGTTCTCAATTCTTTGTTGTTCAAATGAAAGAAGTTCCAGAATCTATGGTTAACCAATTAGTAGATGGTGGCTGGCCTGAACCGATTGCCAAAGCATATGCGGATAATGGTGGCACGCCTTGGTTAGATCAAAAACACACTGTGTTCGGACAACTAATTGAAGGCGAAGCAACTTTAGAAGATATTGCAAATACTAAAGTAGGTGCACAAGATAAACCTGTACATGATGTAGTTATTGAATCTATTGATGTAGAAGATAAATAATAATTGATTATGAACAAATCTTTCGAATCGACGGTTGATGTCGATTCGTTTTTTTATGGTTTAACTTTCAATTCAATTGCAATTTTTAAAACGATAACCTTAAATGCGAACGTTAATTTAGTATTTGTCGAAAGGGTTATTATATTTTTGAAAAAATGTGGATTTTTATTGGTTTATAGTTAGTCCAAGTTTGTGATTTATGCTATTATAATTATGTTAAGTAAATCGAAGTAAGGGGTTATCAAGTTGAATAATCACTATAAAGAAGGTCAGCATATTAAAGTGCGTGTGACTGGAATTCAACCGTATGGCGCTTTTGTTGAGACCCCTGACCATACTGAAGGACTTATCCATATTTCTGAAATTATGGATGATTACGTCCACAACTTAAAAAAATTTCTATCAGAAGGACAAATCGTTAAAGCAAAAATTTTATCAATTGATGATGAAGGAAAACTAAATTTGTCTCTTAAAGATAATGATTACTTTAAGAATTATGAACGAAAAAAAGAAAAGCAGTCAGTATTAGATGAAATTAAAGAAACAGAAAAGTATGGGTTTCAAACACTTGAAGAACGCCTACCGGTCTGGATTAAACAGTCTAAACGTGCGATTCGTAATAATTGATTGACTGTTAACACGCTAAGAGTCTGGGACATAAACCCTAGAGAAATAGCCAGTAAATGAGTTTTAACAAATTCATTTACTGGCTTCTTTATTTACAATACGGAGTATTGTTGGCTCGCTTTCTTAGGGGACAGCTTCAGCCTGTAGTCTTCAGCTTGTCCTGTTCCCTCAAGAGTCTCGCCAAAATACTTTGTATTTATATGTAATTTTACATTGTAATACTTTAAAAAAATAAAGCACTTTCGTATAATTTAATAAACATCACTAAACTAAATTAACGAGGTGCCTTATGTATAAAAATTATAACATGACTCAACTTACTCTACCAATGGAAACTTCAGTTCTTATCCCCACAAATGATATTTCACGACATGTAAATGATATTGTTGAAACAATTCCTGACAATGAATTCGACGAATTCAGACATCACCGTGGTGCAACTTCGTACCATCCTAAAATGATGTTAAAAGTGATTCTATATGCCTACACACAATCTGTATTCTCAGGTCGTAAAATAGAAAAAATGCTTAATGATAGCATCCGAATGATGTGGCTATCACAAAATCAAAAACCTTCTTATAAAACAATTAATCGATTTAGAGTAAATCCAAAAGTAGATGCTTTATTAGAATCTTTATTTATTCAATTTTACAGTCAGTGTGTAAAACAAAATCTTATAGATGATAAAGCTATTTTTATTGATGGTACAAAAATTGAAGCAAATGCCAATCGATATACATTTGTATGGAAAAAGAGTATTCAAAACCATGAATCAAAGATGAATGAGGATTCTAAAGCCCTCTACCATGAATTGGTAACCAATAAAATCATACCGGAAATTAAAGAAGATCATGATAATGAATTAACAAAAGAAGAAATAGATTTGATTGGTAGTCACTTAGATAAAGAAATCGAAGATTTAAACCAACATATCAACAATGAAAAATGTACTAAAACAAGAAAACAAATACGTCTCAAAAGAACTAAAATCAAAAAATACAAAAAGCAAATCAATGATTATTTTGAGCGAAAGTATCGATACGAATTTCAAAAATCTATTTTAAAGGATAGAAATAGTTATTCTAAGACAGATCATGATGCGACATTTATGAGAATGAAAGAAGATCACATGAAAAATGGACAACTTAAGCCAGGGTATAATTTACAAATAGCGACAAATTCCCAATTTGTTTTATCTTATAATGTGTATCAAAATCCAACGGATACTAGAACGATGATTCCATTTTTAAATTCAATTCAAGAGACCTACGGTCATTTACCTGAATATATTGTAGCTGATGCAGGTTATGGTAGTGAATCAAATTATAAGGCAATTATAGATGACTTTAATCGAACGCCACTCATAACATATGGAATGTTTATAAAAGATAAAACTAAAAAATATAAAAGTGACATCTTTAATACTCAAAATTGGAACTATGACGAAATTAATGACGAATTCATTTGTCCGAATAATAAACGGCTAGGTTTTAAAAGATATGCCTATCGTCATGATAAGTATGGTTATAAGCGAGACTTCAAATTATATGAATGTGATGATTGTTCAGAATGTCCTCTGAAAAATCAATGTATGAACTTCAATTCAAAAACAAACAAAAAAATAATGAAGAATTATAACTGGGAATATTTTAAATCCCAAATTAACAAAAAGCTTTCAGAACCAGAAACAAAAAATATCTACAGTCAAAGAAAAATTGATGTGGAACCTGTTTTTGGATTTATGAAGGCTATTTTGGGTTTCACTCGGATGTCTGTCCGAGGACTCAATAAAGTCAAAAGAGAACTTGGTTTTGTATTAATGGCACTTAATATAAGAAAAGTAGTAGCTCAACGAGCTGAAAATAATCAAAAAATTTATAAAAAAGACAATTTCTATATTATTTCAATAGAAATTGTCTTTTTTCACTTATCCAAGAACTTTATGTCCCGGACTCTTTTTTATGCGTTTGATTATAAAAAAGCGACACAAATATATGCATGTACAGTCAAGCAGAATATTGGAAGAGCTTTAATTCTGCGTGCTATAGTCTAGTCATAATTAAAAAGGAAAGGACTTACCTATGAATAAAAAATATGAAAAATTATTTGAAACCGTAACTTTGCCAAATGGGGTTGAATTAAAAAATCGTTTTGTATTGGCTCCATTAACGCATATTTCATCTAATGATGATGGTACAATTTCTGACGTGGAAATACCGTATATTGAAAAGCGCTCTAAAGATGTTGGCTTAGCTATCAATGCTGCAAGTAATGTTAACGATATTGGTAAAGCTTTTCCAGGACAACCTTCTGTTGCGCATGATTCAGATATAGAAGGACTCAAGCGTTTAGCACAAGCTATGAAGAAGAATGGTGCTAAAGCTTTAGTTCAAATTCATCATGGTGGCGCACAAGCATTAGCTAATTTAACACCGAATGGAGATGTTGTTGCACCAAGTCCTATCACTTTAAAAAGCTTCGGACAACAACATGAACATGATGCTAGAGAAATTACCCCTAAAGAAATTGAACAAACAATTAAAGATTTCGGTGAAGCAACGCGTCGAGTAATCGAAGCTGGGTTTGATGGCGTAGAGATTCATGGTGCTAATCACTATTTAATTCACCAATTTGTATCTCCATATTATAATAGAAGAAATGATGAATGGTCTGATCACATGAAGTTTCCAACTGCTGTTATAGATGAAGTATTAAAGGCCAAATCAGAATATGCGAGCGATGATTTCATAGTAGGGTATCGACTTTCTCCTGAAGAAGCTGAATCACCAGGTATTTCAATGGAAATTACCGAACAATTAATTAATACAATTACTGAAAAATCAATTGATTATGTTCATATATCTCTTGGAGATATTCATTCAACTACAAGAGAAGGTAAGTATGCAGGACAAGAGCGATTGAAATTAATTCACCAATGGGTGGATGGTCGTATCCCAGTTATTGGTGTAGGATCTGTATTTACAGCTGATGATGCATTAGACGCTATTGAATCAACAGGTGTTGAACTCGTAGCACTTGGTCGTGAAATATTATTAGACTATAATTTCATCAGCAAAATTCAAGAAGGAAAAGAAGATGAAATTTTATCAGAATTTGACCCTCATCGTGAAGATAAGCATGAATTAACACCTAATTTGTGGAAACAATTTAACCAAGGTTTTTATCCGTTACCTCGTAAAGATAAATAGTATTAATGAGTGAATAAATGTTAAACTTTGCGGTTAGTTTTAATCTAGTTAAAAAGAAGATGTTCAAAATATCTTTATAAATTTAATTTGATAAATGTAGATGAACTTAGAGTTTATAATAGATTATGGCAATCATTCTTGTCATAATCTTTTTTTATGTAAATACCAAAGGAATCTTAATTCATTTTATTTATCGGAAAATTTTTAATATTTTGCTTGTAAAAATATTGATAGGTATGTCATTATATCTGTAAGGGCTTTCATTTAGAAACGAAGGGCATATTTGATGTAACAATGAGTCATTTAGTGCTCTTATTAATTTTGCGAATATACTTCTTTGTATATGACATCGAAAGCCGTAATCGTATGGCAATTAGTTTTAATATAAATTAAGCAAAGGGGAGATATTATGACTAAGTCAGAACAAATCATTGAATTAACAAACCATTATGGAGCTCAAAACTACGTACCACTACCAATCGTTGTTGCAGAAGCGGAAGGTATTTGGGTAACTGATCCAGAAGGTAATAAATATATGGATATGCTTTCAGCTTATTCAGCTGTTAACCAAGGACACCGTCATCCTAAAATTATTCAAGCACTTAAAGATCAAGCTGACAAAGTAACTTTGGTTTCTCGTGCTTTTCATAGTGATAATTTAGGTGAATGGTATGAAAAAGTTTGTAAATTATCAGGTAAAGATAAAGCACTACCAATGAATACTGGTGCGGAAGCAGTTGAAACTGCATTGAAAGCTGCACGTCGTTGGGCATATGATGTAAAAGGTCTTGAACCAGATAAAGCTGAAATTATCGCATTTAATGGTAACTTCCATGGTCGTACTATGGCGCCAGTATCTTTATCATCAGAAGCTGAGTACCAACGTGGTTATGGTCCGTTATTAGATGGTTTCCGCAAAGTAGATTTCGGTGATGTTGATAAATTAAAAGAAGCTATTAATGAGAATACAGCTGCTATTTTAGTTGAACCGATTCAAGGTGAAGCAGGTATTAATATCCCACCTGAAGGTTATTTAAAAGCTATCAGAGAATTATGTGATGAACATAATATTCTATTTATTGCCGATGAAATTCAAGCTGGTTTAGGACGTTCTGGTAAATTATTTGCTACTGATTGGGATAATGTTAAACCTGATGTTTATATTTTAGGAAAAGCGCTTGGTGGCGGCGCACTACCTATTTCTGTAGTCTTAGCTGATAACGAAGTACTGGATGTATTTACACCTGGTTCACACGGTTCTACGTTTGGTGGTAATCCATTAGCTTGTGCCGTTTCAATCGCTGCGTTAGATGTCATATTAGATGAAGATTTACCTGGCCGTTCACATGAATTAGGGGAATACTTTAAATCTGAATTACAAAAAATTAATCACCCAGCTATTAAAGAAGTACGTGGTCGTGGTCTATTTATTGGTGTTGAATTACATGAAAATGCTAGACCTTTCTGTGAAGCATTAAAAGAAAAAGGACTATTATGTAAAGAAACTCATGATACGGTGATTCGATTTGCTCCACCTTTAGTTATTTCTAAAGAAGAATTAGATGATGCATTAGATAGAATCAGAAGCGTATTTAATTAAGTTCAAAAAGTTGTAACATTCATTTTGAAAACCCTTTAAAAAGCAAAGACATGTGTTACAATATGTATGAAAGCGAAATCATTTGTTAAAAAGAGGCGAAAGTGATCATGACTGAGAATAATAATTTAGTGACTTCTACACAAAGTATCATTAAAGAAGCTTTACACAAATTGGGATTTGACGATGGTATGTATGATTTAATCAAAGAACCATTAAGATTTTTACAAGTTCGTATCCCAGTACGCATGGATGATGGTACTGTTAAAACATTTACAGGTTATCGTGCTCAACATAACGATGCTGTTGGTCCAACTAAAGGTGGGGTTCGTTTCCATCCTGAAGTAGATGAAGAAGAAGTTAAAGCATTATCTATGTGGATGACTTTAAAATGCGGTATTGTTAATTTACCATACGGTGGTGGTAAAGGTGGTATCGTATGTGACCCACGTCAAATGAGTATTCATGAAGTTGAACGTTTATCTCGTGGATATGTACGTGCAATTTCTCAATTCGTTGGTCCTACAAAAGATATTCCAGCACCAGACGTATTTACTAACTCTCAAATTATGGCTTGGATGATGGATGAATATAGTGCTTTAGATAAATTTAACTCACCTGGTTTTATTACAGGTAAACCTATCGTATTAGGTGGTTCACAAGGACGCGATCGTTCAACTGCATTGGGCGTAGTGATTGCTATTGAACAAGCAGCTAAACGTCGTGGTAAGGAAATCAAAGGTTCTCGCGTAGTTATCCAAGGATTTGGTAATGCAGGTAGTTTCCTAGCTAAATTCTTATATGACATGGGTGCAAAAGTCGTAGGAATTTCTGATGCTTATGGTGCATTACATGATCCAGAAGGTTTAGATATCGATTATTTATTAGATCGTCGTGATAGTTTCGGTACAGTTACAAACTTATTCGATAACACAATTTCTAACAAAGAATTGTTCGAGTTAGATTGTGACATTCTAGTACCAGCTGCGATTTCTAACCAAATCACTGAAGATAATGCGCATGATATTAAAGCCGATATTATTGTTGAAGCGGCTAACGGACCTACTACACCTGAAGCTACACGAATTTTAACTGAACGTGGTATCTTATTGGTACCAGACGTACTAGCAAGTGCTGGTGGTGTAACAGTTTCATACTTCGAATGGGTGCAAAATAACCAAGGTTATTATTGGTCTGAAGAGGAAGTTAACGATAAATTACGTGAAAAATTAGTAGATGCGTTTGATACAATCTACGAATTAGCACAAAATAGAAAAATTGACATGAGACTAGCAGCTTATATTGTAGGTATTAAACGTACTGCAGAAGCAGCTCGCTACCGTGGTTGGGCATAAACCGATATATAAACATAAATAAACGCTATAGCTTGTTATGGGAATGAAACAAGTTATAGCGTTTTTGTTTTGATTCAAGAGCCTGAGACTTACATTATATAATGATGCTATTTTGCAAATTCGCAGTAGCGGACTGTATTAAAACTTTTACTTACTTTTGTGAACTTATTGCTTTATATTGATCAGCATAGTTTGTAAAGACACCATCAACACCGTATTGGTTCAAGCGCTGCATATCGGCAGTTTCATTCACCGTAAATGGATGTACGAGAAAACCTAAGTCTTTTAAATGAGCTGTATTTTGTGCATTTAAATCGCTATATTCAGGACCGACACCAATTGCATAAGAACGAATACGTTGTAAATCTGCTTCACTTTGTTGAGCTAATTCACCTTTATCCAATAGGCGTATTAATGGCACATTTGAATTTAATTGATGCATTTTTAATAAGCTAGCTTCTGAAAATGATTGTACCAGGACATGTCCATTTTCTAGAGAATTTGAAGTAAGCATGTTATGTCGGTTTAGTGTGTCTAGCAGTTGTTGTTCCATGCCAGGATAAACATCAGGCTGCTTTGTTTCAATATAATAATTGGCATCTGTACCATAACGTGTCAAAATTTCATCTAATGTTGGAACTGTAGCACCTTTATAACTATCTTTGGCTAATTGAGGATTTTGTTCATTAAATGATGAACCTGCATCTAATTTCTTTAATTCAGCTAATGTATAATCCTCGACACGTCCTGAGCCGTTTGTTGTACGATCAACTGTTTCGTCATGCATTGCAACTAAATGACCATCTTTAGTGCGTTGTAAATCTATTTCAATATATGAGGCACCTAATTCATTATGACTTTTATCGTACGCTGCAAAAGTATGCTCTGGTGCATAGCCACTAGCACCACGATGTGCAATAGTAGTATGGCGCTCTCCTGTTAAATTTCTTGACCAATTAGTATGATTGTTTTGAGTTTTAGATGCATTAGTTAGGTTCGTAGTTGTAGTGTTTGATGATTCACCACCACTTGCTTCAACGGGCGTATGTATAATCGCTAGACTCAAACTGGCTACTGTTAAACATGAAATGATACCTTTATTACTTGCTTTCAACAAACTCATCCTTTCATAGTTAAATGTATAATTAAAATCTATCAGTGATATTTTGTGTAAGAAAGTGAATTTGCAGAAGCTTTAAATAACTATAATATAATTAATGTTCACTCAATATATTTAACAAAAAGGTTGAGAATGGATAGAATTCATTCAGAATTCGTTGGCCCATACCCAACCTCTAAAATTAATCGTTATTTAATAATTTTTCAGCAACTTTCAGTTGATGACGTACTGCGTCTTGGCCTGTTGAACCATAACTTTTTCTTCGGCTAAGACAGTTTTCCGGTTTAAGATAATCATAAACATCTTGATCTATATTTGAATTTAATTCTTTGTAACGTTCAAGAGGTACATCTAATAAATAGATACCTTGTTGAATGCACTCAAAGACAATTTTACCAACAATTTCGTGCGCCTTTCTAAATGGTACATCTTTAGCTACTAAATAATCAGCTAATTCCGTTGCATTTGAAAAGTCTTGATGCACAGTTTCGTTTAAACGGTCTGTATTAACGGTCATTGTATCTAACATACCTTCAAAAATTCGTAGTGAACCTTTTATAGTACGTACTGAGTCAAATAAACCTTCTTTATCTTCTTGTAAGTCTTTATTATATGCAAGTGGTAACCCTTTTAATGTTACAAGCATGCTCATTAAATGTCCTGTAGCACGTCCTACTTTACCACGAATAAGTTCTGCCATATCTGGATTCTTCTTCTGAGGCATAATAGATGAACCTGTAGAGAAAGCATCAGATAGGGTAATGAATTTCGCTTCATCCGTAGACCAAAAGATAATTTCTTCAGCAAAACGTGATAAATGAATCATAGTTAATGAAATATTATGCAAAGTTTCAATAATGTAATCACGATCACTCACTGCATCTAAACTATTCTCATAAACTGAACTAAATTCTAATAATTGTTGCGTTTCGTGTCTATCGATAGGGTGTGTTGTACCACTTAATGCAGCTGCACCTAATGGTGAAATATCAATACGTTTCATACTATCAACGAAACGTGAATAGTCTCTTTCTAGCATCCAGAAATATGTCATAACATGGTGTGCAAAAGAAATCGGTTGAGCACGTTGTAAGTGTGTATATCCTGGCATGATTGTATCCACATGTGATTGAGCTAGTTTAAGAATGGATGTTTGGAATGATCGAATAAGGTCTTGAATTTCAAGTACTTCTTTTTTTACGTATAGATGCAAGTCAGTAGCCACTTGGTCATTTCTACTACGACCTGTATGCAACTTACCTCCAGCGTCACCGACACGTTGAATGAGTTCATGTTCAATGTTTAAATGAATATCTTCAAGCGATTTTTTAAACGCAAGCTTCCCATTATGAAAGTCTTGTTGAATCTCTTTTAAGCCATTAATGATTGCGTCTTTATCATCTTGTGAAATGATATTTTGATTAGCTAACATGGTAGCATGTGCAATACTACCTTGGACATCTTCATCCAACAATGTTTGGTCGAAATCTATGGAAGCATTAAATTCATCTACCCAATCTTCCGGCTGTTGTTGAAAACGGCCACCCCATGCTTTACTACTCATTACTATAACCTCCATGAAGATATGCATTTACTTGAGTAGGTAAACCATAAATATCGATGAAACCTACCGCTGCCGATTGATTAAATGCATCTTCTTTAGTGTATGTTGCTAATTTTTCATCATATAGCGTGTATGGAGATTTTCTTCCATTAACAATGGCATTACCTTTAAATAATTTAATTCTAACATCACCTTCAACATATTGTTGCGTGCTATCAATGAATAATTTTAAGCTATCAGTTAATGGTGAGAACCATAAACCATTATAAGTTTGTTCAGCAAATTGTTTTTCAATCACTGGTTTAAAATGAGCTACATCTTTAGTTAACGTTAATGTTTCAAGTGCTTTATGTGCTTTTAATATTACTTCTGCACCTGGAGTTTCATATATTTCACGAGATTTAATACCAACTAGACGATTTTCTACATGGTCGATACGTCCAATTCCGTGTTTTCCAGCTAATTCATTTAAAGTTAATATTAATTGATCTAAGTCATAATCTTGATGATTTAATTGAACTGGAACACCGTTTTTAAATGAAAGGATAATTTCATCAGGTGTATCTGGTGTATCTTCTAACTCTGCTGTTAAATCATAAGCGTCTTTTGGAGGGGCAGCATACGGATCTTCTAAAATACCACACTCATTTGCTCTACCCCATAAGTTTTGATCAATTGAATAAGGAGAATCGTGATTGATGCCAACAGGGATATTGTGTTTAATGGCATAATCAATTTCTTCTTCACGACTCCAACCCCATTCTCTTACTGGCGCAAATGCTTTTAGGTTAGGGTTTAATGCTTTAATAGCAACTTCGAAACGAACTTGGTCATTACCTTTACCAGTACAACCATGCGCGATACCGACAGAATTAGTTTGTTCAGCAATCTCAACTAATTTCTTAGCGATAAGTGGACGAGATAAAGCTGATAAGAGTGGATAACTATTTTCATACATTAAGTTACCTTTGATTGCATAACTTACAAAGTCATCACTAAATTCTTTAGTAGCATCAATAATATGACACTCAACTG
Source organism: Staphylococcus haemolyticus (assembly GCF_006094395.1). Lineage (NCBI taxonomy): Bacteria > Bacillati > Bacillota > Bacilli > Caryophanales > Staphylococcaceae > Staphylococcus > Staphylococcus haemolyticus. The sequence continues at coordinate 1,943,521 of NZ_CP035291.1, read as the reverse complement.
CACCCATATCTAGTGCTTTAGAATATACAACATCTAAATCTTTACCTTCACCAACATCTAAACATACAGCTACGACATCATAGCCTTTATCTATAAGCCATTTAACGGCTACACTTGTATCTAATCCACCTGAATATGCTAATACGATTTTCTCTTTCATTAAAATTCACCTCATAATTTTTCTGAAAATTGATATAAATTTATACTAACAGATATTAAATGAAAATAAAACCATTTTTTTACATAAATATACAAAAATTTGAAAATACTCTTATCATCAACATATCAATTGTATAAAAGGATATGTGACATATTGATATGGAAATATAAGTATTATTTTATTTAGAAATTATTCATTTTAAAATTATTAAAAAATGTCTTAAAATTGTTGAATTAATTTGAAAATATTCGAATAGTCAGTCATGTCAATTGAATAGAAGGCTTAAAGTTAGTAAAATTAAATCAACAAGGACATACAGGAGGCTTTTATAAAATGACTCATATTCAATTAGATTATGGAAAAGCATTGGAATTCTTTGGTCAACATGAAATTGATCAACAACAAGATATCGTTAAAACAATTCATAAAACGATTCACGAAGGTACTGGTGCAGGTAGTGATTTCTTAGGTTGGGTGAATCTTCCGGAAGACTATGATAAGAAAGAATTTTCAAGAATTGTGGAAGCATCAAAACGTATAAAATCTAATTCAGATGTATTAGTAGTAATTGGTATCGGAGGTTCATATTTAGGTGCGCGTGCTGCTATTGAAATGTTAACTTCATCATTCCGCAATTCAAATGAATACCCTGAAATTGTATTCGTGGGTAATCATTTATCATCAACGTACACTAAAGAATTAGTAGACTACTTATCAGATAAAGATTTTTCAGTAAATGTTATTTCTAAATCTGGTACAACTACAGAACCAGCAGTAGCATTTAGATTATTTAAACAATTAGTTGAAGATAAGTATGGTAAAGCAGAAGCTAAAAAACGTATCTTTGCTACTACAGATAAAGCAAAAGGTGCATTAAAACAATTAGCAGATAATGAAGGTTATGAAACGTTTGTAGTACCAGATGATGTTGGTGGTCGTTATTCTGTATTAACTGCTGTGGGTCTATTACCGATTGCAACAGCTGGCATAAATATTGAATCAATTATGATTGGTGCAAACAAAGCGCGTAAAGAATTATCATCAGATAAATTAGATGAAAATATTGCTTATCAATATGCGACAATCCGTAATATTTTATATAGCAAAGGATACACTACTGAAATGTTGATTAATTATGAACCGTCAATGCAATATTTCAATGAGTGGTGGAAACAATTATATGGTGAGTCTGAAGGTAAAGACTTTAAAGGTATATATCCATCTAGTGCAAACTATACAACTGACTTACATTCATTAGGTCAATATGTCCAAGAAGGACGTCGTTTCTTATTTGAAACAGTTGTAAAAGTAAACAACCCTAAACACGATATTACAATTGAAGAAGATAGTGATGATTTAGATGGATTAAATTACTTAGCAGGTAAAACAATTGATGAAGTTAATACTAAAGCATTTGAAGGTACACTATTAGCTCACACTGATGGTGGCGTTCCTAATGTTGTTGTGAATATTCCACGCTTAGACGAAGAAACATTTGGTTATGTTGTATACTTCTTTGAATTAGCGTGTGCAATGAGTGGATATCAATTAGGTGTTAATCCATTTAACCAACCTGGAGTAGAAGCATACAAACAAAACATGTTTGCATTATTAGGTAAACCTGGATTTGAAGATAAGAAGAAAGAATTAGAAGAGCGTTTATAATTCTCTAGTCATTCAATAGCGTCAATTAAATATGTCTTACAAAGTCGATATGGATTAAATTCCGTATCGACTTTTCTAATATATATCTTTATATTAAAGCTAAGGAATGAGTTCTAACTACTACCTGTGACTGATTTATTATTATATAGGTAGATTTATAAATGAAACAGTGTACAATATTTCTATGAAATAATAACTGTTAATCCAATAGGAAGGATTTGATGTAACTATGTTTCATCAAATTGAACAATGGTTTGATTTATTACAAGGTTTTGGTTATCTGGCTGGATTTATTATTTTATTTTTTAGAGCCATTGTGCCAGTACTTCCTTTAACATTGTATGTTATTTTATGTGTTCATGCGTATGGCTTTATAGCAGGTACGATTATTAGTTGGTTAGGTGTTGTAGCAGGTACTTATACAGTGTTCTTTTTCTGTAGAAAATTTGTTAATGCTAACTTTATGAAGCGGATTAAATCAAGACGATCAGTTGAACGCCTTATTCATTTTATTGATAGACAGGGCTTAGTACCAATATTTATATTAATGTGTTTTCCGTTTACACCTAATACACTAGTTAATTTTGTGGCAAGTTTCTCTCATATTAGAGGCAAATATTATTTTATAATTTTACTTATATCTAAGTTAATTTCTATTACATTTTTGGCGATTATGGGAAAAAGTGTAACCTCATTTTTCACACATCCTGTTAGAGCAATAATGGTATTAATAGTTACTATAGCGTTATGGTTTGTTGGTAAGAAAGTCGAGGGCTATTTCATGGGTTCAGACAAGGAGTGACAAAGTGCGTAGAGTGACAAGTTGGATTGTAGCATTCCTATTTGCTTGTCTGTTTGTCATGTTTATACAAATGTTCTTAGTTAAAAGTGCTGTAGTTCAAACTGATGATATGTCACCAACTTTGAATAAAGGTGACCGTGTCATTATTAATAAAATTAAAGTTACCTTTAACATGTTGAAGGATGGAGATATTATCATGTATCGACATAATAATCAATTACACTTTGGTAGATTGGTCGGCAAGCCAGGTGAATCAATTGAAGTTAGAAACGGTAAATTGTATAGAGATGATAGACAAGTTAATAAATTTTATGCTAAAAATAGAGATATTAATAATTTTGCAATAAGAGATTTACATGATTCTGATGGTGATATTATTCCGCCAAATTCATATTTTATTTTAAATGATAATGGTGATAAACAAAGTGATTCAAGAACATATGGATTAATAGATAAGGACGATATCGTAGGAGATGTTAGTTTAAAGTATTATCCGTTTAAAGAATTTACCTATCAGTTTAATAAGTAGAGGAGGTGTTAAAATTGAAGAAAGAAATAGTTGAATGGATTGTTGCCATAGCGGTAGGTTTATTACTTGTATGGGTAATGGTTAACTTCGTAGCTAAATCATATACTATAAAAGGCGATTCAATGGATCCAACACTAAAAGATGGCGAACACGTCATGGTTAACATTCTAGGATATAAAGTTGGAGACATAAAAAAAGGTAATGTAATCGTATTTCATGCGAATCAACAAGACGATTATGTTAAACGTGTCATTGGTGTACCTGGCGATAACGTTATTTATAAAAATGATAAACTATATGTTAATGGTAAAAAGATAAATGAACCTTATCTTGATTACAATGAAAAACGTAAACAAGGTGAATATATTACGGGTTCATTTGAAACTAAAGATTTACTAAATGCAAATCCTAAATCAAATATCATACCAAAAGGTAAATATTTAGTTTTAGGTGATAACAGAGAAGTCAGTAAGGATAGTAGGGCGTTTGGTTTAATTGATAGAGATCAAATTGTTGGTAAAGTATCATTTAGATTTTGGCCATTCAGTGAATTTAAGTTTAATTTTAATCCAGATAATGAAAAATAAGGAAAATTAGTATTAATGAATTAATTTTTAACATAGCAAGACTGGTAATGGAATGTTCATAGAGATTCCGCCAGTCTTTTTTTGTTCAATATTTCGACCTAACAAAACATTTTTAAGAACGTATGTTCTGTGTTAAAATAAGTTCAAAGGAGTGTGGGCATAATGGAGTTGAACGCATACATTGGCAGAGCAGGGACAGGCAAATCTCATCATATGATTGATAATATTAAGCAACAAATGAAAGAGGATCCTCTAGGCGATCCAATTGTTTTAATAGCACCAACACAGAGTACTTTTCAATTAGAACAAGCATTTGTTAATGATAAAGAATTGAATGGAAGTCTAAGAACTGAAGTGCTTCACTTTGAACGCTTAAGTTATAGAGTTTTTCAAGAGGTTGGAGGATTAACTGAAGAACGACTAACGCAAGCGGCTACCGAGATGATGATTTATGATTTAGTTCAACAACATAAATCGGAATTAAAACTATATCAATCACAAGTAAATTATTATGGTTTTAGTGAGAAGTTAAGTGAACAAATTCAAGATTTTAAGAAATATTCTGTTACGCCAGAACATTTACATACATTTTTGCAAGATAATGACTTGAAGACGAGAACTAGACATAAATTAGAAGATATATCGCTTATTTATCAGTATTTTGAGGAACGCATAAATGGCGAATTTATTACTTCAGAGGATAGTTTAAATCATTTTATTGATATTTTAAGTCAATCAGAATGGATTAAAAGAGCAGAGGTATACATAGATGGATTCCACAACTTCTCTACATTGGAATATCAAATTATTAAAGCACTCGTTCAAAGCGCCAAAAAAGTTACTGTTCTTTTAACAACTGATGGTAATGAAGATCCATTTAGTTTATTCAGAAAACCCTCAGAGGTATTAACACATTTAAAGGAAATTGCTAAAGATTTAAACATAGAATTACAACAACAATTCTTTAAACAACAATATCGTTTTAACAATAAAGATTTAATACAACTGGAACAACAATTTGACGCATTGCAAATTAATCCTATCGCTTACGATGGCAGTATTAATATTTTAGAATCCTCAAGTATACGTGAAGAAGTTAATGAAGTAGCTCGCCAAATTATTAAAGATACACGTGATAAGCAATATAGATATCAAGACATTGCTATCTTGTATCGTGATGAAGCTTATGCATATTTATTTGACTCTGTTCTTCCACAGTACGATATTCCATTTAATATTGACACTAAAAGATCAATGACACACCATCCGATCATGGAAATGGTACGCTCACTTTTGGAAGTTATTCAAACAAACTGGAATATTAGTCCTATGATGCGTTTAATTAAAACCAATATTCTAACTAATCACTTTAAGGATAGTGCATATTTAATTGATTTATTAGAGAACTTTGTCGTTGAACGTGGTGTTTATGGCAAACGTTGGCTTGATGAAAAACTGTTTAGTATTGATAACTTTACGAAAATGGGACGTAAAGAACATAAATTAACTACTGAAGAGCGAGAAGATTTCGAGCAAGTAGTTCATTTAAAAAATGATATTATTGATAAAATATTAACTTTTGAAAAAGCAATGAACGAAGCAGAAAATGTGAGAGGTTTTGCGACAGCTTTCTATGAGACAATGGAGGCATTTGATTTACCTAAATATTTAATGACTCACCGTGACCAATTGGACGTCGATGGTCGTCATGAAGAAGCTGAAGAAATAGATCAAATTTGGAATGGACTTATTCAAATTTTAGATGATTTAGTCACTGTATTTGATAATGAAGAAATGACTCTTAAACGCTTTTTAGAGGTATTTGATATTGGTTTAGAACAATTAGAATTTGTAATGATTCCTCAAACCCTCGATCAAGTGAGTATAGGGACAATGGACTTAGCGAAAGTAGACAATAAAAAACATATTTATATGGTTGGAATGAACGATGGTGCTATGCCGCAACCGGTTTCTTCTTCTAGTCTAATAACAGATGAAGAAAAGAAAGTGTTTGAACAACAAGCACAAGTTGAATTAAGTCCTACATCAGATATCTTACAAATGGATGAAGCGTTTGTTTGTTATATTGCAATGACACGAGGCAGTGAACAAGTTACATTTTCATATAGTTTAATGGGTGCACAAGGTGAGGATAAAGAAAAAAGTCCATTTATAGACCAAATACAAGGGTTGTTCAATGGGTTAGAAGTAATGAATATTCATTATCAACATAATGCACAACCTTTATCGTTAATGGAGCATCCACATCAAACTAAAGTCGTCTTATTCGAATCTTTAAAAGCTTGGCTAGAGGCAGAGATGGTCGCTGATGTATGGGTTGATGCTTATCAAGTCATGCGTGATAATGACAAATTGAATAACGGTTTAGAGTACCTATTAACTGCGTTGACATATGACAACGAAACAGTGAAATTAGATGAACCATTGGCTGCATCTTTATATGGTTCAACAATTAACGCAAGTGTATCTAGATTTGAAGGGTATAATGATTGTCCGTTTAAACATTATGCGAATCATGGTTTAAGGTTAAATGAGCGTACGAAATATAAGCTTGAAAATTTTGATTTAGGAAATATTTTCCATACAGCATTGAAGTATATTTCGGATAAGGTAGATGGAGACTTTAAAAATCTTGATAATAAGAAGATACATGCTTTAACTGTTGAAGCTTTAGAAAATGTTTTACCTCAAGTCCAATTTAATCTCATGGATTCAAATGCATACTATCGGTATGTGTCAAAACGAATTGGTGTCATTGTCGAAAGTACTTTGAAAGCATTACGCTATCAAAATAAAAATACAAAGTTCAAACCACAACGTTTCGAAGCAGGGTTTAGAAAGACACCGAACAACAGTGAAGAACTTATTGCACAACCATTAATTACAAAACAAGGCATTCCAGTTAATATACGAGGACAAATTGATCGTATAGATGCTTACACTAAAGATGATAAGAGCTACATTAATATTATTGATTATAAGTCATCTAATCCCAGTGCGAAATTAGATTTAAAAAAGGTTTATTATGGTAAACAAATGCAAATGATGACTTATATGGATATTGCTTTGCAAAATGCCCAACGTCTGGGATTATCTAATGAAATTAAACCAGGTGGCCTATTGTATTTCCATGTACATGATGAACGTCTCAGTTTTAAAGACTGGGGAGAATTGGAAGATGATGCTTTAACACAGGACAAACTTGAACAAGCATTTTTAAAAGAATATAAATTACGTGGCTTAGTTAATAGCGATATGGATGTAGTAGACGCATTGGATATTCGTTTAGAAGAAATTGGTAAATCCGACATTGTTCCAGTTAGCCTGAAGAAAGACGGAAGTATTGGAAGTAGGGGGAGCAGTGTCGCTGATGAAACAACAATTCATAAATTTATCAAACATAATAAAGACAACTTTATAAAGACTGCTACAAATATTATGGAAGGTCATACCGAAGTTGCACCACTTAAGTTCGATGACCAATTACCATGCCAATTTTGTAATTTTCAATCAGTGTGCCATGTGGATACTATTATTGATAGTAAACATTATCGCCATGTAGATGAAACTATAGATCCTATCAAAGCAATACAAGATGTCGAGTTAGAAAGCGGTGATCATAATGAATAACATCCCCATCAAACCTAAAGATGCTCAATGGACAGATGCACAGTGGAAGAGTATATATGCTAATGGTCAAGATATATTAGTAGCTGCAGCAGCGGGGTCTGGTAAAACTGCAGTATTAGTAGAAAGAATTATTCAAAAAATCATTAGAGATGAAATAGATGTTGATAAGTTACTCGTTGTTACTTTTACTAATTTAAGTGCGAGAGAAATGAAGCATCGTGTTGATCAGCGTATTCAACAAGCGGCAATAGAAAATCCTAACAATGAACATTTAAAGAATCAACGCATTAAAATTCATCAAGCACAAATTTCGACATTACATAGCTTCTGTTTAAAGATTATTCAACAGCATTATGATGTCATTGATTTGGATCCTAATTTTCGCACAATTAGTGATGTAGAGAATGTGCTGTTACTTGAACAGTCTATTGATGAAGTTTTAGAAAAACATTATGATACACCGGATATTGAATTTCTTACTTTAGTAGAACAATTATCAAGTGATCGTAATGATGATAATTTTAGAGATTTGTTAAAACGTTTCTATAATTTCAGTATAGCCAATCCTTCACCGTTTGAGTGGTTGGATTCATTAGTTGAAATTTACACGGACGATAATAAACATAAATTATATCTAGACGAATTAGAAAGATTATCGAAAATTTATATCAAAGCTGCATATCATACTTTGTTAGAAGCGGAAAATAACTTTCTAAATTGTATAGAGGCGGAAAAGCATTTAGATGTTATCAAGCTAGAAAAATTTAAATGCGAAAAAATGATTGAGGGTAATGTGATAAATTTTGAAGAAATCATTAATTATACCTCTGAAAAATTGCCTACAATAACAAAAAAATTAAAAGATACTAATGAAGATGAAGGTATAAGTTCTCAGTTTTTAACAAACGCTAAAGATTTTTATGATGATTATAAAAAACTATTATCGGAAGTAAAAAATAAGTATCTAATGCGTTCTTATGAAGATTTAAAAGTAGATATGAAACGTTTGGCTCCTAGAATTCAATACCTTGTACAAATCGTTAAGGATATTATTAATGGCTTTGCTGAAAAAAAACGTAGTCGCAATGTACTGGATTTTTCTGATTATGAACACTTCGCTTTACAAATATTAACTGACCAAGAGGGCAATGCTTCGCCTATTGCTAAAGAATATCGATCACAATTTGAAGAGATTTTAGTAGATGAATACCAAGATACGAACCAAGTACAAGAAGCAATCATATCTAAAATTAAACGTGGTGACGAATCTAATGGGAATTTATTCATGGTAGGTGACGTTAAACAATCTATCTATAAATTTAGACAGGCTGATCCAACGTTATTTATGGATAAATATCATCGTTTCACAAAAGATGGCGATCAATCAGGGTTACGTATCGATTTATCTAAGAATTTCCGTTCACGTAAAGAAGTACTCGCCACAACAAACTACTTATTTGACCATATGATGGATGAAGAAGTAGGTGAAATTGAGTACGATGCTGATGCGAGACTTTATTTTGGTGCTACTAAATATTCTGATAAATCTATGCCTCTTGAACTACATGCATTAATTCAAGATAAAAGTAGCGATAATGATTTAGAAAAGTCAGAACAAGAAGCTCGCTATATTGCTGAGCAAGTTAAATATATTATTGAGCATAAACAAGTTTATGATATGAAGTCAGAAACTTATAGACAAGCTACTTTCAAAGATATCGTCATACTTGAAAGAGGGTTGAAAAATGCGCGCAATTTACAACATGTATTTAAAGACTATAATATTCCGTTCCATGTAAATAGTAAGGAAGGGTACTTTGAACAAACTGAAGTACGTCTCGTCTTATCATTTTTAAGAACCGTTGATAATCCTTTACAAGATATATATTTAGTAGGATTGATGAGATCGGTTATATACCAATTTACGGAAGATGAATTAGCAAACATTCGAGTTCAAAGTATGAACGATGATTATTTCTATCAATCTATATTGCATTATATGAAAGATCAAGAAGCGAACCCTTTGTTAGTTGAGAAATTAGAACATTTTATGGATGATATAAACATGTATCAAGAATATAGTCAATCTCATCCTGTGTATCAACTAATTGATAAGTTTTATAATGATCATTACGTTATTCAATATTTTAGTGGTCTTATTGGTGGTAAAGGTAGACGCGCGAATCTATATGGATTGTTTAATAAAGCAGTAGAATTTGAAAATTCAAGTTTTAGAGGGCTGTATCAATTTATAAGATTTATTGACGAACTAATAGAACGCAATAAAGACTTTGGTGAAGAGAATGTTATAGGTCCTAATGATAATGTGGTACGTATGATGACAGTTCATAGTAGTAAAGGTTTAGAGTTCCCATATGTTATTTATTCGGAACTTTCAAAGAATTTTAATAAAGGCGACTTACGTAAACCACTCATCTTAAATCAAAAATATGGTCTAGGTATTGATTATTTTGATTTAGAACAAAATGTAACCTATCCGTCATTATCGTCAGTTGTCATTAAATCAATTACTGAAAAAGAACTTATTTCTGAAGAAATGCGATTGATGTATGTAGCTTTAACGCGAGCGAAAGAGCAACTCATTCTTATTGGTACTATTGATAAGGAAGAAACATTAGAAAAACTTGAGCGATTGCCAATTTCAGGTAATCAAATTGCATTGCATAAGCGGTTATCAGCAGATCGACCTTTTGATTTAATATATAGTATTTTGGCTAAATACCAATCTACATCTTTATTACCAGAGTATCAGTTTGAGAAATCCATTGATAATTTAGATGAGAGTCTGCGTCCTACTGTAGATATTAAAATTGCACAATTTGAAGAACTTTCGATTGAGGACAGTGAATCAGAACAAGAAAGTCGCGATGTTTCAGATTTAGAAGTAGAAGGCTCGCATGATAAGACATTAAAACAACAAATTAATGATCAATTGTCATTTAAATATCCGTATTTAAAAGATACGGAGAAACCATCTAAACAGTCTGTTTCAGAATTAAAGCGTCAATTAGAAACAGAAGAAAGTGGTACAAGTTACGAAAGGGTAAGACAGTACCGTATAGGTGTATCAACTTATGAGAGACCTAAGTTTTTACGTGAAAATAAAAAGCGTAAAGCAAATGAAATTGGTACTTTAATGCATACAGTCATGCAACATCTACCATTTAAAGAAACGCGTATAACTGAAACAGAATTGAATGACTATATTAATGAATTAATTGAAAAGCATATTATTGAAGAAGATGCTAAAAAAGATATTCAATTTGAAGCAGTTATGAATTTTATTAGAAGTGACTTGTATATGACTATTACACAAGCTGACAAAGTTTATAGAGAGTTACCATTTGTCGTAAATCAAGCGCGTGTAGATGAAATGCCTGAATCAGATGAAGATGTGTCAATTATTCAAGGTATGATTGATTTAATATTTTTAAAAGACGATCAATATTACTTTGTAGATTACAAAACAGATGCATTTAATAAGCGTAGAGGTATGACAGATGAAGAGGTAGGTATACAACTTCGTGATAAGTATAAAATTCAAATGAAATATTATAAAAACACATTAGAAACGATTTTAAATTCTAAAGTATACGGTTACCTTTATTTCTTCCAATTTGGTCAAATGAGTATTGAAGAAGATGTTTAATAGGTTTTTAATCCAATAAATGAAGTGTGTATTAAATTTCTAAAATTTCAGACATATATATTTGTGGTTTAGCAAAGATTAAAGTTATAATATGTATTAAGATATAGATGAGGAGTTGATACTGAATGAAATTTCTATCATTCAATTATAAAGACGCTGAATCTTACGGCGTAAAAGTTAAGCGTGAAGACGCAGTTTGGGATCTTAAAAAGGTATTTGCGGAATTTGGAGAAGGTGATTTCCACCCTCAAACATTATTAGAGGGATTACAACAAAACCAAACATTAGATTTCCAAGAACAAGTACGTAAAGCAGTTGTAGCGGCTGAAGATAGTGGTAAAGCAGATGAATTCAAAATCGCCTTTAATGACATTGAATTCTTACCACCAGTTACACCACCAAATAATGTTATTGCATTCGGTCGTAATTACCAAGATCACGCAAGTGAATTAAATCATGAGGTACAACGATTATACGTATTTACCAAAGCAGCATCATCATTAACAGGTGATGAATCAACAATTCCAAATCATAAAGATATCACTGATCAATTAGATTACGAAGGTGAATTAGGTATCGTAATCGGTAAATCTGGAGAAAAAATTCCGAAAGCATTAGCATTAGACTACATCTACGGATATACAATTATTAATGATATTACTGATCGTAAGGCGCAAAATGAACAAGATCAGGCATTTCTATCTAAAAGTTTGACAGGTGGTTGCCCAATGGGACCTTATATTGTAACTAAGGATGAGTTACCAACACCTGAAAATGTTAATATCGTAACTAAAGTTAATAATGATATTCGTCAAGATGGTAATACAAGTCAAATGATTAATAAAATTGATGATTTAATTGAAGAAATTTCTAAATATGTAGCATTACATCCAGGAGATATCATTGCTACTGGCACACCAGCTGGAGTAGGTGCAGGTTTACAACCGCCTCAGTTCTTGCAACCTGGTGATGAAGTAAAAGTTACTATTGATAATATTGGTACATTAACTACTTATATTGCTAAAGATTAATTAATAGTTCAAAAACGCTATAAGGATTGTCTATCATAATTAGTTCATAATAAATGATTGAATTGAGACATCTTATATTATAAGTACTTCTTAATTCTAATCAGTAAATGCAGGTGAGCCTGGGACATAAATCAATGTCCCAGGCTCTAATTATATATTGCCAATAGTTGTCAGAAATAAAAGCGTACTTGTTACAAGCGTTTTAATTCAGGGGCCCCAGCAAAGAGAATTTCACATGGAAATTCTACAAAACCATTATTTTAGTTCCACACCCATCTCTTATATCGTTTAACAATACGTTCAAGTGTTTATGTGATATGATAGGTAAGTAAAAAGGTAATAAATAGTATTGGGGGAATTCGGTCTTGTTACATATGCATATTGCAAGTTGGGCGTTGACAATTATTTTATATGTAATTGCATTTTTACATATTTCAAAATCACAAGGTCCTACACCTATGTTTAAACCATTACAAATGGCATTAAGAGTCTTTATGTTACTCACTTTATTCTCAGGGTTCTGGTTGTTAATTCAAGAATTCATGGCTGCTAGCCATGGTGGTGGAGGCAACCATATGTTGTTAACATTGAAGATGCTTTGTGGTATAGCGGTAGTTGCACTAATGGAAGTATCTATTGCTAAACGCAAGAAACACGAAGCAAGTCATGGTTTATTCTGGGCAACAATTATTTTAATAATTATTACTATGTCGTTAGGTATCATCCTACCATGGGGTCCAATTAGTAGCCTTTTTGGAATTAGTTAAAATTTAAATTATTAATGATATAGGGATAGCCCTTAAATGATCGAATTTGCAGTAATCATTTAAGGGCTACTTTTTATAAATCTCTAGCTTTGTAACCAATCATATTAACTAAATCTTTTGGATGACTGTAAGGTGGTGCGTATGCCACTTCAAATTCAGTTAATTCATCAATGGTTAATTCGCTCATCATTGCCATTGATAATACGTCAATACGCTTATCAACACCTGTTTTACCTACTGCGGCAGCACGTAAAAGATGACGATTATTTGTGTCAAAGTAAACGCGTAAGTGGACATTAGTATTTCCAGGGTAATAACCTGCATGAGTGCCAGAATTTAATTCAACCATTTGATAATCAAAATGTGTTAATTCTTCGACTTTGATGCCGACGCTTGCTAATGTATAGTCGAAAAATTTAACGATATTGGTACCCAAAAAACCTTTAAAAATTATGTTTTTATTACCAGCTAGTTGTTCTGCAATGACGCTTGCGCCACGATGTGCTCCCCAAGCTAATGGAACTTGTGCGGGTAGATTTACATGACGGTAGGTAGAGGTAATCACATCACCCAAAGCATAAATATTTGGGATATTCGTTTCAAATTTATCGTTAACTTTAACGAAGCCTTTATCATCTAATGCTACGTTAGATGACTCGATAAATTTCGAATGTGGATGTGTGCCAACGCCTTCAATAATTATATCGAAGTCTTCTTGAATTCCTGATTTAAAAGTAACCAGATGATCTTTAACACTTACAATTTCCTCATTTAATCGATAAGGTATGTGTCGCGAATCTAACTCGTCGAAGATAACTTGATTCATATCTTGGTCCATCAACTTGTTAACTTTTTCAGAGCGGTGAATTAGAGTAACATCTAATCCTCTAGCATATAAATTCTCCAAGACTTCTAATGAAATATAACCTGCTCCTACTACTAATGCTTTTTTAGCTTGATGTTGATCTATAAATTGATCGATGGCATCAGTATCCTCCATATTGCGTAAAGTGAATATGTAATCACTATCAAATCCTAAAGAATTAGCACCTGCACCAGGACTCAATATTAATTTGTCATAACTCGCTTCAAATTTTTCATTCGTTTGACGATTTACTACTGTCACTGTTTGATCTTTATCATTAATAGCAATTACTTCATGATATGTTTTAACTGTAATATCTTTCTTTTCTTTAAACACGTCTGGCGTAATTGGTAAAACATCTTTACGTTCATTAACAATGTTACCTATAAAGTAGGGTAATCCACAATTTGCGAAACTCATGTCGCGGTCTTTTTCAAAAATAGTAATTTCACTGTCTTTATCTAAACGTCGTATCTGGCTAGCACAGGTTGCACCACCGGCGACCGCACCGACTACAATTATTTTACGCATCATACATTCCTCCAGAAAAAATATATTAAAAAAGTGAGACATTATAAAAGTATACATTTGTCTCACTTTAAGAATTGTTGTTTAACCTTTATAAGGTATATTTAATTTAAAGAAATTATTTAAATAACGGCCGATACCATCATCATTATTTGAATAAGTAATATGGTTTGCAATATGTTTTAATTCATCTAGACCATTGTCCATTGCGATACCATATTTAGCATATTTAATCATTTCAATATCATTATCCTCGTCTCCGAAGGCTATAATATGTGAAGGTTCAATTCCTAAATAGTCTTTGACTTGATCAATCCCACGCGCTTTACTAATCCCGCGTTTAACGATTTCGATTACTGGGAAAGGCGCGCCCCAACGTCTGTGCTCAATATTCTCTGCATAGAAACGCGTTAACATTTGCTTGATTCTAGGTATGTAAATCTCTTCTGCTTCTACTAATAACGACGTTGGTGCTTCATCTAATTCTTCTAATAAATTACCTGTTTCAATTTTAGGATTACCCATTGAAAAACCCTCAAATAATCTAGGGTCATGATTATTAATAAACACGTGATCGCGAACCTCAGCAATAATATTTGTAACTTTTGCTTTTTGAAGTGTTTCGATCATGTTTCTAGCAAGGTCTACATCTAGAACCTCGTGTGTCGTTTTAAAATCATCTGATTTAGGATGATGAACATAAGCCCCATTGAAGTTTACAATAGGTGTGTCCATGTTTAATTCATGATAATAAATTTGGCTTGCACGGTATGGTCTTCCAGTCGCAATCATAATGCGATGACCTTGCTTTTTTAATGTTGTAAGTACTTGCTTAGTATAGTCACTAATTTCTTTATTATCATTTAATAATGTCCCATCTAAGTCTAAACAAATTAAATAAGGTTTCATATATTTCTCCTTAAGCTACATATCTATAGAATAAAATACATTATCATTTCATATTAAATGCTCTTAAAATTGATACATAAATCAACTTTATAATGTTATTATAACGTCTTTATTCGCTTAGTTGTATCATAGCATTTTATTGGCGTTTTGTCGGATATTTGATATATTAGTGTAAAGATAAATAATGAGAGGTGATACTAATGGAAGAGGCATTAAAAGACAGTATCCTAGGTGCACTTGAAATGGTTATTGACCCTGAATTAGGTATTGATATCGTTAATTTAGGTTTAGTATATAAAGTGAATGTTGATGATGATGGTTTATGTACAGTTGAAATGACTTTAACATCAATGGGTTGCCCACTTGGACCACAAATTATCGAACAAATTAAAACAGTATTAGCTGAGATTCCAGAAATACAAGACACAGAGGTTAATATTGTTTGGAACCCACCTTGGAACAAAGATATGATGTCAAGATACGCTAAAATTGCATTAGGCGTTAGCTAATTGATCGCTTTTGAACAATAGTACACAACTAGGATGTACTATTGTTTTTTTATTTATAATAGAAACTATTTAAATGTTCATTTTCAATGCTTTTAGTGACAAAGTTAAGTTAATAAATGACATAATTGTAATATAAATTGAATTTGTTTAAGCGTTATACTACAATACATAAGAATTACAATATAAAATAATTTAAATTGTACTTGCATTTATGAAAAATAATAATAAATGCGTCAAATTTTATAAAATATTATTATAGTTCAAGCTCAGACATCTAAGTATAAAACTCGATTCAATCATATACATTAAAATATAAAAGAATATTAACTTAAATCATATTTTTTCATGTTGTTGATCATCGGCTTTCGTTTTATCCTGATTTTCAGTGCTTTAGTAATTAATGAATTTATTAAAATTTATTATTTGATAGGGAAAGAATGTGAACAATGAAACAAGATTTTGAAAAAGGGAAACAACGTAAGACTAAAATGCGTTACATGCCTGGTTTAGATGGACTAAGAGCAATTGCTGTCTTAGGTATTATCATTTACCATTTAAACAGGAAATGGCTTACAGGTGGTTTCATAGGAGTAGATACCTTCTTCGTTATTTCTGGATATTTAATCACAAGTTTACTTTTAAAGGAATACGAAGAGCGAGGTATTATTAGCCTTAAACAATTCTGGATTCGACGAGTTAAAAGGTTACTTCCAGCAGTTGTTGCGCTATTAATCGTTGTTGGGATTGCTACATTAATATTTGAACCACAACAAATCGTTCGAGTAAAACATGATATTATCGCTGCATTATTCTATGTGTCGAATTGGTGGTATATTGCCAAAGATGTTAACTACTTCGAACAATTTTCATTTATGCCATTAAAACACTTGTGGTCACTTGCAATAGAAGAACAGTTCTATTTGTTCTTCCCATTTGTGTTGGTCATTTTACTCTTAACGATTAAAAAATATCGCAATGTTACTTTGATATTATGGATTATTTCTTTAGTTTCTTTATTAGCGATGGTCATTATTTCACAACCCAATGTTGGGTATTCGAGAGTTTATTTTGGGACAGATACTCGCTTGCAAACGTTATTATTGGGTGTGATATTAGCATTTGTATGGCCACCATTTAAATTAAAAGCCAATCCACCAAAAGTATTGCAACGTTCTATTGATGGTATAGGCATCTTAGGGCTAATAATACTTATCTACTTATTCTTTACAGTGAAAGATACTAGTGCATGGATTTATAATGGTGGATTTTATCTCATATCAGGTATGACATTATTTATTATTGCTAGTGTCGTACACCCTTCTAGTATCTTAGCAAAGGTATTAGGTCATCGTATATTTGTTTATATAGGTAAACGCTCTTATAGTTTATATTTATGGCATTTTCCTGTCATAAGTTTTATACACATTCATTTTGTTGATGGGCAACTTCCTATTTATGTGTACTTTGTTGATATCATACTTACAGTTTTATTTGCTGAGTTATCATATCGTTATATTGAAACACCATTTAGACGAGAAGGTTTAAAGGCATTTTCATTCAATTATTTAAAGCGACCTAAATTTATTAGAACAATAGTGTCAATTATTGCTGTGATACCGATAGTATTGTTATTCTTAGGTGTCTTTGATCGTTTTGGAAAAGATGAAATTGATAACAAAGCAAATTCATTCAACACGAATGATCAAGATAAATATTTAGTAAGAATGATGCCTGGGGAAAATATAAAAATCGATGGCTCGAGTAGTAATAGTAAAAGTAAAAAACAAGTTTATACTAATATTAGTCCATTACTTATTGGAGACTCAGTGATGGTAGATATTGGTGAAGAATTTAAATCTCAAGTACCTAAAGCAACTATTGATGGTAAAGTTGGGCGTCACCTACAAGAAGCGTTGTCGATAGCAGGCAATTATTCAAATTATAATAAACCATCAGATAAAGTCGTTTTAGAACTAGGTACAAATGGTGATTTTACAGAGGAAGAATTAAATCAATTAATTAATAAGTTTGGTAAAGCACAAATTTACCTTGTTAATACACGTGTTCCTCGAGATTGGCAGGATAATGTGAATAAACAACTAGCTAATGCTGCTAAGAAGCATAAGAATGTAACTTTAGTGGATTGGTACCAACGATCTGCTGGACATTCTGAATATTTTGCACCAGATGGTGTGCATCTTGAAAATAGTGGTGTAAAAGCTTTATCCGATGAAATAATCAAAACTATAAAGAAAAATTCAAAAAACAAATAATTCATTCTAGACCAGTTTAGTGATTTTAAATCATTGAACTGGTTTATTTTATTTGCAGTTTTAACGTATATTTGATGTTTATAACAAAAAAAGTGTGATAAAACAAGTAATAAAAGAAACTCACTAATTACGTCAAACTAGCTTGACCAGGCAGTTTGAGAAATTTTTAAAAGTTGAGTGTAAGTGTTGCGTAATCATTTAAGAGGGTCTATAATGTAATTAAGGTCAAAGAAAGTCAAAGTCAAAACAAACTAATTGACCTTGCTCTTATCAAATATATAGGGGTGAATAAATTTGGATATTAATCAAATGACATATGCAATTCAAGGTGCATTACAAAAAGCGGTTGAATTGAGTAAAGAAAACGAATTACAAAATATTGAAATTGAAGCTATATTAAAAGGAACTTTAGAAGAAACTGATAGTTTATTTAAAAGCATATTAGAACGAGCAAATATAGATACAGATGAATTAAATCAAGCGTATACAAATAAATTGAAAAATTATCCTTCTGTACAAGGAGATAATATTCAATATGGACAGTATATAGGAGCTAAAGCAAATGAATTATTAAATAAAGCTGAATCATATATGAAAGAATATGAAGATGAATATATTTCAATGGAACACGTCCTTCGTGCTGCGATGGATATTGATGATACTACTAAACAATTTGTTGGAAATAAAGAAGAAGTAGTGAAAGAAATAATAACTAAAGTAAGAGGGGGAAATCATGTGACTTCACAAAATCCAGAAGTAAATTATGAAGCTTTAGAAAAATATGGTCGTGACTTAGTAGAAGAAGTACGTCAAGGTAAAATGGACCCTGTTATTGGCAGGGATGAAGAAATTCGTAACACAATTCGAATCTTAAGTCGTAAAACAAAAAACAATCCAGTATTAATCGGGGAACCTGGTGTAGGTAAAACTGCAATTGTTGAAGGTTTAGCGCAACGAATTGTACGAAAAGATGTGCCTGAATCATTACTCGATAAAACAATTTTTGAATTAGATTTAAGCGCATTGGTTGCTGGTGCAAAATTTAGAGGTGAATTTGAAGAGCGACTTAAAGCAGTACTTAAAGAAGTAAAAGAGTCAGATGGACGCATTATTTTATTTATTGATGAAATTCATATGTTGGTTGGTGCAGGAAAAACAGATGGTGCAATGGACGCTGGTAACATGTTGAAACCGATGTTAGCACGTGGTGAATTGCATTGTATTGGTGCAACTACTTTAAATGAATATAGAGAATATATTGAGAAAGATTCTGCATTAGAACGTCGTTTCCAAAAAGTAGGCGTAAGTGAATCAGATGTAGAAGATACAATTTCAATTTTACGTGGATTAAAAGAACGCTATGAAGTTTATCATGGTGTACGTATTCAAGACCGTGCTTTAGTTGCAGCAGCTGAATTATCAGATCGATATATTACTGATAGATTTTTACCTGACAAAGCAATCGATTTAGTTGACCAAGCATGTGCAACTATTCGAACAGAAATGGGTTCAAATCCAACTGAATTAGACCAAGTTAATCGTCGAGTTATGCAATTAGAAATTGAAGAAAGTGCTTTGAAAAATGAATCTGACAACGCAAGTAAACATCGTTTAGAAGAATTACAAGAAGAACTTTCAAATGAAAAAGAAAAACAAGCGTCTTTACAATCTCGTGTTGAACAAGAGAAAGAAATAATTGCGAAAGTACAAGAAAAACGTGCTGAATTAGATCGCAGTCGTCAAGCTCTAGAAGATGCACAAACCGAGGGTAATTTAGAAAAAGCAGCAGAATTACAATATGGTACAATACCTCAATTAGAAAAAGAATTAAAAGAATTTGAAGAAGCTTATCAAGATGAACAAGGTGACAGCGAACGCATGATTCGTGAAGTTGTTTCTGATGAAGAAATTGGAGACATCGTAAGTCAATGGACTGGTATTCCAGTATCAAAATTAGTTGAAACTGAAAGAGAAAAATTATTAAATCTAAGTGATATCTTACACGAACGTGTTGTGGGTCAAGATAAAGCAGTAGATTTAGTATCTGATGCTGTTGTAAGAGCACGTGCAGGTATTAAAGATCCTAATAGACCGATTGGTAGTTTCTTATTCTTAGGACCAACTGGTGTAGGTAAAACTGAATTAGCAAAATCATTAGCTGCATCATTGTTTGATTCTGAGAAACACATGATTCGAATCGACATGAGTGAGTATATGGAGAAACATTCAGTTTCTAGATTGATTGGTGCCCCTCCTGGTTATGTAGGTCATGATGAAGGAGGACAATTAACAGAAGCGGTTAGACGTAATCCATATTCAGTCATTTTATTAGATGAAGTTGAAAAAGCACATAGTGATGTATTCAACGTTTTACTTCAAATATTAGACGAAGGTCGTTTAACTGATTCTAAAGGACGCAGTGTTGACTTTAAAAACACTATCATTATTATGACAAGTAACATCGGTTCACAAGTATTACTTGAGAATGTTAAAGATACTGGTGACATTACTGAAGAAACTGAAAAAGCTGTAATGGATAGCTTACATGCATTCTTTAAACCAGAAATCTTAAACCGTATGGATGATATAGTATTATTTAAACCATTATCTATTAATGATATGAGTATGATTGTTGATAAAATCTTAACTCAATTAAATATACGCTTAATGGATCAACGTATTTCTATTGAAGTTTCTGATGACGCGAAAAAATCGTTAGGCGAAGAAGCGTACGAACCACAATTTGGTGCAAGACCATTGAAACGTTTTGTTCAACGACAAATTGAAACACCATTAGCACGTATGATGATTAAAGAAAGCATGCCTGAAGGTACTGTGGTAAAAGTTGATATAAATGATGATCATGAATTAACATTTGATGTACAAAAGCCTGAAAATGAATAATGAATGTTTAGGTAAACCTAGGGAGTGTGATGAGCACTTTCTAGGTTTTTTTAAGTTCAGTTCAGTGTATTGTTGCATTCACTTGCCCTAGTTATAACTTAAACTAAAGATTAGTAAGAATAAGTAATTCCTCACTTCATAGACTTTTTCAAAGACTTGAAGGTTGTAATGTATCGCTATAATGTTAAGGGTTCATCTATATCTAGTTTAATATAGAAAAACACTTGAAATTTGAGTTTTAAATTCAAATTCCAAGCGTTTTTAACGTATTGTATTATTATGTAGTAATAAGACTATCTGTTACCTGAACGGGTAAAATCATCTGGTTTAATCATGGCAGCTAGAATAGCAATTACAATTGTAAAGATAACTGCTAGAACTATTGGCGTGATAAAGTTTAATGTTCCACCGCCATTTAAACTATTTAATACAAAGTTAACCATTTGTAATAAGATGACTGCCCAAATAAAAGTTACGAGGTATTTCATACCGATGACCTCCATTATTTATATACTTTCATTCTAAAGTAAAGTAATCTATTTGTATAGAGATAGCAGATAACTGATAAAAATTTGTAATCAATTTTATTTAATGAAATCTGTATTTGTGAAAGGGTAACTACTTGAGTAGTGGTAAAAAAATGTGTTAAATTAATACCTGGTATTAAAAAATGAAGTAAGAAGGTGTACGTTCATGAACGTAGGTATAAAAGGATTTGGTGCATATGCGCCAGAGAAAGTCGTTGATAACGCTTATTTCGAAAGTTTTTTAGAAACTTCAGATGAATGGATTTCTAAAATGACTGGAATTAAAGAGAGACGCTGGGCTAGTGAAGATCAAGATACATCTGACTTAGCATTCGAAGCTAGTAAAAAAGCGATTGAAGATGCAGGAATCACACCTGCTGATATAGATATGATTATTGTTGCAACTGCTACTGGAGATATGCCATTCCCATCGGTTGCCAATATATTGCAAGAAAAATTGGGTACACGTAAAGTACCAACAATGGATCAATTAGCTGCATGTTCTGGATTTATGTATTCTATGATTACAGCAAAACAATATGTTCAATCAGGTGATTATAAAAATATCCTGGTAGTAGGTGCAGACAAATTATCTAAGATTACTGATTTAACAGATCGTTCAACAGCAGTCCTTTTTGGTGATGGCGCTGGTGCAGTAGTTATTGGAGAAGTTTCAGAAGGACGAGGTATCATTAGTTATGAAATGGGATCTGATGGTAACGGTGGAAAATACTTATACTTAAACAAAGATACTGGTAAACTAGTAATGAACGGACGAGAAGTCTTCAAGTTTGCGGTAAGAATTATGGGTGAAGCATCAACACGAGTGGTTGATAAAGCTGGTCTACAATCAGATGATATTGATATGTTTATACCTCACCAAGCAAACATTAGAATTATGGAATCAGCTCGAGAAAGACTAGGTATAGAGAGAGAAAAGATGAGTGTATCTGTTAATCGATTTGGTAACACATCTGCTGCCTCAATACCTTTAAGTATTTCACAAGAATTAGAAAATGGAAGAATAAAAGATGATGACACACTAGTATTAGTAGGTTTTGGTGGTGGCCTAACATGGGGCGCTATGGTTATCAAATGGGGTAAATAGGAGGATATAATGTATGACTGAGAATAAACGAGTTGTAATTACTGGTATGGGTGCATTATCACCTATTGGCAATGATGCCCAGACAAGTTGGGAAAATGCCTTGAAAGGTGTTAATGGAATCGATACTATTACTAGAATAGATACAGAAGATTATAATGTTCATTTAGCAGGTGAACTTAAAGATTTTAATATTGAAGACCATATTGAAAAGAAAGAAGCTCGACGTATGGACCGTTTCACACAATATGCGGTAGTTGCAGCACGTCAAGCAGTTGAAGATGCTAAATTGGAAATCAATGATGAAACTGCTAATCGCATAGGTGTATGGATTGGTTCAGGGATTGGTGGTATGGAAACGTTTGAAACAGCACATACAACACTTCAAAATAAGGGTCCAAGAAGAGTAAGTCCATTCTTCGTACCTATGTTAATTCCTGATATGGCAACCGGCCAAGTATCAATTGATTTAGGTGCAAAAGGGCCAAATGGTTCTACAGTTACAGCATGTGCAACTGGTACAAACTCAATTGGTGAAGCATTTAAAATCATACAACGTGGCGATGCAGATGCGATGATAACAGGTGGTACAGAAGCGCCAATTACACACATGGCACTTGCAGGATTCAGTGCTAGTCGTGCCTTATCTACAAATGATGATAAAGAAACAGCTTGTCGTCCATTCCAAGAAGGTCGAGATGGCTTCGTTATGGGTGAAGGTGCTGGTATTTTAGTGATTGAATCATTAGAATCGGCACAAGCACGTGGTGCTCAAATTTATGCTGAAATAGTTGGTTATGGTTCAACTGGTGATGCATATCATATTACAGCTCCCGCTCCTGAAGGTGAAGGTGGTTCACGTGCAATGCAAGCAGCACTTGATGATGCAGGTATTGAAGCAAAAGATGTTCAATATCTTAATGCACATGGCACAAGTACACCTGTAGGTGATATGTATGAAATTAGAGCGATCAAGAATACCTTTGGAGATGCTGCTAATCAACTAAAAGTTAGCTCTACTAAATCAATGACTGGTCATTTATTAGGTGCTACTGGTGGTTTAGAGGCTATCTTCTCAGCATTATCTATTCGTGACTCTAAAGTCGCACCAACTATTCATGCGAATACACCAGATCCTGAATGTGATCTAGACATCGTTCCAAATGAAGCGCAAGATTTAGAAATTACTTATGCAATGAGTAACAGTCTTGGATTTGGTGGTCATAATGCTGTATTAGTATTTAAGAAATTTGAAGATTAATTTTGAAAAATGATATTAGACCAAGGACACTAATTGATAATGTCCTTGGTCTATTTTTGTATGTAGAATGATTTAAAGTAGAAATGAAATTATTATTGTCATCACAAAGTATGCAATATTACATATCAAAGCTGGAGCAATCCATGTAGATATAAAATAATGTTCCTTTTTAACTTGTTGAGGATTTAAAAATTCATCATCCGCCATTGTTCTCTTTTTTGAGCGAGACGATAGTTGATATCTTATTCTTCTAAAACCATAGCTCGTTGCATCAAAAATGCCCTCTTGAACTAATAAAATGAAAAAAATGGAGATGAATATAGTAAGAGACAAATAAAAAAGTGTATTAATATATGAAACAAAACTATGATTTGTAAATATAATCCACAGTATCATAGATAAAATGGGAGTAATTATCAACCATATCATCCAGTTCTTTAAATTCTTCATAATAAAGCCCCCAGTTGACGGTTTAATTTATTGTAACTTAAATTTTATAAAATATATATTCTTATTTATAGTTAGAATAAAAAAGATTGTCAAAGTACTCCTTAAAATGTTTTTATTTAAACGCTTACTTTTTTAATTTTGTGAAAATTATATTGCAATTATATGCAAATTATATATATAATGTTACTAAATATTTCTGAAAATTTTGAAGGGAATGTTAATTTTGAAAATTCAATAAGGGGGTTATTTAATGACGCGATATATTTTTAAACGTTTGGGATACATGTTTTTATCGCTTTTCATTATTATTACAATTACATTTTTCTTAATGAAATTAATGCCCGGTTCACCATTTAACGATGCGAAACTAAGTGCTGAGCAAAAGGCGATTCTTAATGAAAAGTATGGTTTAAATGATCCAGTTGCCATTCAATATCTTCATTATTTAAAGAATGTCGTAACTGGAGACTTTGGGTATTCATTCCAGTATCATAATCAACCGGTATGGGAGCTTATAAAACCGAGATTGATTCCTTCTATGGAAATGGGTATTACAGCTATGATTATCGGGGTTATTTTAGGTTTAATCCTTGGCGTAGCAGCAGCTACTAAACAAAATACTTGGGTAGATTATACAACAACTATAATTTCAGTAATCGCAGTATCAGTACCATCATTCGTATTAGCCGTACTTTTACAATATGTGTTTGCAGTACGTTTACGTTGGTTCCCAGTAGCTGGGTGGGAAGGATTTTCAACAGCAGTCTTACCTTCACTAGCATTGTCTGCGACAGTTTTAGCAACAGTAGCAAGGTATATTCGAGCAGAAATGATAGAAGTATTAAGTTCAGATTACATATTATTAGCACGTGCAAAAGGTAACTCTTCTTTAAGAGTGCTATTTGGACATGCATTACGTAATGCATTAATTCCAATTATTACTATTATTGTACCAATGTTAGCAAGTATATTAACTGGTACATTGACTATTGAAAATATTTTTGGAGTACCAGGTCTTGGGGACCAATTCGTTAGATCGATTACAACCAATGATTTCCCAGTTATCATGGCTACAACAATATTATTTAGTACATTATTTATTGTTTCAATCTTTATTGTAGATATTCTTTACGGAATTATTGATCCTAGAATTCGTGTGCAAGGAGGTAAAAAATAATGACAAATGATAAATTTGAAAAGCCGTTGGATGATCATTCAAACGCGGCGATGACACATACCTCTGAAGGCATTGCAGCTTCTGATTTTGTTATTAGAGATTTAGATATAAATAAAGAACCTGAAATGCAACGAGAAAGTAAAAATTTCTGGCAAGATGCATGGGCACAGCTAAAACGAAATAAACTTGCTGTAATAGGGATGATTGGCCTTATACTTATAATAATTTTAGCTTTAGTTGGTCCACTAATAAGTAAACATGATTTTGCTGAACAAAATGTCGATTATCGAAATCTTCCAGCAAAAATTCCCATATTAGACAAAGTTCATTTTTTACCATTTGATGGTACAGGTTCTGATGGTAAAGATGCTTATGCAAAAGTGGGAGCTAAAGAAAATTATTGGTTTGGAACAGATCAACTTGGTAGAGATTTATGGACACGTACATGGAAAGGCACTCAAATTTCTCTAGTTATTGGTATTGTGGCTGCCTTATTAGATATTTTTATCGGAGTAGTATATGGCGCTATTTCAGGATTTTTTGGTGGGCGAGTAGATGATGTAATGCAACGTATTTTGGAAATCATTGCTTCAATTCCAAACCTTATTGTAGTAATTTTATTCGTACTTATTTTTGAACCTTCTATTTGGACGATTATACTAGCCATGTCAATCACAGGTTGGTTAGGTATGAGTAGGGTTGTTCGTGGTGAATTCTTAAAATTAAAAAACCAAGAATTTGTAATGGCATCAAGAACTTTAGGCGCATCAAAAGTCAACTTGATTTTTAAACATATTCTCCCTAATACATTAGGGGCTATAGTAGTAACATCTATGTTTACTGTCCCAAGTGCGATTTTCTTTGAAGCATTCTTAAGTTTCATTGGTATAGGTGTTCCTGCACCACAAACCTCATTAGGATCTTTAGTTAATGATGGTCGTGCAATGTTATTAATTCATCCACACGAGTTATTCATTCCAGCAACAATTTTAAGTTTATTAATTTTATTTTTCTATCTATTTAGTGATGGTTTACGCGATGCATTTGACCCTAAAATGCGTAAATAATAAAGGAGGCACACGTTATGTCAGAAAGAGTATTAGAAGTCAACGACTTGCATGTTTCCTTTGATATTACTGCTGGGGAAGTGCAAGCGGTTAGAGGCGTAGATTTTTATTTGAACAAAGGGGAAACGTTAGCAATAGTGGGAGAGTCTGGTTCTGGAAAATCAGTAACCACTAAAGCGATTACAAAGCTATTCCAAGGAGATGCGGGCCGTATTAAAAAAGGTGCAATTGATTTTCTTGGTGAAGATTTAGCAAATAAATCTGAGAAAGAATTAATTAAATTACGTGGAAAAGATATTTCGATGATATTCCAAGATCCAATGACATCACTCAATCCGACGATGCAAATTGGGAAACAAGTAATGGAACCTTTAATTAAACATCGTAATTATAGTAAATCTGAAGCAAAAAAACGTGCTTTAGAAATTTTGAATTTAGTTGGATTGCCTAATGCTGAAAAACGTTTCAAAGCATACCCACATCAATTCTCTGGTGGTCAAAGACAGAGAATTGTAATCGCAACAGCTTTAGCTTGTGAACCTAAAGTATTGATTGCAGATGAACCAACAACAGCATTGGATGTAACAATGCAAGCTCAAATTTTAGATTTAATGAAAGATTTGCAGAAAAAGATTGATACATCAATTATATTTATTACCCATGATTTAGGTGTTGTGGCAAATATTGCAGATAGAGTAGCTGTTATGTACGGAGGTCAAATGATAGAAACAGGAGATGTAGATGAAATCTTCTATGACCCAAAGCATCCTTATACATGGGGATTATTATCATCAATGCCTGATTTAACTACTAGTAATGATACAGAATTAATTGCTATTCCTGGAACACCACCTGACTTACTTCATCCTCCTAAAGGAGATGCATTCGCACGTAGAAGTCAATATGCTTTAGATATTGATTTTAAACAAGAGCCACCATGGTTCAAAGTATCACCAACACATTTTGTTAAATCATGGTTATTAGATAAGAGAGCTCCTAAAGTAAAACCGCCAGAAATGGTTGTAAAAAGACAGCGTCAAATGCCGAATAATTACGACAAACCACGTCAAGTAGAAAGGGTGTCGTTCGATGGATAAAAATAATGAAGTGTTATTAGAAATTAAAAATTTAAAACAATATTTTAATGAAGGTAAACGTAATGAAGTAAGAGCCATTGAGGACATATCTTTTGATATCTATAAAGGGGAAACATTAGGGTTAGTTGGAGAGTCAGGATGTGGTAAATCAACTACAGGTAAAGCAATTATTAAACTAAATGATATTACAAGTGGAGAAATTTTATATGAAGGACAGGATATTCAAAAAATTTCTAAGCGTAAAGATTTATTAAAGTTTAATAAAAAAATTCAAATGATTTTCCAAGATCCATATGCTTCATTAAATCCTAGATTGAAAGTAATGGATATCGTTGCAGAGGGTATTGATATTCATAAATTAGCAAGCAGTAAAAAAGACCGTAAACGTCGTGTTTATGACTTACTTGAAACGGTCGGTTTAAGTAAAGAACATGCGAATAGATATCCACACGAATTTTCTGGTGGACAACGTCAACGTATCGGTATCGCGCGTGCACTAGCAGTGGAACCGGAATTTATTATTGCGGATGAGCCTATTTCAGCGTTAGATGTATCTATCCAAGCTCAGGTAGTAAACTTAATGTTGAAATTACAAAAAGAAAGAGGTATTACTTTCTTATTTATCGCGCATGACTTATCAATGGTTAAATATATTTCAGACCGTATCGCAGTGATGCACTTCGGAAAAATTGTTGAATTAGGTTCAGCTGACGAAATTTATTATCATCCATTACATGATTATACGAAATCATTGTTATCAGCGATTCCTCAACCTGACCCAGATAGTGAGAGAACACGTAAACGTGTAGCATATCAAGAAGATGAATCTAAAAATTCTGAGCGAAAACTTCAGGAAATAAGACCAGATCATTATGTTTTTGTAACTGATGAAGAAGCTGCTCAATTAAAACAAGAACATCAAACGCAAAGCGTTTAAATGCAGGGGAAGGAGGATGAATTTACTATGAAATCTTTAAAATATATAGCAACTTTATTAATAGTGGTTTTAGTACTTTCAGCTTGTAGTAATAATAAAAGTTTATATTCAGATGATGGCCAAGTCTTTAGAAAAGTTATTACACAAGATATAAGTACTTTAGATACGGCATTAATTACAGATGCAGTATCAGGAGATATAGCTGGCCAAGCATTTGAAGGCCTATATTCAATTGATAAAGGCGATAAGGTTACTTTAGGTGTAGCTAAAGAAATGCCTAAAAAAAGTAACGGGGGCAAAACTTTAACAATTAATTTAAGAAAAAACGCTAAGTGGTCTAACGGTGACCCAGTAACTGCGGACGACTTTGTTTATGCATGGAGAAAAGTTGTGGACCCCAAAACAGCATCTGAATTTGCTTACATAATGAGTGATATTAAAAATGCTGATTTAGTTAATTCAGGAAAAAAACCAGTGAGTGAATTAGGAATTAAAGCACTAGATAAATATAAACTTCAAGTTGAATTAGAAAAACCTGTGCCTTATATAAATGAACTATTGGCTTTAAATACTTTTGATCCTCAAAATTCTAAAATTGCCAAAAAATATGGAGAAAAATATGGTACAAAAGCCGATAGAGCAGTATATAATGGGCCTTTTAAAGTAATTAATTGGCAAGTGGAAGATAAAATTCAACTTGTAAAAAATGACAAGTATTGGGATAAAAAGAATGTTAAATTAGATAAAGTAAATTATAAAGTACTAAAAGATCAACAAGCTGGTGCATCATTATATGATACAGATTCAGTTGATGATACAATCGTAACATCTGAGCAGGTTAACAAATATAAAAATAGTAAAGCATTGAACCATCGTTTAACTGCTGCTACATTCTATATTAAAATGAATGAAAAAACAGTTCCGGAATTTAAAAATAAACACTTAAGATTAGCTATTGCGCAAGCTATTAATAAAAAAGGATATGTAAAATCTGTTTTAAATGACGGTTCTTTAGCCTCAGATAATTTCACTGGTATTGGAACTGCTAAAACACCAGACGGCAAAGATTTCGCAAGTACAGTTTCATCTCCATTAAAATATAATACCAAAGAAGCAAAACAAAATTGGGAAATTGCGCAAAAAGAATTAGGTAAAAAAGAATTTACTTTTACTATGAATACTCAAGACACCCCAGCAGCGAAGATTGCTGCTGAATATATAAAATCGCAGATTGAAACAAATTTACCTGGTGTTACTCTAAAAATTAAACAAATGCCATTTAAACAAAAAATTACTCTAGAGTTAGCAAATAATTATGAAACGTCATATGCAGGGTGGAGTCCTGACTATCCAGACCCAACGGCTTTCTTGGAAATAATGACAAAAGGTAATGCTCAAAATAATACTGATTGGGGTAACGAAGAATACGATAATCTTATCAAAGAAGCTAATGGTTCTTTACTACGTGAACCTGATAAGAGAAATGAAGCTTTACAAAAAGCTGAAAGTATTTTACTTCACGACGCACCAGTTGCACCTATATATCAAAAAGGTGAAGCACATTTAACTAATCCACAAGTTAGAGGGTTACAGTATCACAAAGTAGGCCCAGATACTACACTTAAGCACGTGTATATAGATAAAACTATTGATCGTGAAACAGGTAAAAAAAGGAAAAGTGAATAATATAAAGAGTCTGGGACATAAACCCTAGAGAAATAGCCAGTAAATGAGTTTTAACAAATTCATTTACTGGCTTCTTTATTTACAGGCTCTACGTCAAATCGGACTGATGAGTCCAAATATTGAGAGTCCGGGACATAAAGTTCTTGGATAAGTGAAAAAAAGACAATTTCTATTGAAATAATATAGAAATTGTCTTTTTTATAAATTTTTTGATTATTTTCAGCTCGTTGAGCTACTACTTTTCTTATATTAAGTGCCATTAATACAAAACCAAGTTCTCTTTTGACTTTATTGAGTCCTCGGACAGACATCCGAGTGAAACCCAAAATAGCCTTCATAAATCCAAAAACAGGTTCCACATCAATTTTTCTTTGACTGTAGATATTTTTTGTTTCTGGTTCTGAAAGCTTTTTGTTAATTTGGGATTTAAAATATTCCCAGTTATAATTCTTCATTATTTTTTTGTTTGTTTTTGAATTGAAGTTCATACATTGATTTTTCAGAGGACATTCTGAACAATCATCACATTCATATAATTTGAAGTCTCGCTTATAACCATACTTATCATGACGATAGGCATATCTTTTAAAACCTAGCCGTTTATTATTCGGACAAATGAATTCGTCATTAATTTCGTCATAGTTCCAATTTTGAGTATTAAAGATGTCACTTTTATATTTTTTAGTTTTATCTTTTATAAACATTCCATATGTTATGAGTGGCGTTCGATTAAAGTCATCTATAATTGCCTTATAATTTGATTCACTACCATAACCTGCATCAGCTACAATATATTCAGGTAAATGACCGTAGGTCTCTTGAATTGAATTTAAAAATGGAATCATCGTTCTAGTATCCGTTGGATTTTGATACACATTATAAGATAAAACAAATTGGGAATTTGTCGCTATTTGTAAATTATACCCTGGCTTAAGTTGTCCATTTTTCATGTGATCTTCTTTCATTCTCATAAATGTCGCATCATGATCTGTCTTAGAATAACTATTTCTATCCTTTAAAATAGATTTTTGAAATTCGTATCGATACTTTCGCTCAAAATAATCATTGATTTGCTTTTTGTATTTTTTGATTTTAGTTCTTTTGAGACGTATTTGTTTTCTTGTTTTAGTACATTTTTCATTGTTGATATGTTGGTTTAAATCTTCGATTTCTTTATCTAAGTGACTACCAATCAAATCTATTTCTTCTTTTGTTAATTCATTATCATGATCTTCTTTAATTTCCGGTATGATTTTATTGGTTACCAATTCATGGTAGAGGGCTTTAGAATCCTCATTCATCTTTGATTCATGGTTTTGAATACTCTTTTTCCATACAAATGTATATCGATTGGCATTTGCTTCAATTTTTGTACCATCAATAAAAATAGCTTTATCATCTATAAGATTTTGTTTTACACACTGACTGTAAAATTGAATAAATAAAGATTCTAATAAAGCATCTACTTTTGGATTTACTCTAAATCGATTAATTGTTTTATAAGAAGGTTTTTGATTTTGTGATAGCCACATCATTCGGATGCTATCATTAAGCATTTTTTCTATTTTACGACCTGAGAATACAGATTGTGTGTAGGCATATAGAATCACTTTTAACATCATTTTAGGATGGTACGAAGTTGCACCACGGTGATGTCTGAATTCGTCGAATTCATTGTCAGGAATTGTTTCAACAATATCATTTACATGTCGTGAAATATCATTTGTGGGGATAAGAACTGAAGTTTCCATTGGTAGAGTAAGTTGAGTCATGTTATAATTTTTATACATAAGGCACCTCGTTAATTTAGTTTAGTGATGTTTATTAAATTATACGAAAGTGCTTTATTTTTTTAAAGTATTACAATGTAAAATTACATATAAATACAAAGTATTTTGGCGAGACTCTTGAGGGAACAGGACAAGCTGAAGACTACAGGCTGAAGCTGTCCCCTAAGAAAGCGAGCCAACAATACGGAGTATTGTAAATAAAGAAGCCAGTAAATGAATTTGTTAAAACTCATTTACTGGCTATTTCTCTAGGGTTTATGTCCCAGACTCTCTTTTTTTGTTGTTGACGCAAATAGTCGCGAAGTTATAATAATTCGATTACGTAAATTATCATAATTTCTATAACCAAAAGATACCCTTTTAATGAGTTTGATTTTATTATTAATTCCTTCTAACGGACCGTTGGTCAGGTTAGAATATGTCATAGTATTTTCAATGAAAGCTGCTAATCGTCTTAAAGTTCTAATGACTGGGCGTAATTTAGGACACACATCTGAAAGATGAATAGAAAAGAGTTTATGATTAAATTTCTCTATTTGATTTTCTTTTAATAATCTTCTTAGCTCATGAACGTAGTGGTATGTATTAAATAGTTCTACATCTACACCTAATAAGTAATTTATAATGCCTTTTTCGGTTTTCCACTCTTTAAATAAATGGACTTTATGATAATTAAATGCTTCTAGCGTTTCAAAAGGTTTAAGAAATAGTTTCCAATAACTTTTATATTTATTATAAAGCGGTCTATTAGAGGTTCTATAACAATTCATTACATGAACTCTAGACATATTTAACGCTCGATTTAAAGATTGAACAATATGAAAACGATCAATAATAATCTTCGCGTTAGGAAATAATTGTTTGATTAGTGACATATATGGTTCATACATATCAATCGTGACTGTTTTGACTTTTTGTCTGAGTTTCAAAGAATAGCGATAAAAATGATCTTTTAGCGATTTTAACTTACGATCCGCTACCACATCTACGATGCGGTGCGATACAGCATCTGCATAAATAAAACTCATTTTTCCGATTACATTTTTAACACTTTTAAATTCGTCCATCATTAAGTGTTCAGGTAAAGCATCAAAAGAAGACTGACCTACGTCGCTTGCCGCTTGATTAATCACTCTAGACACAGTCATTGATGATACTAAGCATGACTTAGCGATAGATTTTTGAGAGCGGTATTCTTGTGCTTTATCTAAAACTGCAAGTTTTGTTTTATTAGAAATAAAGCAATGAGCGTCGACAATATTAGATTTAGCAGTAAAATGACTGTCACATGATTTACAATAAAATCTTTGTTTTTGAAGTTCTAAATAAGCGGGCATTTCCATAATTTTAAGTAAAGTAATCGTTGAGGTTTTCTTACCATTTTTTACTATTGAGAAATTTTCATTTTTAGTTGAACAATTTTCACAATGTGTAGGTTGATAAGTGAGCTCGGCATAGTAAAACAAGCTCATTCGTCCTTTATGTTTTTTCTCAATCACTTCATCTGAAAAATTTAGATTTTTATCTTTAATTCTTAATGTATTTAATATAGACTTACACATAGGCGCATTACCTTTCTTTTTATTTTGTTTGGTAGCTAATAATTATATAGGTAATTGCGCCATTTTTGTATTCAAACATAAAAATTGGACTGATGATTTTTAGTCATCAGTCCAATTTATTATAGAGCCTATTTACAATACTCCGTATTGTTGGCTCGCTTTCTTAGGGGACAGCTTCAGCCTGTAGTCTTCAGCTTGTCCTGTTCCCTCAAGAGTCACGCCAAAATACTTTGTACTTATATGTAATTTTACATTGTAATACTTTAAAAAAATAAAGCACTTTCGTATAATTTAATAAACATCACTAAACTAAATTAACGAGGTGCTTTATGTATAAAAATTATAACATGACTCAACTTACTCTACCAATGGAAACTTCAGTTCTTATCCCCACAAATGATATTTCACGACATGTAAATGATATTGTTGAAACAATTCCTGACAATGAATTCGACGAATTCAGACATCACCGTGGTGCAACTTCGTACCATCCTAAAATGATGTTAAAAGTGATTCTATATGCCTACACACAATCTGTATTCTCAGGTCGTAAAATAGAAAAAATGCTTAATGATAGCATCCGAATGATGTGGCTATCACAAAATCAAAAACCTTCTTATAAAACAATTAATCGATTTAGAGTAAATCCAAAAGTAGATGCTTTATTAGAATCTTTATTTATTCAATTTTACAGTCAGTGTGTAAAACAAAATCTTATAGATGATAAAGCTATTTTTATTGATGGTACAAAAATTGAAGCAAATGCCAATCGATATACATTTGTATGGAAAAAGAGTATTCAAAACCATGAATCAAAGATGAATGAGGATTCTAAAGCCCTCTACCATGAATTGGTAACCAATAAAATCATACCGGAAATTAAAGAAGATCATGATAATGAATTAACAAAAGAAGAAATAGATTTGATTGGTAGTCACTTAGATAAAGAAATCGAAGATTTAAACCAACATATCAACAATGAAAAATGTACTAAAACAAGAAAACAAATACGTCTCAAAAGAACTAAAATCAAAAAATACAAAAAGCAAATCAATGATTATTTTGAGCGAAAGTATCGATACGAATTTCAAAAATCTATTTTAAAGGATAGAAATAGTTATTCTAAGACAGATCATGATGCGACATTTATGAGAATGAAAGAAGATCACATGAAAAATGGACAACTTAAGCCAGGGTATAATTTACAAATAGCGACAAATTCCCAATTTGTTTTATCTTATAATGTGTATCAAAATCCAACGGATACTAGAACGATGATTCCATTTTTAAATTCAATTCAAGAGACCTACGGTCATTTACCTGAATATATTGTAGCTGATGCAGGTTATGGTAGTGAATCAAATTATAAGGCAATTATAGATGACTTTAATCGAACGCCACTCATAACATATGGAATGTTTATAAAAGATAAAACTAAAAAATATAAAAGTGACATCTTTAATACTCAAAATTGGAACTATGACGAAATTAATGACGAATTCATTTGTCCGAATAATAAACGGCTAGGTTTTAAAAGATATGCCTATCGTCATGATAAGTATGGTTATAAGCGAGACTTCAAATTATATGAATGTGATGATTGTTCAGAATGTCCTCTGAAAAATCAATGTATGAACTTCAATTCAAAAACAAACAAAAAAATAATGAAGAATTATAACTGGGAATATTTTAAATCCCAAATTAACAAAAAGCTTTCAGAACCAGAAACAAAAAATATCTACAGTCAAAGAAAAATTGATGTGGAACCTGTTTTTGGATTTATGAAGGCTATTTTGGGTTTCACTCGGATGTCTGTCCGAGGACTCAATAAAGTCAAAAGAGAACTTGGTTTTGTATTAATGGCACTTAATATAAGAAAAGTAGTAGCTCAACGAGGTGAAAATAATCAAAAAATTTATAAAAAAGACAATTTCTATATTATTTCAATAGAAATTGTCTTTTTTTCACTTATCCAAGAACTTTATGTCCCGGACTCTTTATATTACTAATGTATTATCTTTTACGTCCCAGTCCCATAGCACGTTCCATTTTTTTCAATGTTTTGAATGACGCTTTTTGAGCTTTATCGCGACCATGATCTAGGATGTCATCTAATTTATCTGAATTGTAAAATTCATTATATTTTTCTTGGAAGTTAATTAAGAAATCTTTGACGATTTCTGATAAATCTGTTTTGAACTTACCGTATCCTTCATTTTCGTACTTAGCTTCTAAATCTTTAATAGATTCATTTGTTAAGCTAGAGTATATTGTTAATAAATTTGAAATACCTGGTTTATTATCACGATCAAATTTAATAATTCCATCTGAATCTGTTACAGCACTTTTAATTTTCTTTGCTGCCACATTAGGCTCGTCTAGTAATGAAATAAAGTTTTTCTGATTATCATCACTTTTACTCATTTTCTTCGTTGGGTCTTGTAAACTCATGACGCGACCACCTACTTTAGGCATACGAATTTCTGGTTTAACCAAAATGTCATTATAACGACTATTAAAACGTTCGACTAAGTTACGTGTTAATTCCATATGTTGTTTTTGGTCTTCACCAACTGGAACAATATTAGTATTGTATATCACAATATCTGCAGCCATTAATGGTGGGTAAGTTAGTAATCCTGCTGGAATACCGTCAGTACGTTTTTGAGCTTTATCTTTATATTGAGTCATACGTTCAAGTTCTCCAACACTTGAAATTGTTGTGAGCATCCAACCTGCTTGCACGTGTGCTGGTACTTCAGATTGTATAAATAAGGTAGCTTTTTCTGGGTTTATGCCAGATGCTAAATAAATAGCCGCAAGTTGACGGATTTGTTTACGTAATTTGATTTTATCTTGAGGCACTGTAATAGCATGTTGGTCGACGATGCAAAAATAACAATCATAATCATTTTGTACATCAGCAAATTGTTTTAATGCCCCAATATAATTACCAATTGTGGGTATTCCACTAGGTTGAATTCCTGAAAATAATGTCTCCATATTAGATGCCTACTTTCTTAGTTTTAATTCATATTATTTAAATTATAACAGTATTTCTTTAAAATGTAAGTTATGTTAGTATGTAGTTATACGTTAATTCTAAGCCTTTAAATTTAGGTTTTTAGAAAATTTGAGATTTCTCAGAAAAATTAGGATTTTCTCATTTAATTTTAATGTTAGTTGGTTATACTAACATTGTAAGGTTAAGAGGACTAAATAAATTAACATTTCTTAATCAATAAATTCAAAAATAATGAATAATATTCATTCAATAGGAGAGTGAGATGTATGGTAACATTATTTACTTCACCAAGTTGCACATCTTGCCGTAAAGCGAAAGCATGGTTACAAGAACATGACATTCCATATACGGAGCGTAACATTTTTTCTGAACATTTAACAATTGATGAAATCAAACAAATTTTAAAAATGACTGAAGACGGTACTGACGAGATTATTTCTACTCGTTCTAAAACATACCAAAAATTAAATGTTGATATTGATTCTTTACCACTACAAGATCTTTATGCGATCATTCAAGATAATCCAGGACTATTACGTCGTCCAATTATTCTAGATGAAAAACGTTTACAGGTTGGCTATAACGAAGATGAAATTAGACGTTTCTTACCTAGAAAGGTTCGTACTTTCCAATTACAAGAAGCGCAACGTCTTGTTGATTAATTTTAAAATTTAATTGAAGATTATAATAATATGAAACAGCACTATTTTAGTGCTGTTTTTTGTAACTCAAAAAGGGAATATGTTAGTATATATAACGATCGTAAAATAGTTAAATTTAATCAAACAAATAAATTGTAATTTCCACCACGTTCTAATACAATATGGTTACTATTCATCGACTGTAAGGAGTGAGATGATATGAGAATAGAACGCGTTGATGACACAACAGTCAAATTATTTATAACTTATAGTGATATTGAAGCTAGAGGATTCAGTCGAGAAGATTTATGGACTAACCGTAAAAGAGGCGAAGAATTCTTCTGGTCAATGATGGATGAAATCAATGAAGAAGAAGACTTCGTAGTTGAAGGGCCTCTTTGGATACAAGTACATGCCTTTGAAAAAGGTGTGGAAGTTACGATTTCTAAATCTAAAAATGAAGAAGCTATGAATATGTCTGATGAAGATGCAAACGAGCAATTTGAAGAACAAGTTAACGAATTACTTGCAAATACATTAGAAAATGAAGAGAGCATTGAAGATTTATTCGAACAAAGAGCACAACAACAAAAGCACTCTCATAAGTCTGAACAAAAACAAACGAAACAACGTCCGAACATAAGAACAGTTATCGTTAAATTTGATGATTTAGAGCAAGTTATTAGTTATGCATATCACCATAATTTATCAACTGATGAATTTGAAGATTTATTATATATGAATGACAATAAATATTACTATGCTATTCACTTTGATGAATCAGTCAGTCAAGAAATGATTAACGATAGTTATAGTCAGGTGTTAGAGTTTGCATATCCAACAGATAAAACTGAAGTATACTTAAATGATTATGCTAAGATTATTATGAGTCATAATGTAACTGCTCAAGTGAGACGTTATTTCCCAGACACAGTTGAATAATGAAAGTTTTTACCGAGGCAATGAATATTGCTTCGGTTTTTTGTGTTGAGAAGTAAAATCACCATTTCATACGTTTAATCTTATGAGGTGAGTGAAATTTATGTTAATCGCTATAAATCAACAAGGCGAGCAAGTATATGCACATCGTGCAAAGAAACAGGACAGCTATTTTTGTCCGCATTGTAGCTCACAACTACTATTAAAGTGTGGCACAAAAAATATCCCGCATTTCGCGCATAAGGTTGATAGCGTATGTTATTGTGCAAAACAAGAATCCGAACAACATTACTTTGTAAAGTGTTTTATTGCGAAGATGTTATCACAACTACATTATCGCGTTCAAATTGAACCTTATTGTCCAACTATTCAACAATACCCAGACATACTAGTGAATTCAAAATACGTAATTGAAATTCAATTTTCTAGAATAGATATTGAAGAGATCATAGAACGAACAAAGGGATTTAAACAGCTGAATATGGAAGTCATTTGGTTAATTCAAGATTGTCGATATCATAGGGGGAGACTATATCTCAATTCATTTCAAGCACATTTTATACATCCAATAAATAGGTGTTTATATGTATGGAATCAAAAGAACAAGTGTGTTGTTTTATATAGTCAAATTCAGCATATTGGTGGCAAACAATTTATCGCAAAACAAACAGTAATTGAAATCAACGAATTAGTGAATCAGATTAGTATCATGTCTACGCCATATCAACACATTTTCAAGCTAACTAAATCTGAAATACATTATTACTTGAATCAATGTAGAAGGAAAAATTCCGTCCTTGAACCATCGTTAAGCGCAATATACCAGTTAAGATTAACAGATGAAGCTGTTTATCATAACTTCGGCTACATATTCCCTTATCAACTTTATATTGAGAATCATCCAGTTCAGTGGCAATTACAATTTAAATTATTTAATGAACAAGAGTTTGATGTACATCAGTGTTTAAAAGCCTTTCTTAAATTTAGGCAGATGTACCTTAACACTATTTCTATGGATTGTGTTGTCTCAGAACTTATTAATCATTACATTAAATATAGTTAAAACGTGCAATTCATAGGGAATAATGAGAAAATTATAACATTAGTTATTATAGGAGGTTTACTATATGAGTCAACAATTAACAAGAGAAGAGCAAGAACGTAAATATCCAAATGATACGTGGGATTTAACAACGATTTTTAAAAATGATGAAGCTTTTGAAGAAGCATTAAAAGAGGTTGAAGGTTATCTAGGTAAAGAAGAGCAATTTAAAGGGCACTTAGCAGATAGCGCTGATACATTATGTGATGCGCTTGCATTAGAAGATGAAATTGGTACTAAACTAGAGAAAGTATATGTCTATGCACATTTAAAACAAGACCAAGATACTTCAAACGATAAATATACAGGATTCGAGTCACGTGCACATCAACTTATAATTAAAATTAGTTCCGCATGGAGTTTCTTAGTACCAGAAATTCTTCAAATTGATGAAGATAAACTTCAATCATTTATCGAAACTAATGACAACTTAAAACGTTATGAATTTGATTTAAAACTTATCAATGAAAAACGACCACACATTTTAGATGCCGAGCAAGAGAGATTACTTACTGAGGCTCAAGATGCACTATCTACACCAAGTAATGTGTACGGTATGTTTAGTAATGCAGATTTAGAATTTGAAGATGCAGTAGATAAAGATGGTGAAAAACATCCATTAACACAAGGAACTTTTATCAAATATTTAGAATCTGATGATCGCGAGTTACGTCAATCAGCATATAATAATTTATATAAAGCTTACGGTGCTTATAATAATACTCTAGGTTCAACATTAGCAGGGGAAGTTAAGAAGAATGTCTTTAATGCTCGAACACATAACTATAAAACAGCTCGTGAGCGTGCGTTAAGTAATAATCATATACCAGAAGAAGTCTATGATAATTTAGTAAAAACTGTGCATAAATATTTACCATTATTGCACAGATACACGAAACTAAGAAAAGAATTATTAGCTGTTGATGAGCTGAAAATGTACGATTTATATACGCCAATGGTTAAGGACGTTAAATTTGAAATGCCTTATGAAGAAGCAAAAGAATGGATGTTAAAAGCGTTAGAACCTATGGGTGAAGAGTACCTTGATGTAGTAAAAGAAGGTTTGAATAATCGATGGGTCGACGTTTATGAAAATAAAGGTAAACGATCAGGTGGTTACTCATCTGGTGCACATTTAACTAATCCATTCATTTTATTAAATTGGTCAGATACTGTCTCTGATTTATATACGCTTATCCACGAATTTGGTCATTCAGCACATAGTTATTTCAGTCGTAAACATCAACCATCTAATTCTAGTGATTATTCAATCTTTGTTGCTGAAGTTGCATCAACTTGTAATGAAGCATTACTAAGTGATTATATGGATAAACATTTAGACGATGAACGTCGTTTATTATTATTAAATCAAGAACTTGAAAGATTCAGAGCGACTTTATTCCGTCAGACTATGTTCGCAGAATTCGAACATAAAATTCATCAAATTGAAGAAGCAGGCGAACCATTAACTGCAACACGTATGAATGATGAATATGCTAAATTGAATAAACAATACTTTGGTGATGTTGTTGAAACAGATGACAATATTAGCAAAGAATGGTCAAGAATCCCTCATTTCTATATGAATTACTATGTATATCAATATGCTACTGGATATAGTGCAGCTCAAAGTTTAAGTCATCAAATTTTAACTGAGGGTAAACCTGCAGTTGAAAGATATATTAATGAATTCTTGAAAAAAGGAAGTTCTAACTATCCAATTGAGATTCTGAAAAATGCCGGTGTGGATATGACTTCACCAGAACCTATTGAGCAGGCTTGTGAGGTCTTTGAACAAAAATTAGATACTTTTGAAAAACTTATGAAAGCTTAGAATGACTGTATCCGTTTACAATATGTCAAGTTTGTGACAATTTTAAAATAAGGGGTCTTTAATATTGAAACACCTATATTAGCGTGTTATATTATGAACATGAAATTAATCACATAACAAACATACCCCTTTGTTTGAAGTGAAAAATTTCTCCCATCCCCTTTGTTTAGCGTCGTGTAATCAGACACGGCGTTTTTTTATACTCTTTTTTAATAACTACCACTATCAATGAATTCCTCATTGTATATAAATTTTTCATTGTACTTCGACGCCACTACTATACATTGCAATTGATTTATATAACAATAATAGAAACAGAGTCGTTCAACCTTAAATTGATGTGTACACAAAAACAAGCCACCCAATGCATGAATATAATCATCATTGAATGGCTATTGTTAGCTATCCTATATTCTAGGCATTTTTGATTGCCAAAAATCTCCTTCAGGATATTGAAGTTTTTCTACTTTTTGTTGTAACGCTAATTTCTTAAGTTCTTTTGTCATTAACTTTTCGGGCCACTCATATATGGTCAATAGTTCTTCCATAGTAACGAGTTGTTTCTTTTGAATATAATGCTCAATTTTAGGTGGAAGATTTTTTTCAATAGGCGTACCCATTAATTCATTAATAATATATGTGTAAATGTGATATGGATATAATCCTTCTACTTTCAGGCCTTCCTCATGAACATCTTCACTGAAAAATACGAGTGAAGGTGCTTGCTCAATTTCCATTTCTCGAGCAATGTGTAAATCTATTTTTAAACTTTCGGTTAATTTGCTTTTTTGTAAATCTTCTTTGAATTCATTGTAATCTAAACCTGCATTAATGATGCAGTCACAAATCATTTCTTCCGTAATAATATCCTTCTTAGGAATAATTTCATTTTGCATTAAATGGATGAAACGTTCCGCTCTTAAACGACCTTGTAATTCAGCCGCTTTATAAGCTAAGGCGATATTATCAAAATCAGATGTACTTTGCGCTTGGCACTTAGTAAGTACTTTCAATGAAGGGTTTAGAATATGTCTGATACGGATATATTGATTATATTCAATTCTTAATTTAGAAATAATCGCTGATAATTTAAAGCAATCTGTATTAAATGGATCAAAAAATGAATAAATTTCAATTTTATTTACAGGTGACAGATTAGCATCTTCACGACTTCTATTGTCTACAATTTTTAGTTCTTCAGCCATGTTTTACTCACCTTCAATTATATTTAGGAATTTACCATGTGGTTAGCGGTTAGACGTAAACGTTCATATAAATACTCTCCAACACCAGCTGGAAACTGTGCTTCGGTTATTGCAGTATGCATATTTTCTAACCATGCATCTCTTTCATAAGTTGTAATTTTAAATTCCATATGTCTCTTTTTTAACATCGGATGTCCATGTTCTTCAGTATATAGGTTTGGTCCACCTAGAAATTGAGTGAGAAATTGCTTTTGTTTTCTACTCGTTTCGGCAAAATCCCCAGGGAACAAATGATTGATTCTGTCATCTTTCTCAACTAGAGCATAGAAATGATCAATCATATTATAAAGTGCTGTTTCACCTATAATATCGTATGGCGTTTTAGACATAATATCACCAATTTCCGTTAATATATTACTAATATAACATGAATTTTTACATTTAAAAGTAATTTGACTTTTTACAGCGACGTACTGCTACTTGTCAATTTGATTCTTATAGTCAAAGAAACGTTGAACTTTATTGTTAGGTACGGTGTGCTCAAGATTAAATTCTTCTAATAAACTATGAAATTTTTTCAAACCATTGTTATAGTCAGTAACTTCAAATTCTAACTCATAATCAACTTTGTCGAAATAATCACTTCGATCTAATACTAACAATTCATTTTTATAGTTTGTTTCTAAACGAGCTGTTCTCAATGCGCCTAATATAGTTAATTCGTTGTCATTAATACCGTATGATTCGACAATTTCTCGTATATCTTCTGGTAGTGAGTTATTAAATATTACATCACCTGTTTTAGGTATATGTTTAACCATATGATTATATTCCATCAAACCTACGTCGGCGGGCACTTTTAAGGTCATTTCATATGTGTCGTTTTTAACTCGGATTCGTAATGCGGATTTATGATCTCGCAATGTGAAGTTAGGAGTATCAATATAGTAGTTTATTTGAATAAAAGGTTCTTTATCTTCAAAAAAAGTATATTTAAATTTATCGTATACATCTTTACTTAGTAATTGTTTAAATTCTATTTCATTATTCGTCGCCATAATTTGCACCTCTAAATCCATTTATTGTAATTCATTATGACTGAGTTATATAAATATTTAAAGTAATTATATATGAATGAAAAGGTAAATCTGAGTACTTAAGTATAGTTTATAAAATGATTTGATTTGTCACGACATAATGAGCTTCATTCAATAGTGGATAGACGAGTAAGAAGTGCATTTCAAACGTGTGTTATACAGTTAAATTATGTTAAACTAATAAAGAATAATAAGGAGGAACAAGCATGCGTATTTATGTAAATGAAATTAAAATTAAAGATGATGGCATTTATTGCTACTCAGAAGATCCAACTGATGGATTAGTAGAAGTAGGGCAAATGCTTGTTGATAGTGATAATTACGGATTTGCCTACTTATTAGATGACGGACAATCATATGATTACTTGATTTTCGTTCAAGAAACATGGTCCATGTTGCATGAGAATAGAGGCAAGAAACTAATAGTAAACGATGACTTGGTTTTAGAACATTTTCAAGAGGAATTAGATTACATACTTGAGAATGTTGAAGGAAATAATAACTATGGTAAGGAGTTTGTTTCAGCTGTTGAAGAAACTTTTGACCTAAAGTGAAGCGGAGTGAAACAATATGAATCAATGGGATCAATTTTTAACACCATATAAACAAGCCGTTGATGAATTAAAGGTAAAATTAAAAGGTTTGCGTAAGCAATATGAAGTTGGAGAAGATGCTTCACCCATTGAATTCGTTACTGGTCGAGTAAAACCAATTACGAGTATTATTGATAAGGCGAATAAAAGGGGTATACCGTTTGATAGACTACGTGAAGAGATGTACGACATTGCTGGTCTTAGAATGATGTGTCAATTTGTGGACGATATCGATGTGGTTGTTAATATGCTGAGACAACGACAAGATTTCAAAGTGATTGAGGAACGTGACTACATCAATAACACAAAACAAAGTGGTTATCGTTCATATCATGTGATTATTGAATATCCAATTGAAACATTAAACGGTCAGAAAGCCATTTTAGCGGAAATACAAATACGAACATTAGCAATGAATTTCTGGGCTACAATTGAACATACATTAAGATATAAATATGACGGGGATTATCCAGCGGAAATTCAGCATCGTCTTGAGCGTGCAGCTGAAGCGGCATATCTTCTAGATGAAGAGATGTCTGAGATTAAAGATGAAATTCAAGAAGCACAGAAATATTATTCTCAAAAACGTGCAAAAAAACATGACTAATGAGGTGTGGGGATGCGTTATACTATCTTGTCTAAAGGTGATTCAAAATCCAATGCATTAAAGCATAAAATGATAAATCATATGAAAGATT
Organism: Staphylococcus haemolyticus; assembly: GCF_006094395.1. NCBI lineage: Bacteria > Bacillati > Bacillota > Bacilli > Caryophanales > Staphylococcaceae > Staphylococcus > Staphylococcus haemolyticus. Next base: position 1,898,878 of record NZ_CP035291.1, on the reverse strand, counting down.
TCCACATGGTAGAAGATGCCGTTAATCCAGAAATTGTTATTTCGGTAGGTGGAGATGGAACTTTATTACAAGCCTTTCATCAATACAGCCACATGCTTTCTCAAGTGGCATTTGTAGGTGTACATACAGGACATTTAGGTTTTTATGCTGATTGGTTACCTCATGAAGTTGAGAAATTAATTATTGAAATTAATAACTCTGAATTTCAAGTCATTGAATATCCATTATTAGAAATTATTGTCAGATACAATGATAATGGTTATGAAACACGTTATTTAGCTTTAAATGAAGCAACAATGAAAACGGAAAATGGTTCAACACTTGTAGTTGATGTGGGCATTCGTGGTAAGCAATTTGAACGTTTTAGAGGTGACGGTTTATGTATATCAACCCCTTCAGGTTCAACTGCTTATAATAAGGCATTAGGTGGAGCACTAATACATCCCTCACTTGAAGCTATGCAGATTGCAGAAATAGCCTCTATCAATAATAGAGTATTTAGAACAGTGGGTTCACCACTTGTTTTGCCAAAGCATCATACATGTTTAATCACACCTGTTAATCACGATACCATTTTAACAACAATTGATCATGTTAGTTTAAAACATAAAAATGTCAATGGTATTCAGTTTAGAGTGGCTAATGAGAAAGTGCGTTTTGCTAGATTTAGACCTTTCCCATTTTGGAAAAGAGTACATGATTCATTCATTGAAAGTGAAGATGGACGATGAAATTTGAATATGTGATACAGCATAATGAAATGCTTAAGTCTTTTTTGCAGCGTCACCAATATTCTAAAAAGACAATTAGCGCCATTAAACATAATGGCGCTTTAATTATTAATAACAGTCATGTAACTGTCAGGAAAATGATGATGGCAGGAGATAAGTTAACTATTATGTTACCTGATGAAACACCTAGCTCATATTTGATTCCATCACGTAATCCAATTGAAATATTGTATGAAGATGATTATTTAATCATCGTGTCAAAACCAAACTATTTAAATAGCACTCCGTCAAGAGAACATCCGCACGATAGTTTGATAGAACGTGTACTTTATTATTTAAATGTTGGTCAGTTAATCGATACATCGATCGTACCGCATATTGTTACACGTTTAGATCGTAACACTAAAGGCATTGTAATATTTGCTAAGCATGGGCATATCCATCATTTAATGACGACGAGTGCAATAGATAAAAGGTATATGTGTGTATGTTATGGTCAAATGCAATTGAGTGGTGTTATAGAAGAACCGATTGCTAGAGATAGCCAGAGTATTATTACTAGGAAAGTTGATGCTTCAGGAAAATACGCAAAGACTTCATATGAAACAGTAATGACCAAACCTGAAGCGAGTTTATGTGAAATTAAATTACATACTGGAAGAACGCATCAAATACGTGTTCATTTTAATTATTTAGGACATCCTCTTGTTGGTGATGATTTATATGGAGGAAGTCATCCTAAAATTCATACGCAATCTTTACAATGTTATAAAGTGACATTCATACATCCAATTTATAATAGAGAAATTGAGATAGAAATAGATTATAAATGGCTACAAAATATTTATGCAGAATTATAATAAGATTTGGAGGTGTCGACGTTGTCATTAGAAATAGAAAATAATGACTATAATAAAGATGAAGTATATAACCAAAATTTGTTAGATGATCTTTTAAAACAAGACGACATTGATCGATTTAGAGAAGAATTTCTAGCAATGCACGAATATGAACAAAGTGAATATTTTGAAGATACTTCAAATGAAAATAGACAAAAGATATTTGAATTTTTATCACCTCAAGAGGTAGGGGAATTCTTTGAACAATTAGAAATTGATGATGAAGCATATGAAGACCTTTTTGATACGATGAATGCACATTATGCTAGTAAAGTTTTAGAAGAGATGTCTTCAGATAATGCTGTAGATATATTAAATGAACTTTCGAAACCCAAAGTAGCTAGTTTACTGACATTAATGAACCGTGAAGATGCTAATGAAATTAAGCATCTATTACATTATGAAGAAGATACAGCCGGCGGTATCATGACGACGGAATATATCTCTTTAGATGTCAATACTCCGGTTAAAGAAGCATTAATGTTAGTAAAAGAACAAGCACCAGATGCCGAAACGATTTATGTTATTTTTGCCGTAAACACGGACGGACAATTAGTTGGTGTATTATCTTTAAGAGATTTAATCGTGGCAGAAAATGATGCTTACATCGAAGATATCATGAGTGAACGTGTCATTAGTGTTAATGTCGCAGATGACCAAGAAGATGTAGCTCAAAAAATGAGAGATTATGACTTTATTGCAATGCCAGTAATAGATTATCAACAACATTTACTTGGTATTATTACAATTGATGATATTCTAGATGTTATGGATGAAGAGGCCAGTGAAGACTACTCTCGTTTAGCTGGGGTATCTGATATTGACTCAACAAATGATTCTGTTGTGAAAACTGCTACTAAACGATTACCTTGGCTTATCATTCTTACATTTTTAGGAATGATTACCGCTACTATATTAGGTAGTTTTGAGGCAACATTATCACAAGTTGCATTATTAGCTGCATTTATACCTATTATTAGTGGTATGTCCGGAAATTCTGGTACACAATCACTTGCGGTGTCTGTACGTAATATCTCTACTGGGGAAATTGATGAACAAAGTAAATTTAAGGTTGCATTAAGAGAAGCGGGAAGTGGCTTGCTTTCAGGATTAGTTTGTGCCACTGTTTTATTTATTATCATCGTTGTTATATATAGACAACCATTTTTAGCACTAATAGTTGGAGGCAGTCTTACTATTGCAATGACGGTTGGTACGTTAGTTGGTTCTATGATTCCATTATTTATGAATAAACTGAATATTGATCCAGCCGTAGCCAGCGGACCATTTATTACAACAATTAATGATATTGTAAGTATGTTAATTTACTTTGGTTTAGCAACAACATTCATGTCATATTTAACATAGGGGGACAAAATGGAGTTCTTTTCACTAGTCATTGTAGTTCTAGCAGCATTTTTTACACCAATTATTATAAATAGACTGAACATCAATTTTTTACCAGTGGTTGTAGCCGAAATCATCATGGGTATTATTATTGGACAGTCTTTCTTAAATCTAGTACATAAAGATAGTATGCTCAACATATTATCAACGTTGGGTTTTATCTTTTTAATGTTTTTAAGTGGATTAGAGATTGACTTTAGCACTTTTAAAAAAGATAAGAGAAATCGACAAGGTACGAACAAACATGAAAAAGATGTACCAAGCCATCTTAATTTAGCGCTAACCGTATTCGCATTTATTATGATTATATCAGTAATATTAGCTTACGCGTTCAAATGGTTAGGACTCGTAGATGATGTTTTATTAATGATAATTATCATATCAACGATATCACTAGGTGTCGTAGTGCCTACTTTAAAAGAAATGAATATAATGCGTACAACTATCGGTCAATTTATATTATTAGTAGCCGTATTGGCTGACCTAGTAACGATGGTACTGTTAACTATTTACGGTGGTATCAATGGTAGTGGTAATGGTTCAGTTTGGCTTTCAGCAATTTTACTTGTATTTACTGCTATTTTCTATATATTAGGCGTTGTATTTAAGCGTATGAAATTTTTACATCGCTTAATTGGTGGTACTACACAAATAGGTATAAGAGCAATCTTTGCATTAATTATTCTTTTAGTTGCACTTGCAGAGGGTGTAGGCGCTGAATATATACTAGGCGCATTCTTAGCTGGTGTGGTTGTTTCCTTGCTGAAACCAGATGAAGAATTAGTGCATACACTTGATTCATTTGGATACGGGTTCTTTATTCCAATCTTCTTTATCATGGTTGGTGTTGATTTAAATATTCCGTCATTAATTAAAGAACCATCATTATTATTAATTATTCCGGTGCTCATTCTAGCTTTTATTATTTCAAAATTAATTCCAGTTTTCTTTATTAGACGTTGGTTTGATAATAAGACAACGATAGCATCAGCATTTTTACTTACTTCAACATTATCATTGGTTATTGCATCTGCTAAAATTGCAGAGCAATTGAATACAATATCATCTGAAATGTCAGGCATATTGATTTTAAGTGCAATCATCACGTGTGTGTTTGTACCGATTATTTTCAAGAAAATGTTTCCAATTCCAGATGAGGCTAATCGTAAAATTGATATTGCATTAATTGGCAAGAATCAATTGACGATTCCAATTGTACAGAACTTGTCACCACACTTATATAATGTGACATTATATTATCGCAAAGATTTAGGAGATAAGCGTAATTTATCTGACCATATAACTGTTGTAGAAATAGCGAATTATGAAGAACAACTCCTAGAAAGATTAGGGTTATTCAATCAAGACATCGTAGTTTGTTCTGCTAATGATGATAGTCTTAACCGTGATGTGGCAAAATTAGCCAAAGCACATGATGTTAAACGCGTAATTTGTCGACTTGAAAATAGTAACGAAGATGAAGAAATGAAAGGTGAAGGTATTGAAGTATTCAGTAATTTCATTAGTAATAAAATCTTCCTACAAGGCTTAATTGAAACACCAAATATGTTAAACATTTTAAGCAATGTTGAAACATCATTGTATGAAATTGAAATGTTAAATCATCAATATGAAAATATTCAACTACGTAATTTCCCATTTGGCGGAGATATTATCTTCGTTCGAATTATTCGTAATAATGAATCAATCGTGCCTCATGGTGATACACAACTTAGATACAAAGATAGACTTATCGTGACTGGTTCAAAAGAATACGTAGATGAGTTAAAATCAGATCTAGAGTTTTATTATTAATATAGAAAAATCAATATTAGACGTCTGGGAGTGGGACAGAAATAATATTTTCTCAAAATTTATTTCGTTGTACTACCACGGCAAGGATGACTAGGTTTGAAAAAAGCTTGATTCAAGCGCATTTTCAAATCAGTCAGCTACTGACAAAATGATAAAATAGGCTGAGACATTTTATTTTGTCCCAGCCTATTTCCTATATGACCAGGTAATAATATTGCTTTATAATTATGAAGCAAAAATGGTAAAATAATAACGTTAGATTAGTCTACATTGTTTGTACAGTGAGATTAAGATATAAAAAACGATGATTAAGGAGTTATTTCGAATGATTAATCTTGAAAATAAAACCTTCGTAATTATGGGTATTGCTAATAAACGTAGTATCGGATTTGGCGTTGCAAAGGTATTAGATCAATTAGGGGCTAAACTTGTTTTCACTTATCGTAAAGACCGTAGCCGCAAAGAATTAGAAAAATTATTAGAACAATTAAACCAAGAAGAGCCAAAATTATATCAAATCGATGTTCAAAAAGATGAAGATGTAGTAAATGGTTTCGCTAAAATTGGCGAAGAAGTAGGCAATATTGATGGCGTATATCACTCTATCGCATTTGCAAATATTGAAGACTTACGTGGACGTTTCTCTGAAACATCACGTGAAGGTTTCTTACTTGCGCAAGATATCAGTTCATATTCATTAACAATTGTTGCGCACGAAGCGAAGAAAATAATGCCAAACGGTGGTAGTATTGTTGCAACAACATACCTTGGTGGTGAATTTGCCGTTCAAAACTATAATGTGATGGGTGTAGCTAAAGCAAGTTTAGAAGCTAATGTTAAATATTTAGCTTATGATTTAGGCCCGGACAACATTCGAGTAAATGCTATTTCTGCTGGTCCAATTCGTACGTTAAGTGCTAAAGGTGTTGGTGGTTTCAACACAATCCTTAAAGAAATTGAAGAACGTGCACCATTAAGACGAAATGTGGATCAAGAAGAAGTAGGTAAAACAGCTGCTTACTTATTGAGTGATTTCTCAAGTGGCGTAACTGGTGAGAATATCCATGTAGATAGTGGTTTCCACGCAATAAAATAATAAATTAAATCAATTACTTGGTGTGTACAGCACCAAGTTTTTTTATGTTTACAAAAAGAAGTGAACTTGAATGCATTGTAAATTCAAGTTCACTACTGAAACGTTTTTTAAATTTATATCAATCTAGTCTTTAACGTCGCTATTAGCTTTATCAATAATGCGTTGACGATATTTAAAGACATTGCTCGCAATAGTCTTAAGTACTGCATAGAGTGGTACGGCAATTAAAATAAGTGTGAAACCACCTAAATCTCCTGCGGCTAAAATAACAACAATTATTGTAAGTGGGTGAATACTTAAAGATTTACCCATAACATTTGGTGTAATCACATTACCTTCAAGTTGTTGAGCGATTAATGTAACAACACAAACCCAAATAAAAGTAGTAGGACTATCTATGATACCGAGCACAGCTGCAGGTGCAAATGATAACCATGGTCCTAAGAAAGGTATTAAGTTAGCTACACCAGCAAATAGTACTAATAAAGGTGTATATGGTAAACCAATAATGGTATAACCAATATATAAAATGACCCCTAAAATAACACTTACAGTCACTTGTCCTTGAATGTATGATTTTAATGTGAAGTTTAAATCTTTCATTAAGTCGACTACAAATACTTTACGTTCTCCCTTGAAAAATTTAGCAAGAGCAGGAATGAATTTTTCATGATCTTTTAACATGTAAATTAAGAAGAACGGTACCATGATAAGTAAGAAGACAGTTGAAATAAATGACGTTAAGTATGTAAATGAATTAGCCAAAATTCCAGTCATACTATCACCAATTGATTTTACAGCAGAATTAATTCTATCTGTTACATCACTTGGAAGTTTATCCATTTGCGTAAGTGAGAAGTTAACAATATGTTCAGCTTCTTTTTGCAGTGATGGTGTTGCTTTGATTAAACTATTCACGTTAGAGATAATAATTGGTGCTATAAATGCGACTACGATAGCAATAATAGCAATTAAACCAATAAAAATTGTAGTGATACTTGCCCAACGTGGGAAACCCCACTTTTCAAGAATACTTTGGAAAGGTAAGCAGATATAGAATAAAAATCCGCTAATCATAAATGGAAGAAATACAGAACCGATAATGGTTACAATAGGTGCAAAAACACTTTGTACTTCCATAAACAATTTAATTAGCACGAACAAGATAACTAGGGCAATTCCTGTTCGGAACCAAACTTTGTTAAGCATAAGCTTACGTCCTCCTATTTTCATTTGTTCATTATTTAATTAGTATATATCAATTAAGACGCGTTAAAAAGGGAAATTTTAACTTCTAGAGAGGTACACTGAGATTAATGAAGTTCATATTTAATATTGAAATTAATAAATATAGAGCTACATTTTGAAAAAGTGTTATAACTCTGTATAAATTACCAAATTTCGTGAGTATGAAACATTAGATTTTTATCAGAGATTTAAAAGTCATCATTATCTTGATACAATAAGTATATTCTATTTAGGGGGCGTCAATATCATGTCGAATTTCAAACCAGGCAAAATTAATAAACATATATTACATAGTAATATCTTAGAAAGAGATGTTACATTATCAGTATATTTGCCTGAAGATTACTCTGAATTATTTAAGTATCAAGTCATTATATGTTTTGACGGGCTAGATTTTTTAAGATTTGGAAGACTTCAACGTGAATATGAACGGTTGAGAAGAGAAGATGAAATTCAACGAGCCATTATAATTGGATTTCATTATGAAGATGTTGATAAACGTAGAGAAGAATTCCATCCGCAGGGTACTAGAAGTCATAAAACAGTACAAGTTGTTGGTAAAGAGTTGCTACCATTTATTGATAAGACGTTTCCAACTTATAAAGTAGGTAATGCCAGAATTTTAATGGGAGATAGTCTTGCTGGTAGTATAGCACTTTTAACCGCCTTGACTTACCCAACTATTTTCAGTCAAGTAGCAATGCTTAGCCCGCATTCAGATGAAACTGTAATAGATAAATTTAATAAGTGTATACAATATAGTGAATTGTCTATTTGGCACGCTATTGGTTTAGAAGAAGAAGATTTTGCTTTGCCAACAACTGGAGAACGTGCAAACTTTTTAACGCCAAATAGAGATTTAGCAACAGTAATTAAAGACAAAGGGCTCACATATCATTATTTAGAATTTGAGGGTGGACATAACTGGAAATCTTGGAAACCTCTATTATCAGACATACTTAAATATTATTTAAGCGATGAGCTAATTACACAAGAGTCAAATGAGGTTTAATTACTTGTATTTTTAATAGGATAATCAATGCTAAGATGTAATTGAGATTATTTAATGTACAATACTACGAAATAAATTGTTTAGATATTGTAAACCTTTTCAAAAAAGTTCTGCTAACTAATAACGTAAAATATAGAATTTTGCTATAATGGTAATATGTTAAACAAAGGAGGAATTTCAATGAATATAGGATTAGCATTAATTCCGTCAAAATCATTTCAAGATGAAGTGAATGGTTATCGTAAACGTTATGATACTGAGTATGCACGTATCATGCCTCATATTACGATCAAATCACACTTTGAAATCAATGATGATGAATTAGATTCAGTAAAAGAAGAAGTTAAAAAAAGATTAGAAGGTTTCGGACCTGTAGATGTTCATGCTACAAAAGCTTCAAGTTTTAAACCAACTAACAATGTAATTTATTTTAAAGTTGCTAAAACTGATGAATTAGAACAACTTTTCAATTTATTTAATACTGAAGATTTTCATGGTGAAGCTGAGCATCCATTCGTGCCACACTTTACGATTGCTCAAGGTTTAACAAGCCAAGAATTCGAGGATATATTTGGTCAAGTAGAATTAGTAGGGGTAGACCTTAAAGAAAAAATTGAAGAACTTTCATTATTACGCTATGACGAAGAAGAGGATAAATGGAAAGTGATTGATACTTTTAAGTTAGCGTAAAATTAAATAATATGTAAAATAAAAATCTAGCTAATGTACAGTGTATGATGTACATTAACTAGATTTTTAGTGTTTTATCTACTTTTTATTAGAAACGATTTGCTTTGCCTCGATACTTTACAAAATAAACACCGTAGAATATCGCTAATACTAAAAAGATTGCTGCAGAAAAATAAAATGTATTATTTAAACCATTAGAAAATTGAGCGATTAAGCCTCCAAATAAAGGACCTATCATAGAACCAAATCCTTGAACACTATTAAATACGCCCCAAGTTTCTTCTTGTTCAGCGGGATCAATTTGTCCTGCCATAAATGTATTCCATGCAGGCAATAATATCCCATACATTAAACCTATAAATATCGCTACAATCCAAACGATAAGGATATTTGTTACTAAAGATAAACCGAAGATAAATGCTGTGAATAGTATAAAACCTGTAAAAATAACTGCATACATAAAGCCTTTACTATTTTTATCAATAATCTTAGATAAGAATAACATTGAAAAGGCACAACCGGCACCACCTATGGCGATGGCAATGGTGTACTCAATAGTACTTACGCCTACTACCTTTGTAGCATATGTAGGTAGTATAGGTAGCAATGCTGAAATAGAAGCACCTTGTAATAAAATACCAGGGAATAACACTAAGTGACGTTTCATAACATCAACGATTTGTCCTAATTGTTCACTAACCGGTTTAGTATTATAATTTGTTAATTTAATATCAACAAAATAATACAATACCCATGCAATGACTACAACAAGTGACATCATAAATGCAAATCGAGTAGGATGTAATTTAACTAGAACATTCATAAATGCCCATCCTACGAGTAACCCTAATAACCAAGCAAAGTAAACATAGCCCATTTGTTTACCACGTTGTGCTTCTTCTACACTAGATAACATGATAACCCATATAGGACTAACAGCAATCCCCAACATGATAGCACTCAAAATGATAACTATTGGATTAGTTGGGAACCAAATGACTAAGAATAAACTAATAAAAGCTAATAAAAAACCTAAGGTTAATACTAGCTTAGTACCAAATTTTTTCAAAAGAAATCCGATGACAAAATTCGTTGCCGCATCGGATATAAAGTGAATTGATAATGCCGCTGAAGTCACTGCAACAGCAATAGAGGTAACGGTTGGTAAATAATTAACGTAACTTAATACATACATTCCCCGTGCAAACTCCATTAAGAACAAAATAACGAGCATTATCTTGAAGTTTTTACTAATTCCTTTATTACTTAACGAAGAATCTGGCATATAAAGGAACCTTTCCATATATTTCTTGTTGTTGTGATGAACTGTCCAAGATATTTAATAAATCGGTACATAGTCTATAAGTTGAATGGTTAACCTTTTCTTCAGTCATTTTATTAGTCATAGCTTGTAAGCGGTACTCGTGATTTGTTAAATCAGAAACAATATCTATAGCTTCTTCAGGTGTATTCGCGATTTTGCCATATGATTTATCTTGGAAATATAATGCATTTTCAAGTTCTTGACCTGGAGTCGGATTCAAGAAGATCATTGGTAAACTACGTGTTAAACCTTCGGAAATCGTTATGCCACCTGGTTTTGTAATCATAAGTTGACTTGATGCCATCCATTCATTCATATGTTTTGTATATCCTAGAATAAGGACATTGTCATATGATTTAAATTGCATTTCTAAAGTACGTTTTAGCCCTTTGCTACGACCACAAACCATTATGATTTGTGATTGTGGACTTTTCTGAAGGATG